>JAGBFG010000030.1 GCA_017936565.1 Clostridia bacterium
AAACGGCAGACAGTTGACGAGCTTTGACGGCAATACCTTTACCTATGATGCAAGAGGTCGCCGTATCAGCAAGCAAAAGGAAAGCGAAACTGCAATCATCTTTACTTACGATAATAGCGGAAATCTTATCAAGCAAAGCAACGGGCTTGAATTCCTCTATGACCATACGGGCGTTTTCGCAGTTAAACACAACGGTTCTACATATTATTACAGAAAGAACGCGCAAAACGACATTATTGCACTACTTGACAGCAATGGCAACATTGTGGTAAAATATAGTATGTAAACAAGAAAAAACAGTTGATAACTGTTTTTTTGAAGTGCTTAACTAAAACAAGAAAAAATGAAGCGCGGCTGTGCCAAGCGTACATTTTGACTATGTTTTAGGAAGTATTGCGTGGGGTAGCAAGCAAAAAACAATTGATAATTGTTTTTGTGAAGCGAAACCGCCCAAAGCAAAGAGAAATGAAGCGAAGCTGTGCTGAGCGCGCATTTCGACTATGCGACGGTGGAGGATACTGCAAAGTTCTTAACGCAGATGGTTCTGAAATTACCGACGATACTCATATCGGTATTGTTAATCCGTTCAGATACCGCAGTTATTACTACGATATCGGTATTGGACTATATTTCCTCAAAACGAGATACTATGACCCTGAGATCGGCAGATTTATGACGATTGACGATCTCTCGTATCTTGATCCTGAGTCCATCAACGGATTGAATCTGTATGCGTATTGCTTGAATAATCCGGTGAATTGTGTCGATCCGAATGGTACTTTTGTGCTCACAACCGCAATTCTTATTGGATTGATTGCCGGTGCCGTTATCGGAGGAACTGTAGGCGGTATATACGCTTATAATCAAGCGTCCGCTGCCGGAGCAACGGGTTGGAGCTTGGTTGGTCAAACCCTCTTAGGTGTTTTAGGCGGCGGATTGATTGGGGCCGCGATTGGTGGAATTGTAGGGTATGCCGCCCCCTTTATCAGTGCATTTTTGTCTACATCCTTCCCCATTCTTATGCCTGTCAATTTGGGTGGCGTGATTGGTTATACCGTCGTCGCTACTGTTACCGGAGCACAAATTGTGGGCGGTGCCGCCGTGGTTGCAGGTGCTGGACTTTTGATGTTTGCTAAGGGTTCTGGCGCAAGAATGGGACACAACCAGCATGAGAAACAAATGTGGGAGGAAGCAAAAAGGCTAAGAAATATTGAGGACAAGGATTTAGCTAGAAGAATTCATGATAAATTAAAACAATATCCGTATGCCGAAACATTGGATGATCTGTTGAATATTATTGATGATATATTAACTAGACTCGGCAAACGATAATCATTTGAATTTTGTTTTCAGATTGGAGATTAGATATGAAATATCGCGATTTTGTGGATGGGATAAATTCTGGAAAAATAACAAAAGCAATATTTTCTATAAAAAACTATTCTCATTATAGAAATTGCGTTGTAGAATCCAAACCAACTGATCCAAGCAAAGTTGAATCTGGAAAGATAATTTGGTTTTATCTAACTCCAGATGGCTATGAAAAAAAAGGTTTTATGAATAAAATTAAAGAGAATGATAAGCTATTTAAAATTAAAAACAGCGGAACTTTTTCTTTATTGCAAATATGGGATAGAGTAGATATTCATTTTGTTGAATACTCAGATACTAACGACAATTTCCCGACAAAGTCATCTATCAACTGACACGCATTGACGCTGGGCTCATTACATCCATTGGAACCGCTTTAAGAGCTTCATGGTATACATTTCTTCCAAACATATCTACAAGTGTAACGCGTGGATTATCAAAATATTTAGGTAATAAAGGAATTATGTTGTTATTATACAATAAATATTGTTTTCCAGACCGCTGAAGCGGTCTGGTTTTTTCTTGAAATATTGACAGCAACGGCGTATTAAAG
This sequence comes from Clostridia bacterium, assembly GCA_017936565.1. Classification (GTDB taxonomy): domain Bacteria; phylum Bacillota; class Clostridia; order Oscillospirales; family CAG-272; genus UBA1740. The sequence continues at coordinate 1,925 of JAGBFG010000030.1, forward strand.
GATAATATTCAATACAAGTATGACAGCATGGGTAATATGTTGAGATGCTTGAAAACGGCAGAAGCGGTTACGGGCACGAGCACGGAGCGCCAAAGATGAGAAAGAGGAAAAAGGAGCTCTTTTCGCGTGGGATGTGCTATTACGCCGCCGCGGCAAAAGGCGCATACGCAAAAAAGCCGATTTTGTGCAAATTAAAACACAAAAATCCATTGCCTTTTGCATAAAAATATGCTTTAATATGGTTAGAAGGATTTTTCCGTTCATTTCGGAAAAGGAGAACCGTTATGTCCTATGTCCGTATACCTCTTTCGTGTCTGTTTGACAGCCTCATATGGGGAAAAGAGTGCTTTCATATGCCGAGAATGCACGTTTCGCGCAAAACAACCGATCATATCTTTTACTTTATTGCCGAAGGGGAAATGACGCTTCTTATCAACGGGGTTGAAACGGTCTTAAAACCGCGCGACGTCATTTTCTTCCCGAAGGGTTCTACGCAAGCGCCTACGAAAAGCACGTTTTGTACATATTTTTTTCTTCATATCAATGGAGATGCGCCTCTTTCTTTTCTTGATGAAAAGGTCGCCAAAGCCCAAGCCGCTTTACAAAAGGAAGCATTTACAAAAAGAAACGCATTTCTACCTATTTTATATCTTCCGCAAAAAACGAGCATTGAGGACAACGTTCTTTGGAAGGGGTTACTGGATTTCTTTTCCCATTGCCGCACAAGCATTGTTTGCCGCTCTGTCGAAGAACGCTTGGAGCATTTCTACACGCTTTCCAAGGCGTTGCTTTCCATACAGGAGTATATCCTGACCGATAAGGACACACAGGCGGCTATCAGCTCTCCTCGGAACAAAGCGCTGGTGAAGGGCATCAAGCAATATGTTGAAGGCAACTACACGCAGTCCTTTGACAGTTACACACTTGAAAAGGTCTTTTTCCTCACGTTCAATCACTTAAATCGCGTTTTTCGCCGTGCAACAGGACAGACCATATTTGCTTACCGAAACACGCTTCGCTTGGACGAAGCCAAAAACCTGCTTTTGCTCTCGGAAGCATCACTGTCGGAAATAGCCACTACCGTTGGCTTTGAAAGTGAAGGTTATTTTTGCCGCATATTCAAAAAATACGAGGGCATTGCCCCGAAAACATATCGGAAAATACACCGATAGGAGCGCAAAACCATGAAACTGTACGACAAAGAGCTTTCTTCCTTTATGGAAGAGGGGCGTCAGATTAGCTTATTTTCCATAGCTTTACCCAAGCATTTGGAGCTTTTGCTCTCCTACGCCATCACAACCGTCAGCACGCTCATTCTTTCAGGATACTCAGAAACGGCAACTGCCGCGGTGGGCGTAGCCAACACGTTTTTTCTTCTTTGCTTACAGCTGACGCACATGATCTCTCTTGGGGTGAGCATTGTAATGAGCGCCGAGTTAGGACGGAAAAACCGCGAGCGCGCAGGACGCATTGCGGGAACAGGTTTTTTTCTTGCCATACTCATTTGCGTCATTTTCTTGCTTTTATCCTGCTTTGCCACCGAGCATATTATAAAATCGTTTTCACTTGACGCGCAAACGCATCCTATTGCCGTATCTTATCTGCGCATTCGTCTTGCGACCACCATCATACCCGTTCTGCAAAGCTACATCAGCACCCTCTTGATCTGCAACGGGTTCGCCATTATCTCCACGGCAACAAACATTGCTTCTGCCATCGCAAACGCATTGCTTTGCTTTTTTTTCCTGTACTCCCCATCCGTTCCTGCCTTTTTTTCGGGAACAGACGGAGTCGCATATGCAGCAGTTTTATCACAGGTCTTGCCGCTGATAGCATCCATCCTTTTCCTATGGCGACTGCGCTGTCCCTTCCGATTCCGCTTTTGCTTGCCTGAGGTTACGCGTATTCTTCGCATTGGTTGCCCTGCCGGAATGACAACGTTTTCTTTTTCGCTTGCCTCTTTTCTGACAACGGGCTTTATTTCAGGGCTTGGAAATGCCGCTATCAACGCCAAAACATACGCGCAAACCATTATGCAATTCACTCCCTTCAGCCTGGCATTCGGACAGGCGACGGGCGTGCTTGTCGGGCGTTTGCGAGGTCAAAAGGATTTTTTGCGTATTCGCGCGCTCTACCGCCAGAATTTACGGTTTACCACCCTTGGCAATCTCCTTCTTTCCCTTATCGCTTTTGTGCTTCACCGTCCGCTTCTTTCTCTTTTTACAACGGACGAAACAACGCTGCTTCTTGGCGGGACCATTCTTGGAATTGACGTTCTGTTAGAGGTCGCCCGCGCGATCAACCATATTTCCGAAAACACCCTCAACGCCAACGGCGATACTGTATGCTGTTTTCTCACCTCTGTTCTTTGCTGTTGGGGATGCAGTGTTCTGCTCGGTTATATATTCGCCGTCACTCTCGGTTGGGGGCTGACGGGACTTTGGATCGCCTATACCGCAAACGAAGCCTTTAAGGCGATTGCCTACATCATACGCTTCAAAAGCGGCAGATGGCAAAGCAAAAGGATTTAATCTACTGAGGAAAACATAAAAGCACCTATCGTTCACTTGGAGGATATACGTATGATGAAAGTAGAAAATGCCAATCAATTATACGCCATAAGAGGAGATTTTGCTCAGCCTGTCGGAGCGCTCACCTGCGAAGGAAGCACGTACCGCTTCACCTCACAGGAGTACGAAATCCAAACTGTTTTTACACCGCATCCTTCGGGGGTCACCCGCCGCGAGGACGTATTTTTTAACACATCCAATCGCCCGCTTACATTATACAGCGCGCAGCTGCGCTTCGCGCTTGAGGACAGCGCATACGAGATATATACGCAACGCTGTGAGTGGTCGCAAGAGAGCATTGGCGCATGGCAAACGCTTCACACCGCCGTTTCGGCGCAAAACGACGATATGCGCTTTGGCACGGGTGCGGCGCCGATTTTAGCTCTTTGGAATTCCCAGATGAGCCGCGGCACCGTTTACCATCTTCTTTGCGATGGAATGTGGCAGATAAAAGCGGCGCGCCGCTTTATTGTGGACACGCATTCCAACGAGGTCGTTGTGCAGGCAGGCTTCTCCAATGAGGGCTTTCGCTACACCATAGCGCCAGGTGAAAGCCTTTCGCTCGCCCCTGTTCTCTATTATTCCTTTGAAAACCGTTTGGACTTGGACGCATACAAGCTGCACCGCTATTGTAACGATATTTACCCACAAAAAGACGTTCCCGTGATATATAACACATGGATGTTCCATTTTGGCAGTCTTGATTATGACGATATGCTCATTCAGCTGGAAAAAGCGACAGAGCTTGGCGTTGAATACTTTGTTCTTGACGGCGGCTGGTTTGGTCGTGCTATCAACACGCAAAGCGGTGGTCCTCATCCCTTTGGCTCTTGGTTAGAGTCAACGAAGCAGGGGCTTCAAGGTAAAATGATGACGCTGTTTGGTCTTGTGCGCGAGAAGGGTCTGCGCCCCGGGCTCTGGTTTGAAATTGAGGGAGCCGCCACGAGCAACGAAACGTATTTGGCAAATCCCGAGCTTTATTTTGTGGAAAAGGAACGCGCTTTCGTCAACTTTGCAGATGCGCGTGCCGTCGACCATATTTTTTCTATTCTTTCCGCGCGTATTCGTCAATACAATATTGAATTGATCAAATTCGATTACAACATTGTTCCCGACATAGATATGAATTCCGATGCCTTTTTGTCTTACTTCCGAGGGTACCGTGATTTTCTGCGCCGTCTGCGTCAAGAGCATCCCGAGGTTCACCTTGAATGCTGCGCGGGCGGAGGGCTTCGTATGGTTCTTGGCAACGTTCCCTATTTTGATTCTTTCTGGATGAGCGACAATCACAGCCTTGCCGCCCAGCTTGACATTTACAAAAACACGCTCATTCGAATGCCGTCACGCGCCCTTGAGCATTGGATCACGGTAGAGGGTATTCCTTCGTTCCGCCAAGTGTATAGCGGTGAGGTGCCCGACATTCTCTATTCCAGCGGGAACGCCGTTTGGACGGCAATAGAGAGCCTGCGCGAGGATTTTTTAATTCACGCTTCCTTAGGCGGACCGCTCGGCTTCAGCTGTGATTTGAGCGCGATACCGCCGTCCTATTTTGACTCCTTAAAACGCGCCGTTGCGAATTACAAGCGTGAAAAGGAATTTTGGCGCTGCTCTGAATGCCGCATTCTGGCAGATGACGAAAAAATGCTGGTTTTGCAATTCAGCGATGCTTCTCTTGAAAGGGTGAAGATTATTGCTTTCTCTCGCTGCAAGCATCAAAAAACGGTAACCGTTCTTCCCGTTCTCGCCCCCGAGGTCGATTACTTGACAGAGAACGAGGACTTGCTCAAAGCCGACTCGCTGAAAGAAAAAGGGATTACGCTGTCCCTCGACGGCGTCGGCTCTTGTGCCTGCGTTCAGCTTTTCCACCGATGAAAAGCATTTTTTTCCTGATAATTTGACTGGCTCAGCACAAGCCGCTCTTATCAAAAAAACAGCCGATGAAGGATTCATTTCCCATCGGCTGTTTTTATTTTCGGTTATATTTTTTATTTGCCTGCAAGCGCAGGGTTAATTTCCCTTTTCCTTGGTTTTCAGCACCTGCCTGATTATCCAAAGCTGCATTCCTTTTGGCAAGGCAGAGAGAAGCAACAAAAGCGGGTTTCGGTTTATGCTATACGCAAAACGCGGTTTATGCTTATTGAGTATTTGCAACACCTTTTTGGCGATTTTGGCAGGCGAGACGCATCTTGCCTCTACCCTATTCACAATCCGCTTGAAACGCTTGGCATTACAGGTGTAAAGCGCGGTTCTTTCGCAAAAGCGGTTCAGCGCCTCGGTGGAAACGCCAAGCATACCTGTCTCAACGGCGCCCGCGCGAAGAACGCTGACCTTGATTTCTTTCAGTTGAAGCTCCATTCTGAGCGAATAGGCATATTTATCAAGGGCGGCTTTGGTTACGGCGTATATTCCTGTAAAGGGCAAGGGGTCAAGCGGGGCAAGCTCGCTTGTTGTTATAACGATGCGGGAATTCTTTTTCAAAAGAGGCATAAATATTTTGTTTACCAAAAAAGCGCCGCCGAGATTGATTTTACATATTTCTTCAAAGTCAGCGGTTTTCATTTCCACCAACGAATCCAGCATATAGATTCCCGCAAAATGAATGATGGCAAACAGCTCCTCGGTCATTCCGCTTACAAGGTCAAACGCGCTCTTCACGCTTTCTTCATCGGTGATATCGGCTTTTACTGGAAATATGTCCTCTTCCCCTTCGCCAACGGCTTTATCCAAGGCAAAAATGCAAAAGCCTTTTGCTTTCAGCGCCTTTACCGTGGCTTTTCCCATTCCACCGTATGCACCTGTGATTAAAACTGATGCTTTCATTTTTGTTTCCTTTTTTCACATTACAATATGCTGCTTTGCCTAATCCTTTATTTTCGCAAGATATTCTGCGGGCACGGACTTGGTTAGCCAGACACCGTTTTGCGAGAGATAAAACACGTGCCCGTGGGCAAGCATACTTGCGGTATTGACCGTATAGACAACGACCTTACCATGCCTTGCGCCTACCTTTACCGCCGTATCATAATCGGCAGACAAATGAACGTACAGGCGGGATTTTGGGTCGAGCCCTTCGTTATCGATTGAGGGAACGTATTTTTCCGCTGTTCCGTGGTAAAGCACCGACGGGGGAATTGTCTCTTGCAGATCGACGTCAACAGGCACGGAATGCCCTTGGTTCGCTCGTATTAAGGTTTTATCCTCGTTAAAGGAATACCTCTTTTTCTCGTCCAACCGAACAATATCTTCAAGTAGCGCCATTGTTAAGGGGCGCGTTTGGTTCACCCCTTTTATCAGCTCATCGACACGAGCCCAACCGTGCTCATCAAGTGTTATACCGATAGCCTCGGGCTTATGGCGAAGAATGAACGCTATAAATCTGCTTGTTTCTACCAACGACATCATATCACCTTCCCTCTTCAATAATATAACACAGAAAGGAATATAAGTCAAGAAAAAGCCGATTTGTGTGCGTTTTCTTCCGCTTTTTGCGGACTGTTTTTATTTTTTTCGAGAAAATACGGCAAAAATCTTGACAAAAACAAAAAATTTTTATATAATTATGACAGTAGTTGACGCATAAACGAATAATATATTATGCGTCAAAACGAATAGTATAATGTTCGCATATGCGAATGATATGGAGAAAAAGAATGACGGATTATATCAAGATTGAGGAAGCGGCAAAAAAGTGGGGCATTTCTCAGCGCCGCGTGCAGGCGCTTTGCGCCGCGGGAAAAATTGAGGGGGTAATGCGCTTTGGGCGCTCGTGGATGATTCCTTCTTCCGCCAAAAGAATGGCGGACGGCAGAACCAAGGAAGGCAGGCGCGAGAAGGAAGAGAGTGAGTCCGTTGATATGCCCTTGCCACGCAAGACGCCCTTTTTATATATGAGTAATTTATATACCGTTCCGGGAACGGCGGACGATTGCGCGAAGCGCCTTGCCCACAATCACGAGGCACAGGTTTTGTTTGAGGCCGAAATTGCCTATTCCCGCGGAGAAATAGATTTGGTATACGAGAGAGCCAATTATTTACTGAACAAGCATTCAGGCTTTTACGCGGTACAATCCGCGGGAATGCTCTTGGGGCTTTGCGCCATTTGGCGAGGGGACGTTGATATGTGGAACAAGGCGAAAATGCATATATGTGAGGCGCCCTGCAAAAGCGATGCGGACAGAGACATTGCCAGCTTTTCTCTGACCGCCTTGGACAGCGCCCTTTACGACACCCGTTTTTTCCCTGAATGGTTTAAAGTCGGCAATTTTTCGCCCCTTCCCGCAGACGCTTTGCCTGCCGCCAAGGTGTTTTACGCCAAATATTTATATGCGTCAGGCTTTGCTATTGCAAGCAAGCAATCCTCGATGGAAGGCTTACAGGGGCTTTCCTTCTTGCGCGTTCTTCCCTTTATTTTAGAGCCGATGGTTTCACAGGCGAGGGCGGACAAAATGGTCATTCCCGAAATTCATTTGCGCTTGGTTTGCGCCATTGTTTATCACAATATCGACAAGGAAGAGGATGCGGTGCGGCATCTTGATCGCGCCATTTCCTTAGCGCTTCCCGACAGGCTTTACGGACTTTTAGCGGAGCATCACCGCACGCTTGACAGTCTTTTAGAGGAGCGCTTGGCGCTTGCAGGCGCTGATGCGCTGGCAGAAGTGAAGAAGCTACAAAAGCAATTAAGCGCCAATTACGCCAAGCTAAGCAACACGGTGAAAAGCCGCAATATAGCCGCCAACCTGACCACGCGCGAGCGCGAGGTTGCCAAGCTTGCCGTTTTTGGTCTTTCCAATCAGGAAATTGCGGATAAGCTTGGCATATCCATAGCGGGTGTAAAGCAGACGCTGCGCAGCGCTACACACAAGGGCAACGTGCAAGGGCGGCACGAGCTTGCCGCTATACTGTAAGAAAAATCCTATTCCTTATTGACAAAAAAGGATAGGAAAATCAGCGTTTTTGGAGGGGCTTCTTATCCTTGTCGGTCAAAAAAAGGACAGCACGGCAGGAAGAAAGCATAGTCAAAATTTTTCATTTTGGGGGATAGAAATAATAAGCGAAGAATGCTATACTTGGTCCAGACACCGAGTATAGCATTTTTTGCGTTCATTTGCAAAAGGCAGAGAGGAGGTCGTTATAATATGGAAAAAAAGGAAGGCGAGGTAGCGAAGAAAATCACCGCCTTTGGTAAAACCTTCATTCTTTATTACGGGTATTACAGCGAGAGTGAGAAAAGAAAAGGAACGGTAGGGCTTTTACCCATCTACCCTGATTTTTTGAACCAACCGACTTACACAGACGAAGGCTTCCCCTTTGTCACGCAGATGCAGGACGGTTGCAAATATCTCTTGCCATTAAGCGCGGACGGCGACTGCTTCTCTTGCCGACATTACAGGCAAGGAGAGGATTTGATAGGTATATGCGCCTGTGAAAAAAACAGAAGGACGAATAAGAGTTAAAAGGAAAACAAAAACAAAAAAACGAAAGGAAGAAAAAACAATGACAAAGAAGAGAACCACGAAAAGAGCGTTACAGATAGGATTTCTGGTCTTACTGATGCTTTTGATTTTACCCGTTACGATAAGCTCCGTGTCCGCGGCGACAGAGGAAGCCTACATTATGCGCGACAGCACAGCGGTTCCCTTTGCGACCCTGCAAGACGCCTTGGATGCGGCAGCAGAGGGCGAAACCGTATACCTGAATAGCGATATTACCGCCTCTGAAATTATTTCCATTGAAAAGAATATCGTTTTAGACGGTAACAACCACAAAATTACCAGCACCGCTACACGTGTTTTGAACGTTTCCGCCAATGCAACGGTCAAGAACGTTGATTTGATCGGCACGAGCAGCGAGCGCGGCGTTAACGTTATTCAAAACGAAATTACCCTTACGCTTGACAACGTGAGCGTCAGCGGCATTTCGCACTACGCCTTGAACGTCACCTCCTCGGCCGCGGGAAGCACTGTATACGTAAAAAATTCCGAGCTGACTGCCTGGGGCGCTATTAACCTTTGGGGTGACGGAACGTCTGTGTACGTGACGAACTCTACCTTGAAGGGCATCAGCAACAGCCCGAATGAATCCTTCGGCGTTGTGGTTGTCAACGATAAAAACATCACCGTTGAAATTCTCGGCAGCAGCGAAATTATCGCAGAGAGCCAATACGGCGCGCCGCAGAGCATTTTTCTGCTGAACGAATATCCCTCTTTGAATGCCAATCCCGAAAACGCCGTCATTAAGGTGGCTGAAACGGTAACGGTAAAGGACGTCAATGCACAAAGCAACATCACCGTTTCGGGCGCTGTTGCCAAGATAGACACTACTTATTATACCTCCTTGCAGAGCGCTGTTGATGCTGTGAAGGAAAACGAGGTCATTGTTCTTATCGGCGATGTTTATTTGGATGCAGCATTGACCATAAACAAGGACGTTACCATTGAGGGTGAGGGCTTCTCTATCATCGCAAACGGCGGCAATATGGACAGAGTGATTGACATTACCGCCGAGGCCGACGTTATTCTGAGCGAGCTTACCGTCAACGGGCTTGCCATTACGAAGGCATACTCCCGCGGCATTAACGTTGGCGCAAAGGTAAATCTGACCTTAGAGGACGTTGACGTTAGTATGGGCAATTACTATGCGCTTAACCTGAACAACGCCTCTGGCGAAAGCCGCATTACCGTCAAGGACTCCACACTCCTTGGCTGGGCTGCTGTGAATATCTGGGCAACGGGAAGCACCGTTGACATTGAAGACTCTATCCTGATTGGTAAGAACGTCAGCCCTCTGCACGACTCCAACCGCTTTGGCGTTTTGGTGGTAAATGACGGCACGCACACGGTTAAGGTTTACGGCGAAAGCGAAATCCGCGCCGCTTCTCAAAACGGCTCTGTGCAGCAAATTATCATCCTTGGCACGAACACCGCTAACGCCTCCGTTACGCTTGACGCGACCCTGACCTTGGACGAAAGCGGCAAAACTCTAATTTTGAGCGCCTCCGACGTTGCGAACAACACTGTAATCGTCCGTGCGGAATACGCCCAAGCGATGGCTGATGCAGGTCTTTACACCGTAGCAAAGCAGGACGGCTTGCTTAAGGTTCTGGACGAAGAGCCCGTTATGGTTGACGTTATCTTTAACACCAACGGCGGAAGCTCGGTCACCTCTCAAACCATTGAGGCAGGTAGCAACGCTACTCTTCCCCAAGTACCCACAAAAGACGGATATACGTTTGCCGGCTGGTACACCGATGCCAACCTGACCCAAGCATTCAGCTTTGATACCGCCATCACCGAGGACACAACGCTCTACGCAAAATGGATCGAGGTTGCTTCTGAAACCCCCAATCCTCCCGCGGGAGACGGCAACGTGGGGAACAACAGCTCCGAGAAAGACCCTGAACCCAAGGGCAACGGCTGGATTGTCGCTGTCGTCATCGTAGTCGTTGTACTCGCAGGCGGCGGATGCCTCTGGTTCTTCGTATTCAAGAAAAAAGAATAAAAACCGTCAGCGCCCTTCCCCTTTGATATAAAAGAAGAGCGCTGGTAGAAAAAAGCTTCTTTTGAAGCAAAAGGGGCTGAGTCATTGACTCAGCCCCACGGCAATTTGTGCCACCAAAGGCGCAAATTGCCGAAATTTTTGCAGAAAATTTGCAGGTTGTGTTATAATTTCTGTGAAATTGCAACACACGAGAGCCGAAAAGCAACCGTTTGTGTTGTTTTTCGGTGCTTCACGAACAGAGAAGCTGCCCCCTTTTTAATGGAGCGCCCTTTTTATTGAATGCCCTTCACGGTATAGCCAGCGGCTTCAATAATGCCCTTCAAGGCTTCATCCGACACATCACTATTCAGGGTAATAAGTGCCGTACCGCTTTTGTGGCTGACATCGGCTTCGGTGACCTCATTCATTTCTTCCAAAAGCTTTTTCACTCTTGCTTCACAGTGAGGGCACATCATACCTTCTATTTGTACCGTTTTTTTCATCATGCTTTTCTCCTTTGGGGTCTTTTTATTTATTTGTTTGTTTTGAGAACCGTTTTTGAAGCTAATAAGGTTGAGCCTTAGCGCATTTGTCACAACGAAAAGGCTTGAAAGGCTCATCGCCGCCGCGGCAAGCATAGGATTTAAGGTAAAGCCCAAAGACACAAACGCTCCTGCCGCAACGGGAATACAAATGCTGTTGTAGAAAAATGCCCAAAACAGGTTTTGATGGATGGTCCTTAGCGTCCTTCGGCTTAATTTCATAGCGCTTACAGCGTCTTTCAAGGTGCTATTGACAAGAACGACCTCGGCAGCGTCAATGGCTACATCCGTTCCCGCGCCAATGGCAACACCGACATCGGCTTCTGTCAGGGCGGGGGCATCGTTGATGCCATCACCGACCATCATCACAATGCCCTTTTGCTTTAAGGCGGCAATTTTTTCAGCCTTATTTGCGGGAAGAACGTCAGAGACTGTCTCATCCACGCCGACCTTTTCGGCTATCGCGCTTGCCGTTCTTTGATTGTCACCCGTGAGCATTACCACGTAAGCGCCCATTTCCTTGAACTGACGGACAGCCTGTATACTGTCGGGCTTGACGGCGTCTGCCACGGCAATCATGCCCAAAAGCGTGCTTTCTTTTGCGAATAAGAGCGGGGTTTTACCGCTATCGGCAAGCTCTGCCGCTTCGTTTTTTATAGCATCGTTGCCCTTGGCAATACTCTCGATAAAAGCAAGACTGCCGCCGTACACCTGCGCTCCTTGGATATTGGCTTTTAATCCGTTTCCGCTCAAAATCTGAAAGTCCGTGACCGCTTCTTTTTCCAAGCCTTTTTCGTTTCCGTACTTGACAATCGCCTTTGCCAAGGGGTGCTCGCTATTGTATTCCAAGGCATATGCCGCGGAAAGAAGCTCCTTTTCGAATATATCGGCAGAGGGAATGACGTCTGTTACCACGGGGGCGCCCTCTGTTATTGTGCCTGTTTTATCAAGAGCGACGATATTAACCTTTCCCATTCTTTCGAGCGAGGCGGCTGTTTTGAAGAGGATGCCGTTTTTCGCGCCAATACCGTTACCTACCATAACCGCCACGGGGGTGGCAAGCCCGAGCGCGCAAGGGCAGGAAATCACGAGCACCGATATACCCCTTGCCAAAGCAAAGCCTATTTCCCTGCCAAGTAAGAGCCAAAGCACCACCGTAACGAGTGAAATCGCCATCACGGTGGGCACAAAGACACCTGAAACCTTATCGGCGATTTTGGCGATGGGGGCTTTGGTTGCAGAGGCGTCGCTCACCATTTGAATGATTTGGGAGAGCATGGTTTCTTCCTTGACGCGCTCTGCTTTACAGACGAGCACGCCCGACTGATTGAGGGTTGCGGCAGAAACCCTGTCGCCTACACCCTTATCCACGGGTATGCTTTCTCCTGTCAGGGCAGACTCGTCAACAGCACTGCTTCCCTCTAAAACGACGCCGTCCGCGGCTATTTGCTCTGCGGGGCGCACAACGAACACGTCCCCCTTATTCAGCGACTCAATGGGCACCCGTTCTTCCTTTCCGTCCCGCAGGAGCGTGACGGTTTGGGGGGCGAGCTTAGAGAGCGCCTTTAAGGCATCGGTGGTTTTGCCCTTGGAATAGGCTTCTAAAAGCTTGCCGAGGGTGATAAGCACCAAAATCATCGCCGCCGACTCAAAATACAAATCGTGCAGATACCGCATCGCATCCTCTGTCCGTACAGCAGTCATCGCCAAGAGCGAAAAAAGGCTGTAAACAAAGGAAGCCGCCGAGCCGAGAGAAACCAATGTATCCATATTGGGCGCGCGGTGTATAAGCCCCTTAAAGCCGTTTATAAAGAATTTTTGATTGATAAGCATTACAGCCAAGGACAAAAGCATTTGCAAAATGCCAATGGCAATGGGATTTTCCTCTAAAAAGTGGGGCAGAGGAAGAGAAAACATGGTATATCCCATAGAGAGAAGCATTAAGACAAGCAAAAAGCCAAGGGAGAAAAAGAGGCGCTTTTTCATTTCTATAAGCTCAGCCCTTCCCTCGCTATCCTTATCGGGCTTTGCAGTGCTTTTACTACCCGCTACGGTTGCGCCATAGCCGACTTCCACAACAGCGCGGATGATTTCCTCGTCAGAAGCCGCGCCTTCCACACGCATGCTATTTGTCAACAGGCTGACGGAGCAGCTTTCTACCCCTTTAAGCGCCAAGACCGCCTTTTCCACGCGAGAAGAGCAGGCGGCGCAGCTCATACCTGTCACAATAAATTGCTTCATTGCTTTTCACCTCTTATTTTATAGAAGTAGTATACCACACATATTTGTTTTTTTCAATTGTTTTTCAAAAAAAGCAGGAAAACAAGATCTCTTGTCTACCTGCTTTTGGTTGGCAATTAATAGTTCAGCTTGAAGTTCTCCCCGTCAACACCTGCCACGGCTCCCTCTGCCAAAAGGGCGGCATTGTCGTTATGGGCAAGCAGCCATTTATTCTGGCAAAACAAAAGTTTATCGTCACACGGCTCTTTATGGGGCTCGTTTGTGCCCTTCAAAAGAGCCACCACAAACCCAAATCCCTCATCCGTGACCTGACAAGGACAGTAATGCAGGGTGGTGGCATACACCTCAACCACCGTTCCCGCAGGCAGATAAAAGGCTTTGATGGTTGACGGGTCTAATTTCTCATCTATCAAGTCAAAGCGCGTTGCCAGCAGCAAGACCACGGGGGTGACGGCGATATTGAGCTCGGAGCAGCAATGCCATTCCAGCGCGTCAAGATGACTGTTGTGCCCATAGCAATAGCCTATTTGGGTGGGCAGATTTCCAAAGGCGTCCTTACGGATATCCTTGGCAATGGAGAGGGATTCAAATTCCTTTATGGATGCTTTATAAAGCGCTTTCCCTTCGGGAATGGCTATTTTTTTTGCTTCCGCTATGATTTGCGCGGTATCATATCCATATAAAGCTCTGCCATAGACGCGAAATTCCTTGCTTTCGACAGAAAAAACAGGCAGGCTCGGATTTTTTTCTTGTAGGATTTGCAGCATTTTTCTTCCTCGCTTTTTTGTTATAAAAAGAAACCGATTGCCAAGGCAATCGGTTTCTTGATATTCAGAATCATTGAATTCTTTCGTTGTAATGCGCAACATCTGCATGGGTGGTTGTTCCATCAATGCCGAGCGCCTTACCGGAATCATCGAAGCCGTAAATCTTGGTAATGCTTTCAGCAGAATCGCTCAAAGCAAACGAGATGTAGTACTTAACCTCAATCTGTGTACGACCACTGTTGGTGAAGTTACCGTAAACACCCTTACCGGTAGCGTCGATCAAGTAAGAGACCTTGGAGATATCGTCCAAAACGGTGGACTCATCAGCCTCGTGGCAATCGCTAGTGGGGTCGTTCAAGGAATTTTGGGTGTACTGCAAGTCGTTGATCTGCAAGCAGAAACGGATAGCATCGCCTGCTTCCAAAACCTCGCCGCCTTGGAAAGCGTAGTCCTCGGGAAGCTTACTGTCAGCGGCAGCGCCGGGCTTTCTACCGGTGTAATGGCAGCCCTCAGCGGCTTTACCCTCAGTCTTTGCGGGGAAGGCAACCTCTACGCGGTAGGAATGCTCGCCCTCGCCGGGATCTTCAACAAGACCGGAGCCGAAGTCCATATAGTTCATATTGGTGCTGACAATACCCTCAAACCAGGTAGAACGGGAACGCATGGTACCGTCAGTAAGACCACCGGGATTGTAGATAGGCATCGTAAATTTCAACAGGTTTGGCTGTCTGTTGATACCTGCAACACCGACCTTGGTGTGGCTCTCTTCTACGTTGCCCTGCTCAAAGCTATAGAAAATATCGCACGCATCGTTTTTATAAGCGTCGGAAATCATTTCGTTGTAAAGTGCGCTACGATAAACAGGAGTCGGGTCGTTTACGGAGATAAGCAAGTAAACGTAGGGCAAGCCTTCAAATTCAGTGCCTTCTACCTCAACAGGAGAGGACGCGCTCCAAACAACCTGACCGTATGTACCGTTGATCTTGCCGTTTACCGTGTCAACGGTAGAGGTGATCTGCGGAACAACATCGCCGGTAAAGTGCGCGTTATCACCACTGGAGCAACGCTTTGCGTCAACAGGGATCAAAGCGGCGTTTGCATAGGGGTTGGAGCCATCTGCCTCTTCTGCCTTACCGTCAATCGTGATAGCGCCCGTTACCTTACCAACGCTACCGTCAGCCATCTTATAGACTGCTTTGATGTCGCGGTTGCTATCGATGCCGGAAAAGTTAGCGCCGGAGCCGTCCATACTTGCCCAGTTAGAGAAGAACTTACCGGGAACAGCAGAGTAGTCAATGGCTGCCAGCTGCTCATCCGTTACGTTGTCACCCTCTCTTACCTTTAAGGTGGTGATAAGAGTGGTTCCGTCCTCTTCATAGAACTTAACGTCAAACATAAGCTTTGCTCTGATTACAGCGACAACCGTATAGTCCTGCTTAGGAGTGCTCCACTTAGTATCGGGATTATTGTCCTCGTCAGAGTCCCAACCGAGAATGACAAAGTCTTCGTTTGCATATTTGGTAGTACCGGGAGCGTAGCAGTTCTTGCCTCTTCTTACTTCACTCTCTTCACGAGCGATTTCCACTCCATCCAAATTCTTAACGATAAAGGTTACCTTAACGGTTTTGCTGCTTGAGGTACCGCCACCGGTTTCGCCACCGGTCTCGCCGCCGGTCTCACCACCGGTTTCGCCGCCGTTGTCGGGTTCTTTTCCGCCGTCGCAGGCAACAAATACAGCCAGTGCCAATACAACAACCATGATAAGCACCAACAATTTTGTCAGTTTTTTCATCTTTGTTCTCCTTTGAAATTTAATAAACGTTTTTATAGCGACAGCATTTTCACTTACAATGCCATCTTACCATAAAATATTGTAACACAGTTTTTATGGTTTGTAAAGAGAAAACGATGTTAACAAATTGTGAATATGTGCGCTTTATAGGCATTAAACACAATTTCAAGACCTTACTTTTGTGCATTTTGCCAAAGGCTCTTCTGCGCATGCAAGGGCACCCCAAAAGCGATATGTTTTTTCGCTTCTCTTTTAGTCTTTTTTGGGTTGCTCGTACAAAACGGGAATGTCAAAGTGCGGACGGCAGCCATAACCCTCTGTAACATTTTCCCAATCCTCTTCCGTTCCGCCGTAGCAAATTTCCTTCAAGGCGGGGCAGTCGTCAAAGCTGTCTTCCTCTAACCAGCGCAAGCCCTTTGCGAGCCAGACGTAGGAAAGCGAGGAGCAGCCTGTAAAGGCGTCCGAGCAAATTTGCGGATAATCACGGGTTCCTTCAAAAAGCGTTACCCGTTCAAGCCCCGTGCAATTTTCGAAGGCACAGCAGCCCACTCTTTGCACCATCTTGGGAATGTCGATAGCTTTCAGTCCTTCGCAGCCGTAAAACGCAAAGCACTCTATGGCGTGAATGATCTTTACCTTGGATATATCCGTATTGCAGCAGCCTAAAATCAAGGCATCGCGATTGAGAACGATACCGCAATAATCTTTGGGTCTGTCTATCTTAATTAAGCAGTTCCCGTCTGAGCGAAAATGCTTGTTTTTGGGAGCCACCTTGATTTTTTCCAAGCCCGAGCAGCCGACGAAGGCGCCCGTTTTTCCGTACGGCGCTCTGTTTTCGCCGACAACGCACAAGCCCTCGCCAATTTTCAAGGAGCGCATTTTGGTGCAATTCGCAAATGCTTTTTCGCCGATTTCCTCCACACAGTCGGGAATTTCCAAGGACTCTATATCCTCTCTGCCCTCAAACACGGAGGAAGCAATGGCGCGCACGGTATATCCTGCTAAGGCTTCGGGAATTTTCAGACATTTCAGGCTTTCAATTTCAACGCCGACAATGGTACAGGTACCCACGTATTCCCCTGACACCTCAAAGAGAAAGCCATCCGCTTTTTGCCGGAC
The DNA here is from genome assembly GCA_017936565.1 of Clostridia bacterium. Lineage (GTDB taxonomy): Bacteria > Bacillota > Clostridia > Oscillospirales > CAG-272 > UBA1740. The sequence continues at coordinate 18,432 of JAGBFG010000030.1, forward strand.
TTTCTCAATGGGCTTTTTCCCATAGATGTTTTCAATGGTGTAGGTATCGATATCCTCGGAGTCGCTGTCCTCTCCCGTAAAGGATGAGCCCGCTTCGTTTTTTCCGTCTATATTACCGTTGGTGTGCAAAATACAGTAGTACTTGTCGCGGTACGAGGACATACCGCCGCCATGGCTGAATTCCAAAAGCAGCACAACGCCCGCAAAGTGACCGTTGTTGACCAAATAGCCCTTGACGACGCTGCTGTCAAATCCTTTATTTGAGTGAGAGGAGCTTGTTTCCTTCGTGTCGTGAAGGTCGTCCGCGTGCATCCACTTGTTATTCACGCAAAGCCGCCATTCTGCCGCCTCCGCTTCCACGGTGGCGGCGATAGTCTTAGCATACTCTTCATCCAAAGGGGCAAACTTTTTCCATCCTGCTTCTTGGACGTCTGGTCCGTCCGAAAGAACAATTTTATAGAATTTCATTCCGTTATCCCTCCTATGACGATGATTAATATAGCCTTTTGATTTTGCAGTTTTATTTCTTTTATTTCGCGTTTTCCTCAACGGCAACGGCAACCGCAACGGTCATACCAACCATGGGGTTGTTACCCGCGCCGATAAGACCCATCATTTCCACGTGAGCGGGAACGGAAGAGGAGCCTGCAAACTGCGCGTCACCGTGCATTCTGCCCAAGGTATCCGTCATACCGTAGGAAGCGGGGCCTGCCGCCATATTGTCGGGATGCAGGGTACGGCCAGTACCGCCGCCCGAAGCAACGGAGAAATAATTTACACCGTTCTCAACGCACCACTTCTTATAGGTGCCTGCAACGGGATGCTGGAAGCGAGTGGGATTGGTGGAGTTACCTGTGATGGAAACGCCAACGTGCTCAAGTCTCATAATGGCAACGCCCTCGGGAACGCTGTCAGAGCCGTAGCATTTAACCTTTGCTCTGTCACCCGTTGAGAATGCCTTTTCAGAAAGAACAGCAACCTCTTCGGTGTAGGGATCGAATTTGGTTTCCACGTACGTGAAGCCGTTGATTCTGGAAATGATGTAAGCGGCGTCCTTACCCAAGCCGTTCAGGATAACGCGAAGGGGCTTTACTCTTACCTTGTTGGCGTTAAGAGCAATTTTGATAGCGCCCTCAGCGGCGGCAAAGGACTCGTGTCCTGCCAAGAAGCAGAAGCACTCCGTTTCCTCGGAAAGAAGCATCTTGCCGAGGTTTCCGTGACCGAGACCAACCTTTCTGTTCTCGGCAACGGAGCCGGGGATACAGAAGGCTTGCAGTCCGATACCGATGGCGGCAGCTGCGTCAGCAGCCTTTTTGCAGCCCTTCTTGATAGCGATAGCGGCGCCTACCGTGTACGCCCATTTTGCGTTTTCAAAGCAAATAGGCTGTGTTTCCTCAACGATCTTATAGGGATCGATACCGTAAGCATCGCAAATTTCCTTGCACTCGTCAATAGAGTTGATTCCGTATTCCTTCAAAGTTGCGAGGATCTTCGCCTCGCGTCTTTCATAACCTTCAAATTTAGCCATTTTACATTCCCTCCTTGATTAGTCCTTACGAGGATCGATGTACTTAGCGGCATCAGCAAATCTGCCGTATGTACCCAGTGCCTTTTTATAGGCCTCGTTGGGCTCCATGCCCTTCTTGATGAAGTCTGTCATCTTGCCGAGAGAAACGAACTCGTAGCCGATAACCTCGTTGTTCTCATCAAGAGCCATTCTCGTGCAATAGCCCTCTGTCATTTCAAGGTATCTGACACCCTTTTCCTTGGTTCCGTACATAGTACCGACCATGGAGCGCTCG
>JAGBFG010000031.1 GCA_017936565.1 Clostridia bacterium
CGCAAATGTCAAGTAGTTGAGTGAATTTTTTTCAAAAAAATGCAATATTTATTTTTTGGAGTTCATTTTGAAAGAGCGTTAGGCTGTTTTTGCCGTTGAAAAGACGTCGGGGATAGGCGTTGATGTAATCCTGGATATCCTGGATGCGTTCCGCTGAATACGCCTTGATGGGTGTGCCTTTGGGCACGAAACGTCGAATAAAGGCGTTCTGGTTCTCATTGGAACCACGTTCGGAAGAACAATACGGGTGGCAATAATATACGGTTGTGCGGCGTTTTCGCGTATACGGTGAAATCTCCATACCAAGGGTATTGGAGAACTCGGTGCCGTTGTCACAGGTTATTGTCTTGAACAGCTTGCGGAAATTGGTACTACCGATTCGACGTTCAAGACGGTTCAGCATCGTTACGGTGCTGGCGGCGGTTTTATCGGGTGACTTGAATATCAATTCCATACGGGTGAGCCTTTCTGTCATTGTTAGAAGGGTCTCGCCCTTTTTACTTGTGCCAATAACTGAATCAAGCTCCCAATGCCCGAAGGAGGTGCGCTCTGCGACCTCTTTCGGGCGTTTTTCGATATTGTTCTCTTTCGGGAGCTGCTTCACCGTTTTACCTTCTTATGTTTTTTCTTCCGTTTTCCTTTACGGAGAAGATTTTTATTTGTGACGTGGAGAAATACGCCTTTATCGATATAGTTATAAAGGGTAACACGGCATATTTTTGTATTAAACTCAAGATGATTTTGCTCAATATAATCTAGGATAGCCGCAGGAGAATATCCGTGGTTCAATATCATCTCTTCTATGAACGCCGCAAACCTATGGTCATTTCCGATTTTAATGGGGGCACCTTTTGCCGTTGCATTAAGTTCTGCGCTCAGCTGCGCTTTGTCTGCGCTGTATTTTCTTGTTTCTTTCCAGGTGTCACCGTCCAAATGCATATAAAATCCGCGCTTTAATTCACGGTAGATTGATTGAAACGTAAAGCCGAGCTCCTCGGCTATTTTTTTTACGGGAACACCTGCATTATACAAAGCCTCCAATTTATCACGGGTGCTTTTTCGAAAAATGCGGTATTTTTTAGTGGTCTTAGGCATGGATAAGCTCCTTTCCGGTCTATGCGACATTAAGAATTTTACAGTGAGCGAAGCAGACGGCGGAGGCACGCTAAACCGCTTTGTGCCTCCCGCCGTCTTTTTGCTTCGCAGCTTCCCCTTTCGTTAGCTAGGGGATTGGGGGAAGTATTTGGGCACCTCCTCCGCGGTGCCCCCCGTTCGGGGCGAACACCGAACGGGTCCCCTCACCCTGCGAGGAAGCACACCACCGAAATCTTGAAAAAAAGTGAGGTCCGTGTCTTCTTTTATAACTTTTTTGAACCGTATATCAAAAAACTTAAAAAACAAGACACAGCTGCTTTTCTCCGCCGACCGTATACGGCGGAGAAATTTTTGTCAATCTTTCGTTGGCGCACTTAAAAGAAAACAAGAGAAGCGCGAGCACTTTGTGCTTCGCACTTCTCCTATTATGGGTTGCGTGGTTGGTGGGCGCGTAAGTTCCCCGACAGCGACCGGGAACAGCTGAACATTCCCGGGGTGCAAAGCCGAGAGGCAATAGAAAGGGTGGGAGAAAGGATGAACGATATGACTATACATATTGAAACGCTTGGCAACCTCATCGAAGCACTTAAAGCTGAAGGTCTGAGCAATGAAGCAATCGTTAGAGTCATTGAGAAAATGACAAAAAAGAGCAGTTAAATATTAACCGCTCTTCTTCGCAAAACACTTTTTAATTTTCAACAGCTCACTCACTATTAATTATCGGCATAAGCCGAGCATCTGAGAGAGAGTAACCGCTCTCTCTTAGATGTGTCTATTGTAACACACAATTTTAATTTTGTCAACCCCCTGCTTTTGCAGGGGGAGAAGGAGGAAAAACATGTATTGGACTAATGACTACAATGAGATATACTGTAAGAGCGAACTCAACCATACGGTTGTTTATGTCGGCTTGACCGACCCGCATTGCGGAGAGCTTTCTCTCTGCGCCGAGGTAATTACCTCGGCTTTTTTATTTTTGATTTTTTCAAAAAGATATTGACTTTTTTCTTTTTTGTGATATAATACCTTTGCAGATTCGTCTGCAAGAAGTAATCCCGTGGTAGCTAATGACTACCGCCCAGCGGTTACTTCTTTTTTCTTTTATAATAAATTGCCCAAGCCTGTTCTTCATCTTTTTTAGACAATTTATAATTTTTCAATGGTTCCAAAAATCTATCTATTGGAAGATTGCGAACTTCATCACGAAAATAAGCTGGATTCAAATTGCCTTTTTCAGGATTCTTAGTCAAAGGAATATTTTTATGATGTCCCCGCTTATTTGACTCAGTTAAACCAATGAAGTCAAATGTACCATCGTGTTTACTCATAATTACCTTTGGATGTCGAACTTTCGTGTCGCGGTTTCCTTCTTTTTGTTTGAACCGTCGAAAATGCGGATACTTTTCTTTTTGTTCCCCTCTTATGCGAGGGGCTCTTTTCTTTTTTGCCATATTTTTTCTCCTTTCAATCATAATTTTAAGACCTATTACGCCGCTTTCCATTTCGTCACGTCGTTATAGAAGTGGCTATTCTGGAGAGCATACTCCTCGGAGGTTGCCAGGATATCCGCATAGGTCGGCAAGTCCGCAATGGAGATTTGATTAGGTGCATCACCTTCCCAAATAAAGGCGAGGCAGTCCGTGCAATATCGATTAGAATAATCCTTTTTGGAGAGCTTATAATACTTTCGGCTCACGGTACCGCTGCCGTCCATTCTGCCGCTATCGAGCTTCAGGTTAAGGACTTGACAGCCATAGGCATTATTCACTTTGCGATAATGATTATCAATCTTTGAAATGACGGTTCTGAGCAGATGCACGAAGAGCGTACCATCGCCGCGCTTGTAGATGTATTCGGTATAGAATCTGTCATACTTGCCTTTAATCCACTTGAAAACGCCCTCGCAGAGCCAGAACGGAGAGAAGAACGGCAAGACAGGCGCCATTTCGCCCTTATCCTCGATAAAGACAACGTCGCCGACGTCGCGGCCGTTCGCGCCCCAGTCCTCCGGGCGTTGCAAATCAAACAGAAGCCTGATAAAGCAACGGTTGCGGATTGTTACCGCGTGACGAATCATTTTCACGCCTGCGTTAAACAGGTCATTCCTCTGATTGCATCCTTCATCCTTAATTTTCGTTTCCTTAAGGTCAAGCATATTTTTGCGCTCTTTATCTATCTCGGAGACTACGTAGACACCGAAGCCCAGGGCATTGCGGTTGGGGTTGTCCTTCAGCATCTTTTCACCCAGGCGAATCATATCATAGTCAATGATATGGGAGTGACGCGAGAACGCATCCATCAAACGAGGGTCACGGTCAAAGAAATCGTGATTCCACAGGGGGAAGTTGCCGAGATCCTCCTTGATAGCATCAGAGCGAATAGAATAGTTAGAGATAATAAGGCTGGTTTCTACCGTATACACGAAGTAGGCGCAGGCATAATCCTCGATAGCCTCATAAATGGAGGACACCTTCAACTCATCGTTGTACTCCATCGGATAATGCTCAAAATCGTAACCGAAGGTAGGATCCTCGAGGTTAAGTCTTTTCACCTGGCGTTGCCACCACTTGCACCATTGAGGCTTAAGCCGGAGCTGCGCAAAACGTAAGCAATAAGAACGAATCCATTTTCGGATTGACGGAACGTCAACGAGCTCCTTCGTTTCCATATGCTTTTGAATTTCCAAGCGCAGCTTGTCCCAGGGAAAAGAGGGATACATAACGTCACATTCGAGCAGAATCTCAAGCGCCATATCGTGCAGCTCCACCTCTGCCGACAGGGACATTGAGGTCAACATAGACGTTTTCCCGGCATTCATAACGCCCCAGACGGTTGTTAGAATACCGCGCTCATTGATGAAGCCGCGGTTCATTCGCTCACAGTGCTCAAGCTTTGCTTTCGCCTCAGAGCGACAAATGGCATTCACCGCCCAGAAGCCAATGACTACCCAGATTGCAACGGGAATAAAGCGAACGAGAGGAGCTGCGTCTACCATCAGCTTCAGAAGCTGGCCATAGATAGATAAAAAATCAAAGGAGCAGATAAAGTAAAGGTAAAAGGCGAAAAAGGCAACCACCACGGAGGGGATATTAAAAAACATCACCCAGAGAAACGTCCAAAGGGACTTATAGGGCGAACTCTTCACAAAATCCCAAAACGAGCGCACCCATTGAACAACGGGAGACACCACCTTAAACGTAAACCTGCGCCATCTTTGCAAAGGCTTGGATTCTTTCCCGTGGTCGTTGTTGACCTGCCCAGTATATCGGGACAGGAGCAACCATAAAAGGAGCGCAAGAGGCATCAAGACGAGAAGCAGCTTTGAACCGTAATAAAGAATATCGCCCCAAAGATTAAAATACGCTTCAACGTTCTCCCAGGTTACCCAGGTACACCAATATTCACCCCAAAACGCTTTGAACTCATCCCAAGAAGCAGGGAGCAGCGACAACGGCGCGAAGCGAGAAGGGGCGAACTGCCAGGACGGCAGCTCCATCACCGTCACAGGCAGGGGGCTTGGCACGTCGATTATCGAGCAGAAATAATAAACGATAGAAAAGGCGAGGTCCCGCAGGGCTTCCGCAAAGCGCGGCAAGGCGTTCGGGAAGATAAACCCACACCCGAGAAAGCCCAGGGTGATTGCCAAGCATATGTAATGACGGTAATCCATTGCTTGTAGCTGTAGCAGTATGCGATTTTTCTTCACTCGACTGCACCTGCCGTTTCTACCGTGCTTTCGGGAAGCTCAGAGGGGAGTTGCGTCATAGTGAAGATAAAATAACCGACAACGAAAACAAGCACAACCGTCAAAAGAATATACAGCAAACGCTTACTTTTACTCATTTCTTTCTCCTTTTGCCTGACAGCTTGAAAATTTTTTCAATAATTTGTTGACTTTTTGCAAGAATGTGATATACTATATATGGAGTTGGATTTGCCGTATGTTGGAACGCATCAAAGAGTAGCCGCTCGTAGAAAATGGCGTGGATGCAAGATACGGGAAAGGGCCAAACCAGAGGACCTGTCGTGGGTCCTCATTTTTTTATTTGTTTTTCACTCGCAAAGCCCCTTTTCAAGGTGCTTATATGTAACTCTTTGTTTTCTTCATATCCCATCCAATCCGTTGTGCCTTTAACCTTTCCCACGGGAATTGGTACTATTTTTCCTTCACGCAGCTTGACGTATTTTTGCCTTTCAAAAACAGAAAATCTGTCACCTTCAATCTTGCGTACAATCGTATTTTTTCTTCTCGAAAGCTTTTCTTTTGGCTCCACTCTTTCCAACGAAGTTAATATTTTACAAGAAAACTTTTTCGTTTTGGGATTGAACCAAGTCACGTGAACGTCATGCGTACCAGAGCCCTTTAATCCCAAAGAAGAATTCTTGATTTTGAACACTTTTCCAACATACTTTGCCATTTGTTTATCACCTCCTCGCTCAAAACGAATGATATGCGCCGTAGAGAACGTCATCGCAATCGGAAGCCTCTACGTCACCGAAGAATACGGCGACCGAGCCTTTTGCTTTATGCGGATAATCTCTTCTGAAGATTTCAGAAGCAATGAAAAAAGCACGCTCTTTACGCGCAATCTTTTTAGATATATGTACCGTAACCCCGGCGAAAAAAGCCTCGCCCTTGGGTACGAATGTAAATCTGTACTTGTAGGGATATTCAACACTATTTTGGGGAATAGTGTCCTTCTTGTTTTTCTTTCTTAAAAATTCAAACATCATTTTTTCTCCTTTTGCCTGACGGC
>JAGBFG010000032.1 GCA_017936565.1 Clostridia bacterium
CTTGCAAATACCGTATACACTGATTAAAACAGCCGCAAAAGGATGCATCGTCCGTGTCATAAATATTGCCGACGACGGCGCCTTCATTCGGTAAAACCTCAAGGGTGATAAGGTCTGCCTTTTCTTTTCCGTCGTCCATATTCATCACCGCACGCTTGACATTTCCCTTGCCATAGCCATCGGGCGTCAAACAGCCGCCGGGAATCCCGCGATTGACAACCGTCATACCCGAAAGCGCCGCCACAACGGGAACGTACTCTCCCTGCTCAACGCTTGTCATCGAGGTCCCATAAGCATACCAAAGCTTGCCGTTCCATTGGTTGTTCATTTTTATGTTTTTCCTTTCGTATAGGTCTTGGGTTTCATTCAAAAATTTATTTTATCCTTAACCGTTTTCCTTTGCGGTGGTGATGGGTGCGATGAGCAATTTGCGGATTTTTCTGCATTTTGCAAACATATCCTTGTATTCTTCTTCGGTTATCATATGCATAGCCTTAAACAAACCGAGCCAATAATCCGTTTCGTAGCATTCTTTAAGCGCAAACTCCTAAGTAGAATGATTTGACACTTCGTGTCATGAATTGAAACTGCGTTTCATGATTTCTCGCGCACTCGCGCTCCATGAAATGAATTGCGCGTCCAACCTTATGCGCCCGCAGGCGCAATTCATGGCGAAGCCAATTCATGAGTGCAACGCACTCAATTCATGCGCTTGCGCAATTCATTGTCGAGTCGTCGTTTGAGACAAACGACACTCTCGACGTGTCCTGTACGAGGAAACAAATCAACGGGAGTAACGGGAGAAAGGGAGTAGCCGTTTTGGGTAAGGTAGGCGCAATCGCGGGCGAGGGTATCGGGATTGCAGGAGATATAGACGATTTTTGGGGGAACAAGGTCCTTTGCAAGATAGGAAAGCAGCTCCGCTGAGCAGCCCTTGCGGGGTGGGTCAAGCAAAACGATATCGGGAGCGTATGCTTCGCCCTTCTCTTTTTTAACGGCATCAAGAAGCGAGCAAGCACAGCCGGCGTCCGCACAGAAGAAGGACGCGTGGGCGATGCCGTTTTTTTTCGCGTTTTCCTTGGCGCGCTCAACGGCGGAAGCGACAATTTCCACTCCTACAAGCTCCCTGACGCTATCCGCCATAGAAAGCCCGATGCTTCCAACCCCTGCATACAAATCCAAGAGAGATTCATCCCCACGAAGCGCGGCAAGGCGCTTTGCCTCGGCATACAGTATTTCGGCGGCATCGTGATTGACCTGATAAAAGGAAGCGGGAGAGAGAGAAAGCTTGACACCCGCCAAGGTGTCCTCTAAAAAAGGAGAACCGTACAAAAGACGGTATTCGTCCGAGCAGATGACATTGGTGCGTTCTTTATTGATATTGAGATACAAGCCCACGACCTCGGGATGCTTCTTTTTCAAAAGGGCTTCTAATTCCTTGGCATACGGCAGGGCTCTCTCTTTTATCACCAAGGTAAGCAAAACCTCTTTTTTGACGGATGCGCGCAAATAGATATGCCGCAAAAGCCCTGTATGGCTTTCTTCCTCATAGGGTCTTATATGATACGTGTGACAAAAATCAAGGAGTGTGCGCAAAATAGGGGAAAAGGACTCGTCCTGCAAGGGACAGTCAACAGCCGACACCAAGCGGTGACTTTTAGGGGCAAAAAAGCCGATAGCCACTTCCCCGTTTTTATCGGGCGCAACGGCAAACTGTGCCTTGTTGCGATAATGGGTCGTTTTCCCTGTGGAAAGAAGGGGGGTGATTTGCGCATCGGGCAAGCCCGCCTTTATAAAGGCATAGCGCACGGCTTCCTCTTTCCATTTCTTTTCCCGTTCATACGTAATAGCGGAATAGGCGCACCCGCCGCAAGCCTTTGCCTGACAAAAGGGGGATTCCAAACGAAAGGGCGAGGGAGAAAGCAGGCGCTCGATTTTCGCCACCGCATAATTTTTGCGCACCAGAATGATGCGCATTTGCACCTCGTCTCCGTCTGCCGCTCCCGAAACAAAGACGACCTGCCCTTCGACCTTGGCAATACCAAAGCCTAAATTATTCAATCCTTCAATTTTGGCTGTATAAAGATCGTTTTTTTTCAAGGCTTCGGTTCCTTTCCCACGGCATTTTGTTTTCTGATAATCCATAGTTATCATAGCATATTTTTTTAGGTTGTGCAATATCTTTTTCTGCTTTATAGGGTATATTTTGATATATTTTGGCAAAGACACTTGCACAAAAGCGAAAAATATGCTATACTTCTCGGGAAGAGTCTTTTATCGCAAATTCAACCTTGAAGGGAAATAAAACCGATGGAAAAACGAAACGGCTGGGCGCTTTTGCCCATCGGCATCTTTTTGATGCTGTATCTTGGACTTGGCATTACCTTTGAATATATTATGAAAATTCCTATGGGCTTTTACAAGGTGCCTATTGTGGTTATTTTCCTTTGTGTTCTCTTTTTTGCCACGGCGCAGAACAAGAGCCTTTCCTTTGACAAAAAATTAAAGATTATGGGAGAGGGCGTTGGGGATAAAAACATCGTGACGATGCTCTTGATTTTCCTCTTGGCCGGCATTTTTGTGGGTGTTGTGGGAAGAAGCAGCGCCGAGAGCGTTGCCTACTTTTTCCTGTCGGTTATTCCGCCGCGCTTTTCCGTTCTGGTGCTGTTTTTGGTGAGCTGCTTTGTTTCCACCGCTATGGGAACCTCGGTTGGCACCATTACGCTGCTTGCGCCTATTGCCGTTGCGGTTTCCACGGCTACGGGCTTTGCTCTGCCTCTTTGTGTCGGAACGGTTGTCGGTGGAGCGATGTTCGGGGACAATCTCTCCTTTATTTCGGACACGACCATCGCCGCTTGCGGTGGGCAGGGGTGCGCTATGAAGGACAAATTCCGCACCAATTTTGCTATTGTTGTTCCCGCCGCGCTTATCACTATCCTTGTTATTCTTCTTTTCTCCCTAAATGCCGATATCAAGCCTATGGAAAATATGTCCTACAATCTTTGGCAAATCATCCCTTACGTACTGGTGCTTGTTGGCGGTATTGTCGGTATCAACGTTTTTTTTGTGCTCGGCATTGGTATTGTCACAGGCAGCATTATTATGCTGGCAAGCGGCGTAACCTCATTCCCCGATTTATTGGCTTCTATGGGGAATGGTGCTTACGGAATGTTTGAGACCTCTATGGTGGCAATTCTTGTTGCCGCCCTTTGCGCTTTGATTCGGGAAAACGGCGGCTTTGAGGCGTTGCTTTTCGCCATTAAGCGCATTTTCCGCGGCAAAAAGGCAGGTCAGCTTGGTATGGGGCTTTTGGTGGGGGCGATGGACATTGCCACAGCCAACAATACCGTTGCCATTGTAATAGCAAATCCCATTGCTAAGGAAATGGCGGAAACCTACGGTGTTTCTCCCAAAAAAACCGCTTCCATTCTTGACACCTTCTCTTGTATTTTCCAAGGTGTTCTCCCCTACGGCGCGCAAATGCTCGTTGCTATTTCAGCCGTTTCGCAAATGGGAAAGTCGATTTCCGCCTTTGAGATTATTCCCTTTTTGTTCTACCCCTTCCTGCTTTTACTTTCCTCGCTATTCTTTATGTTCCTTGTTCCCGAAAAGAAGAAGGATTAAAAAGGCAAGCAAAGCAAATGCCCCGAGGCCGTTATTTTTGGCTCTTCGGGGCATTTTTTATCGGATTTTATTTCAGCCCATCCTGAAAGGCAGTTTGCAAGGCTTGCGCGATTTCTCTCATTTCTTCGGGGGAAACCTTCAAGATTTGTCTGTCATATGTGAAAAGTCCGTTTGTTTCCTCTTCAACGTCGCTGACCTGCGTTAAGACAGTCGCGCACAGTCCCTCTCTCACGGCAGGGACTATCTGCTCTTCATATAGAGCACGGGTGGCTTTGCGGAAGAGCTCTTCCGTCTTCAAAAATTTATAGCCGTAGGTTTTGCTGATGCGGAAGGAATGGGCGGGGATTTTGTAGGAATATCCGCCAAACTCGGAAAGCACCAAGGGCTTATCGGATTTTTTAAGCTTCACTTTTTTGAAATAGACGTGCTTGCTTTCCACGTCGCTTTGGCTTTCCTTAAACCAGCCTGAGGTGGCATCCCAAACTCTTGTGGGGTCTTGGGCTTTTAATTCGCTGTAAATTCTATCCGCCTCATACTGTCCCCAGCCCTCATTGAAAATGGTGTAATACACAACAGAGGGGTGATTATACAGAAGCGCAACGGTTTCGCGGTTATGCTGCTCAAAAAAGGCGCGGCGTGATTTTGTGGGCTTATGAGAAAAGCCCTTTTGTATACCGAGCGTGGGAAGCAGAGTATCTATCCCGAAGTGATACGGACCGCTGTTGACCATATCCTGAAAAACAAGCATACCGTACTTATCGCAATAATAATAGAACACCGCAGGCTCAATTTTGATATGCTTGCGAAGGGTATTGAAACCGCATTCCTTCATTTTCAGAATATCGCACAGATACCCCTTCGGCGTTGCGGGAAGGTAAATGCCATCGCTGTAATAGCCCTGGTCCAAGAGCCCGTGGAAGAAGAAGGGCTCGCCGTTCAGACAAATATATGAACGGTCCTTCACTCTTTTTATATCTACCGTTCTCAGGGCAAAATAGGACTCAACCGTATCCTCGCCGTCGGAAAGCGTAAAGGTATAGAGATAGGGGTCCTCGGGCGTCCAAGAATGAAGGACTTTGGGAGAGAGGGTAATGGTATCTCCCTCATAAGCAAAGTGCTCTTCCCCGTCCTCTGTATGAAGGATGAGGGTTTTGGCGCTCTTTCCACCTACCGTCTTAATGGTGACAGAGGAAAGAGAGGGGGTTATTTTCAGGCTTTCTATATACTGACTCGGCACGCTTTCAAGCCACACAGGCTGCCAGATACCCGAAATGGCGGTGTACCACATACCGCTGCTTTTGCGGCTTTGCTTGCCATAGGGCAGGTCCGTGTCAAGTCTGTCCTCTACCTCTACTGAGAGCGTGTTTTCCCCCTCGTGTATGGCGGCGGTAATATCAAGGGAAAAGGGCAGATAACCCCCGATATGAGAGCCGACGGGAGTACCGTTGACAAGGACGCGCGCCTTTTGGTCAACCGCGCCAAAGTGAAGCAGGATTTTTCCCCTATTGAAATTTTCGGGCAAGGAAAAGGCGCGTTTGTAAATATATTTTTCCTTTTTTCCCAAGGTACAGGCAATGCCTGAAAGACGGGACTCGGGCGGAAAGGGCACGCGAATTTGTCCAACGAAAGCCTTTTCGTTCTCGTTTTGTACAAAAAGCGACCATTCTCCGCAAAGGGAGAGATAGGACTCTCTTTTCATTTGCGGGCGGGGATAATCCTCCCACGAGGAAGAGGTATCCTCCTCAAAGGGTGTTTTCAGAGTCTTGTGCGTGTGCTGTCCCCTGTCCTTGAAAAAGATGACAAGAAAGGTTGTCAAAGCAGCCAACAGCGCTACTATAAGGGCGGCTACGAAAATGGATTGGTTGGGAAGAAATGAGGTTGTTCCGTCAGAGTTGACAATGACTTCCGCATCCGCAAGCACCGTCTTTCCAATGTAAGGACCGATAATTCCGGGGAACAGCACTTGGGAAAAAATCCTGATTCCCTGCAATCTTCCCGCTTCTCCCTTTGGGGTCAGGTCGCGAATTCTCGCACCGAACACCGCCGAGGCAGACAAAAAGCCGCACATCATAAACAAAGAGCCAAAGAAAACGGGCAGCTTGGTTTGGGTGGTAGCTAAAAGGACGTAGCCAAGGCAGAGGGAAAACAGAGAGATAAACACCGAAAAGGGATATCCCTTTTTATCATAGACTCTGCCCCAAAGGGCTGTGACGACAGATGCAAGAATCACAGCAGGCGCCATAATGAAGACATAATCCGCCATGCCCAAGGAAGCCTCATAATAAATGATGAGATAGGGCATAAAAATCTGAATAGAGATATGGAAGAGGACAAAGCAAAGCAAGCAAAGATAAAGGGCGGGGTTGCGCTTGACGGTGGAAGGCAGAAAGCCATGCAAAACGGTTCTCATATATCCGTCCTCGGATTTTTTCACGGGCGCGTCCTTTATGATAAAAAAGCCCAAGGCACCGACAACCAGAACCACAACGCCGATGATAACGAAAATAAGAGTCCAAGAGGACGCCTTGTCCAAATCAAAAGCCATAAAGCCGCCGAACACCGCAAGGATGGACACCAAGGGCATCATCGCATTAATGCCCTCAGCAGCGCCGCGGTTGGTTTCGTCGGTGCTATCAGTCAGCCACGCGTTAAAGGCGGCATCGTTGGCAGAGGAGCCAAAGAAGGTCATTAAGCAATCGAAGGTAATCACCAAGCCCACGCCAAGCGTGGCGGCAGAAATGGTGGCGGGGACAAACGGGGCAAGCCAATCCAATCGGATAAAGGAAAAGCACAGAATAGAAATGCCCCAAAGGATGTATCCGCCGCAAATAAAGAGCTTTCTCTTCCCTATTTTATCCGAAAGAGCGCCAACGAAAACGGTGGTCAGCGTGGCAGCGACAGCACTCGCGGCAACCATAGCGGAGATTTGAGAGGCGCTTGCGTGAAACATCTTGTAAATAAAGACGTTGAGATACATATTTTCAACTGTCCACGCGACCTGTCCCATAAAGCTGAACAATACCAGGGCGCACCAGAATTTACCCGAGAGCTTTGTTTTCATCGTGTTTTTCCCTTCCTATGGCATAGCGAGGATTTTTTGACCGCTTATTTTTTCCTATTATACTTCATTTTTATAAAAAAAGCAAGCCCCCACCTTTTGCACAAAAAAACGAGCTGGCGATGATGCGCCAGCCCTGTAAATTGTAGCTTATAAAACCTTTTGTAAAAATTGCTGCAAGCGGGGATTTTGGGGATTTTCAAAGATATCCTTGGGCGTTCCCTCCTCGGCGATAACGCCGTCCGCCATAAACAGCACTCTGTCGGCAACCTCACGGGCAAAGCCCATCTCGTGCGTCACCACGACCATAGTCATTCCCTCTTTTGCCAAGTCCTTCATCAAGTCCAAAACCTCGCCGACCATTTCAGGGTCAAGGGCAGAGGTGGGCTCGTCAAACAGAATGACCTCGGGATTCATTACAAGAGCGCGCACAATCGCCACTCTTTGCTTCTGACCGCCCGAAAGCTTGGAAGGATATTCGTCCCTCTTATCCGCAAGACCGATTCTCTCTAAAAGAGACATAGCCCTTGCTTCCGCCTCTTCCTTGGAGAGAAGCTTTAACTCCACGGGAGCTAAAATAAGGTTTTGGATAACCGTCAGATTGTTGAAGAGATTGAAATGCTGGAACACCATTCCCATTCTGCTACGGGCCTTATTGATGTCCTCGCGATACTGGGATTCGATGTCGCGAAGAAGCGTTTTATACGCTTTACCCTCGCGAGAGGTCAGCAAATCCTTTTCCTTGATTTCCCGAATGATGTCTTCCTTGGCTCTTTCGGGATGCTCCGCTTGCATTTTCCCGAAGGTGCGGGATGCCTCTATCACGTCAAAATGCAAATACGGGTCGGGCGGGGTTAAAAGACTGTCTTCAAGCCACACCTCGCCATAGGTAGGCTCTTCGAGCAAATTCATACAGCGAAGGAAGGTGCTTTTTCCGCCGCCTGAGGGACCAATGATAACCACCTGCTCTCCCTTTTGGATTTCGCAGGAAGCGCCCTTCAAAACCTTGATTTCGCCCTTGGGTCCGAAATTCTTATAAATATTCTTAACGCTTATCACTTGCGCGCATCCTCCTTTCTATCAGCTTAATCAAGCCGGTCACCAAAAGAACAAGAATGAGGTAGGTAGCGGCAAGCATTAAATACGGGAAGATATACTCAAAGGTACTGTCGCCGATGCTCTTGAATGCCTTTGTCAGGTCCGTAACGGCGATAAAGCTAACCACCGAGGTTTCCTTCAAAAGCGCGATAAACTCGTTACCAAGGGTGGGAACGACGTTTTTGACTGCCTGAGGCAGAACGATTTTCATCATTGTTTGTCCATAGGTCAACCCCAAGGCGCGACCTGCCTCCGTTTGCCCGATATCCACAGACAAAATACCGCCGCGCATAATCTCGGACACATAAGCGCCCGAATTCAAGCCGAAAATCAAAACGGCTTCTATAACCGAGTCAATATTGATGCCTGCGGCAGGAAAAATGACGAAATGAATCAACAGTAGCTGAACGACCATTGGCGTTCCACGAAAGACGGCGATATACACGTCTGCTACGCGGGAAAGAAATTTAATAAAGCGGTTGGTTTTGGGCAATATCTGGCAGGTAGCCAAAAGACAACCAACAACTAAGCCTATTAAAAGCCCAAACACCGCTATAATAGCGGTGTTTTTCAGGCCAATCAGGAAGTTTTTATAGGCTTCAAGTTCAATAAACTGTCTATAAAAGGTATTCCAAGCTGTCATTATTACTTATTGTTGCTCTTTGCAATCATAATAGCGGGCTGCTTATCCAGAATAACAGCATTGATTTTGCCGTTAGCCAAATCACGTACTGCCAAAGCGCCTGTGGTGTAGCCGTCGGTGGTCAGGTTGGTGAAGCCATCGTAGCCGAAGTCGGCGTTACCTGCGGAGTACATATAGCCCGTGGTGCCGTTCTGCGCGCCAACCTTAAAGGTCTTGTCTTGCGCTTGGAGCTTTGCGACGATATCGTCAGCAGATTTGCAATCGGCAAAAACAGTGTCGTCCTCGCGAACGATAAGCACCTGAGCAGACTCGTAATAGGGAGTGGTGAAGTCAATCTTCTTCAAGCGCTCCTCATTTACAGTCATACCTGCCATACCGATGTCGGCAAGGCCTGCGTCAACAGACTCGATAACGGAGTCAAACTCCATATCGTAGATGTAAAGAGTTTTACCGAGCTTTTCTGCCAAAAGGGAAGCAATCTTCATATCAACGCCTGTCAGCTTGTTGCCCTCGTAGTACTCAAAGGGAGGGAAATAAGCGTTGGTTGCTACAACGAGATAATTGTCCTTTTCAGCACCCGTAGGAGCGGTGGAGATGGGGTTCTCGTACACAAAGGTAGCGGTGCCGTCAAAGAAGGAGTTGATGATGGTGGCAAGCTCGCCGCTTTCCTTCAAGTCAGCCAAAAGCTCGTTGGCGGCTTCTTTCAGGGCGGTGTTTTCCTTGTCAATGGCAAAGGCATATTCCTCGGCGGTCAATTCATACGCCTCGAAAACCTTTACGTTTGCCTTCGCGCCGCAAGCGGAGAAGACGACAAGAGAAGCTGCAAGCATCACAATGGATAAAGTAAGTGCTAAAATCTTTTTCATTTTGATGTCCTCCAAAATAGTTTTTTATAAAGATACATCATTATACCGCATAAAAAAACAAATGTCAAGAGAAAAATGCATTTTTTTCATTTTCAATGAAATATTTTTCTATTTTTATGCAGAAAATATTGCATAAAATGAATTTTTATGCGTTTTTTGCGGATGAATACTCAATGCAAATCACAACACGCCAAAACAAGCCGATACAGCGAAAGCTCATAGTCATAGGTGTAGGGATTTTCCTTTTCTCCCCTGACGTAGGCGGCAAAGGAACGGAGCATTTCTCTGAATCTATCATAGGGCGGGGTGTTCTGATGCTCTCCGCGGTGCCCCCACGCTTCCTCGCGGTAGGTGGTTACCTCGCTACGAAGACCAAAGGGGAACTCGCTTTCAACACCGACCTCCAAGGGCTTGATTTCCACCGTTTGCTTGGTGCCCGTGACGACAAGCTGGCGTCTGATAAAGCCGCCGTATTCCACGTCGGTGGTTTTCACAAAGGAAGTGCCGTGGGGGTATTCTAAGACTGCCATACCGTAGTCATATGTATCAATGCCGTTCTTCCCTGTGGGCTTGGAGAGAGGAATGACCTTCTCGGGGGTGCCCTGTATAAGACAAACCAAGTCAATCAAATGACAACCGAGGAAGAAGAGCATACCGCCCTTGCCAAACGCGCCAAGCCATTCGCGCCAATCGTCCCCGTGCAGACAGCTCATCTGGGCCTCGACGCTGACAATATCGCCAAGCTCCCCATTTCTGACACGGGAAAGCAGATCCTTGACTGCGGGATTGTACCGATACATATAGCCTGTATGGAAAACCGTTTTGTTTTTCTTGACAATGGAAATCAATTCCTCAAACTCGGAAAGAGAAAGGCCGCCAGGCTTTTCCATATGGATATGCTTTTTGGCTTTGGCGGCGGCTATGGCGTATTTGGTCAGATAGATCTCCTCTGTTTCAATGCAAACCGCCTCAATAGACTCGTCAGCCAAAATTTCCTCTACCGTCATTTCGGGAACGTTCTCGAAAATCTTTTCGCAATCCTTGAATTTTTCCTTTTCGTTTTCGGGCAGAGCATATCCCACAAACTCAAACACATCGGGGTTTGTGAGAATAGTTTTGGCAACAGCCGCGCCGTGACTGCATATGCTGGTGCCTATCTGTGCCACTCTGATTTTTCTCATCGCTTCAATTTCCTTCCTCGCATAAGCTCCAATCAAACTGCACCATGGGGAATGCCTTTTCATTGGCTAAACGGGTATACACCTCGGGGGCTTCTTTGGGGGAGTGGGTTTCCTCTATCAGCTGCGCGAAGGAAAGACGCCCGCTCTTAACCAAGCGGTAAATGGCTTGCATATCCGCCCTCTCCGTCCACCATCCGTTCGAGGAGTCCACCTGCGGTCTTGCCATGGTGTGCGCGCCGACAAGGGTGATGCCGGGGGCGTGCACCTTTTTGTAATAGTCGATATTGAAATCGGAGGTGCGGGTGCAGCCAAGAAGCGCCACTCTGCCGAAATACTGCATACAGTCAAGCACCATATCAAGCGCTCTGCAATTTCCCGTCACCTCAATGGCGACGTTGATACCGCCGTAGCTTGCGCGGCGCACGTTTGCCTCAAAGTCCTCAGCGAAGGGGTCAAAGGCATAGTCCGCGCCGATTTTCAGCGCCAGCTCTCTTTTTTCGGGAATGGGGTCAACCGCTACGATAACGGAAGCGCCTGCCGCGCGCAAAAGCTGAATGGCGGTAAGTCCTAAAACGCCAAGTCCCATAACCAGAGCCGTTTCGCCCATTTCCAAGCGGGTTTTACGGATTGCCGCCAAGGGGAAGGACGCAATGGGCCAGATGGCTGCCTCGGAAAGAGAGATGCTCTCATCAATCACTGTCAGATTTTTTTCGGGAACGATATTGTAGTTGGTGTGAATGGTCCAAATGGATGCCACACGGTCACCGACCTTCACGCGCGTTACACCCTCACCAACCGCCTCAACAATGCCTGCTGTACTATATCCAAGGCAACGAGGATAGGTAGCAATTCCGTCCTCGTGACGATTGGGAGATACCGTTTCCTTGCCGATGAGGTTTGCCCGCTCGGTGCCGCTGCTGACGGTGGAATACAAGGTTTTAACCAAAACCATTCCTGCCTGCAATTCTCCTATTTGCTCGGTTTGAAGCTCAGCCTTTAAGGGCGCGGTGAACACGATTTTCTTTCTTTCCATTTTTATATCCCTTTCTTTTTTTGTTTTTGGGGTAAAATTTCTCGCCATTTTCATTTTACTATCTTGACAGTTAAAAGTAAATATGATATTCTATGTGAAAAGAGGTAATTTTCTCTTATTTTTGTTCTGTTATATCGGTGAAAGGGAGAATTTTCTATGACTGATGCCATTTTTTCAAACGGTTTTGCATTCGCGAAATACAAAAGAGGAAAATACAGCTATACCGACAACAGGGGCGGTACAGACGCGCATTTTTTTGCTTATATGGTGCAAGGAAGCTGTCGTATTATCACCGAAAAAGAGGACGTATATATCAAGGCAGGTGATTTTTTCTACATTCCCAAGGACTGCGCCTATCAATCTGTTTGGGAAGATGAGCGAGAGGTTGTTTTTTACTCTCTGCGTTTCCTTTGCCTACCTGTTTTTAACCGTCAAAGCTACCCTTGCCAAGCCATTCCTTTTGATGAGGAAGCCTATTCCTCTTTACAAAAAATCAATTTCTCTTCTCGCCTATGCGCCAAGGATATCGGGTATTTTTACACCCTTGCGGCAAGGCTTTTGCTTTTTATGCGTGCCATTCCGAAAAGCAAGGGCGAAGAGATTATGGACATAGTTACCCTACTGCTTCACGAAGACCCGCACGCATCCCCCGCCTTGCTGGCGGAGAAATGCCACATTTGCGAGTCGTCTTTGTACCGCATTTTCGCGCAAAACAACCGCTCGCTTCTTGGGGTCCGTCAGAATGTGATATTGGAAAAGGCAAAAACCCTGCTGATTACAACCGATAAATCCATTGAAGACATCAGCGCTTCTCTTGGCTTCAGCTCCTCTTCCTATTTTCGCAAGCTCTTTAAGAAAAAGTTTTCTCTCACGCCAAGAGCTTTGAGAAAGAGCCAAGGCATTTAGCGTGTTACCCTTAACGGAGAAAACGCAGCCAAATCCGTCTTCAACGGATGAAATCCATCTTTTGTTGATGAAATCCTGCTTCGCAGGAAATAGAAAAAGCGCAAGGCGATAAATGCCTTGCGCTTTCGCGTTAAAAAGACCAACTGTCTTTTATATTATTTTTCAAGACCGAAGCTAAGCTCCGTGCCAACGGTATCCACGGGAACGTTTTGCAGGTTGATAGCGCCATCGGCCACCATACCAATCAAAGTGCCTTCGTCGTGAGTCAGCTGCAGCTGAACGCCCATCGTGACGGCAATGGTAAAGGTGCCGCTAAGAGAGGTGGAGTCCTCGCCGTCCTTTTTCACGGTCAAGGTATAGCTACCGTCTGCCAAGAGATTCAAGGTGACTTCATAGAGGGGATCGGTTTCCTCTTTGCTTTCTGCGTTAGAGGCGGTAAAGGTGCCCTGCATAGAGTCGTGATAGAAGGTCAATGCGGTGGGCATACCGCCTGTGGGCATAGAAGCGGTCAATACGTAGTTTGCCAAAGCTCCTGTAACGGGAGTGGGATTGGTAACCTCTTCGTAATCGGTTTCACCCATCACGTGAGTGGGAGTCAAGGTGATAGCGCCATCTACAACCGCGAAGGTACCCTTTTCGGCATACGCGCTGTTAGCCATAGCGGAAGCAATCGTGCAGGAATAGGTGTATCTGCCGACCTTATCCAGGGTCAAGGTTGCGGTGACGGTCATACCGCCCATAGCCATAGTAACCTTCTTGGCGGAATATTCACCTGCGTAAGCAGAGGTCACGGCGAAATCCAAGGTTGTTTCCGTTCTGGAAGAAGCCATAGCGGAGCCCTTCACAGCAACGGTAATCTGACCGTCTGCCAAGGAGCCTACCACGGGAGTCTTGTCAGAAGCGTCCAAATACTCGCCTGCCATATTGGTCTGCTTGTCGGGCGTCATCGTGAAGACACCGTTCTCCAAGGAGAAGGTACCAATCTCGATGAAGGAATAGGGGGTCCCGCCCATAGTGAAGGTGGAGAGGAACTCGTAGCCGTTGCCTGCTTTCAGGACAAGAGAGTAATTGTAAGTAACAGCAGAGCCCATAGCCGTTTTGGTGTAGCTGCCGACATACTCGCCGCAAACAGCCTCGTTTTTCAAGGTCAAGGCCTTCACGGGATTATTTTCGTCATCGCTGGCAATGGTAGCCGAGCCAATGGGAACGTTGGTGGAGAACACCAAATTTCCGTTTGCAACAGTGAAGGTTGCCATTTTGGGATTTTCGTTGGTGGAGTCGCTATACACGAAAACGAAGGTGCCGTTGTTTTCGGTCACTTGTCCGTTGCCCTTGTCAACGCTGAAATCGCGCTTGGTAGAAATCTGGAATTTCTCATCAGCGGTAAGACGAATATACCAGGTTAAGGGCATACCGTAATCGGCGCCGTTCAAGGCATAGTCGCCTGCCAAGGCAACCACAGCGGGATTGGCAGAGGTGGTACCGCCACCCGTTTCGCCGCCGGTTTCGCCGCCGCCCGTTTGATTACCGCCGCCGTTACAGCCAACGAGCAGCACGGAGCAAAGCATCACGAAGCACAAAAGAAGAGATAACAGTTTCAAAAGTTTCATTGTTTTTCCTCCAAGGTCATATTTTTGGTATTTGGTATATTTTTTCTTATTTAATAGTATAACGCTTTTTTTCGCGCTTGTCAATGCTTTTTTTCTTAATTCGTCCGTAAAAGACATATTTTTCCTTTTTTCGTTTTATTCAATAAAATAGGTTGACTTTCGCATAGTGATGTGGTATAATGCAATTATGCAAGAGATGGCACTTCTTTCCTTTCCATAAGAACAGAAAAGGATGTCACGGCAAAAAACTTGTTTTCAAGGAGATAAAATGATGAGATCCGCAGAACTTTTCTTTAACTGGGCATTCAGAACCAGAGCGCAGACCGTTCAAAACCTTTACGACGGGAAGGAAATGAGCAAGGAAAAGGTTTTCCTTAGCTTTTGCTCGCACGACCCTGCTCTTGTTTCCTACGGCCCCGCCGGCTTGAACGCCAGCATTAAGGGTATTGGCTTTATGCCCAAGCCCGAGTACTTAGAGGAGACCTTAGAGGCATATATCAACCACATCAAGACATATGACCCCGAGGACAAGACCTATTCTATGAGAGGTCTGGCTGTTTTGCTGAAATATATGTACAGCCCCGAGGCGCAGAGCCGCGTTGACTTTACCTGCATTGGAAGCCTTGAAATGGCAAAGGACCACAGCTACATCAACTACAAGGCAAATCCCCAGGCAACCGTGCTGTTCTATCAGCCCCCTATGATTTCCTATGAGCTTCGCGGTCAGATGGAAATTCACGACGAAAACGATTCGGGCAAGCGCGAAATTTATCAGCAATTCATCAATGCGCAGCACGACGTTTACCATGCGCCCAATATGGAGCGCTGGCTCACCCGCCCTGCCTACGTCTTCCGCATTGAAGAGGTTTATGACAACAGCGCGACAAGAGAAGGCTTCGGCGCTAAAATGCAATTCCCGATTTAATGAAGGCAGCATAATCTTTTGCCCTAAGCGCAATGGTATCAAAACGGTATCATTGCGCTTTATGGGTTGCCGCAAGGCACAAGATTTCCAAAGAAGGACAGGTTTTCACTATGCAACATTTCTTCAAACGCGCCATTTCCCTGCTTTGCCTTTTGGCAATTCTCACGGTTTCCTTCGTGAGCTGCGGGGCTGGCGGAAACAAAGAACGGATGAACGATACCACCGACACGCTGTATGTCGGTCACGTGGGCACGTCATTCCCCACCTCATATATGCCCTGGCAATCCCGTGACGGCATAGCGCCCACGCTTTCCAGTATGATTTACAGCACCCTTTTTTCTTACGATGAAAACACCGCGTCTTATGAGCCTTCCTTGGCAAAGGAATGGTATTATATCGCTCCTGACGGCACACCTCTTCTGACCGAGAACGGAGAGACGGACTATGACGCGATTGAATATTATTACGGCAATAGCGGCTCTTACATTCCCGTCAAAATCATTTTGCACGAAAACGCCACTTGGAGTGACGGAACGCCCGTCACGGCAGAGGATATTTATTTTACCTTGGACTTGTGTGCGGACAGCTCCCGCTCCAACCACGCGGGCGCTTTGGCTTGGGTTTCCGATTTGGAGCATCGCTATACAAGCGGTATTATGACAAAGCAAGGCATTTTCACCGCTGAGCATCCCGGAAAATACACCTTCACCGAGGAAGAAGAGGATACCGTCGTATATTTGCACACCTCAAAGGTGCTTGGCGCTATCGCTTCCCTCTTTACGACCATTCTGATACTGCCAAGGCATTTATGGCAGCCTGTCATTTCCACCGATATGCCCGCCAACTCCACCGAGCCGAACGAGGCCTTGCGCAGCTTATATCAAAATCCCGTGGGATGCGGCCCGTTTACGCTTGAGCAGGAAAGCTCCAATGCGCAGGTAATCGTTCTGAACCGTCGGGAAGATTATCATATGAAGGACGGGGACGAATTACTCTACAAGGTAGACAGAATCAAGTTTATTTTGTATCAGGAGCAAAACGTTGCTATCTTCTCCATTCTGAACGGCTATATAGATGTGCTTGATTCCTCTATCAGCCCCAACTACCGCACCTTGTTTGAAAAAGAGGACGATATGCAGGTGTTGGAAGCGGGCAACTCCTTTGTCAACACCCTGGTTCTGAACCTCAATCCCCCCACGTCCGAGCAAAACGAAATGCGGGCGCTTTTGGGGAACGTGGAGTTCAGAAAGGCGCTGGCTTTGGCTATCAACCAAAGGGAGCTCATACAGAACGTACAAAGCGGAGCGGCAAGCACATACAGCTCAGGGCTTGTTTCATCTTCTATGGTGGATATTTACGAGCCGAGCGCCGACAGAATGCAGGGAGACGTTGCCGAAAGGCTGAAAGAGGCAAATCGGCTGCTTGATGCCATTGTTCCCGACAAAGATGAAAAGGGCTACCGTTTGCTTAATGGAAAACGCGTTTCCTTTGATATTTTGACCTCTCCCGGTGAGCAGGATTTGGTTAGCTTCTTACAGGTGCAGTTTCAAAAGACTGGCATTGACGTGAAGTTTGCCGCGCAAGGCAGCTCTCCCGAAAATACCTATTTTTACAGCGGAAAGTTTGATATGGCTACCCAAGGGGTAAGCATTACCCCCTCTACTGCGGACATTATGCTGAAATCTCATTTTGTCACGATGGGCAAGTCCTCTAATTACGGCAGACTGAATAACGCACAGCTGACCGCCAAGATTGAAGAAATGCGCAAGACGCTGAACAGAAACACAAAATATGACCTTTTGAAGGAAATACAGGTTTTGATTGCCGAGCAGTATTACAAAATTCCGCTTTACAGCAGCAACGTTATTTCCGTGGCAAGAACTGACCGCTATACAGGTTGGATTTCTGTGGAAGGCGGAACTGCCTTCACCACCGAGAGCTTGCAAAACCTTCAAAGGGTAAACGCAAAATAAACCGCGCATAACTAAAATTTCCAAGAAAGGAAAAGAAAGCTTGCCAAGCAAGTTTTGACTGAAACCATGCAAAAAAGTTATGTCATCAAGCGTATTTTATATACGGTGCTGATTTTCTTTGTTGTCTTAACGCTGAACTTCTTTATCCCGCGCATTGGCGTTGAAGACCCCGCCGAGCGCTACTATCCCCCGCAGGGCAATATGAGCGACGATGCTTATGAGGCGGTAAAGGAGCTGACCAGAAAGCAATACGGCTTTGACGTTTCTACCGCCGAGCAATATATCCGCTATGTTTCCGATTTGTTTCACGGCGATTTGGATACATCCTTCAAGTCGGGCTCACCCAAGGTTGCCGATTTGATTTTCGAGCGTATTCCTTGGACGCTGGTGCTTTCTTTAAGCACAATGCTCATTGGCGCGATTTTAGGTATTTCCTTTGGCGCCTTTGCGGCTTGGCGGCGAGGGCGCTGGCCGGATTTGATTTTGATGAACGCCTCTACCTTTACCACCGCGCTTCCCTCTTTCTTTATCGCGTTGATTCTGGTTCTCTATATGGGCTTTGAATGGGAATGGTTCCCAGCCTACACCGACCCCAATATGGTAGCTGGCTTTGACTGGTCCTGGGAAGCCATTGGCCGTGTGTTTTACAATGCGGCGCTTCCTATTTTCAGTATGGCTATCGGCAGTATTGTCAGCTATGCACAAACAACCCGAAACAGCGTGATTGCCGTGTCGGGCGAGGACTTCATTTTAACGGCGAGAGCCAAGGGGCTTTCCAATTCCACGGTGCTTTACAAGCACACGCTGCGCAACGCCGTTTTGCCCATTGTGACGAGCCTTGGTATGAGCGTCAGCGGTTTGATTGGCGGCGCGGTTGTTATTGAGCAGATTTTTAACTGGAACGGTATGGGAACTCTGTTTTTAGAGGCAAACAATACCAACGACTATCCCTTGATGATGGGCATTATGCTCTTTCTCTCCACCTTCGCCTTGGTTGCTAACCTTGTGACCGACCTTTGTTACAGCTTGCTCGACCCGCGTGTAACCGTTGGGGACAAACGCTGACAGAGAGAACAAAGGAAAGGAAGAATAAAATGGAAAACTTTTGGAAAAAGGCGGGCAAGGGCATAAAGGCCTTTGGAATAGCCTCTTGGAAGAAAATCAAAAAGGCCATCCTTGGCTTCGGCGATTTTATCAAAAAGCTCTGGATGCGTCCCAAAGGACGTGTGGGACTTATTTTGTTGGCGCTTCTCTTTATTTGCGCCGTTTTCGCGCCCGTGATTGCTCCGTTTGACCCCTATGACGTGACACAGCGCGCCGCAAAGGGATTAAGTCCCTCTTGGGAACACCCCTTGGGCACTACCATCACCACAGGACAAGACATTTTCAGTATGCTGATTTACGGCTCGCGCGTTTCTCTGTCCATTGGCTTGATAACAGGCATTTTAACCGCCTTTATCGGCGCTTTTATGGGCATTCTGGCAGGATACATCGGCTCTTGGGTCGATACCGTTATTATGCGCGTGGTGGACGTTATGCTTGTCATTCCTACCCTGCCCTTAACCATTGTGCTTACCAACCTCTTTGGCAAGAGCTATGGAATGATTATCTTTATTTTCACTCTGTTTGGTTGGACGGGACTCTCGCGCGTGGTGCGCTCGCAAACCCTTGTGTTAAAGAACAGCAACTACGTAAAAGCAGCAGAGCTGGCGGGGGCTAGCCGCATGCATATTATGATGCGGCATATTCTGCCCGGCGTTTCGCACCTGCTCATTATGTCCACTGCCTTAACCAGCGCCGGTATTATGGTGGCTGAGGCGGGGCTGAGCTTTCTCGGTCTTGGCGACCCGACGGCTATCAGTTGGGGCAAAATGCTTGCCGAGGTACAAAGCGGCGGCGCGATGCTGTTTGGTCATTGGTGGTGGATCATCGCCCCCGGTATCGGTATTTTCCTGGCGGTGTTTGCCTTTATGCGTATCGGCGTTGCGATGGAAGAGGTATTCAACCCCCGTATGAAGCAGACCAGCAGCGTATACAAAATCTTCAAAAACTTAAACGGTGCTTACATCGAAGAGGTTTTTGACTCTATGGACGAAAAAGAAAAGCTCGGCTACATCGAAGAAAAGGAGCGTGTGCGGCATGAATGACGAAAAGAAAATCTCTTCCCCTGACACAACCGAACAAGAAAACACGCTCACCTTGCGCAATTTGAAGGTTATTTTTCCAAACGAAGCCGGTGTTATCCGAGCGGTTGAAGGCATTGACCTTGATATTAAGCCCGGTGAATGCGTTGCCCTGGTGGGTGAATCGGGCTGCGGAAAAAGCATGACCTCCTTGGCAATTATGAAGCTATTAAGCTCCCCGCCCGCTATGATACGAGTGGACGAATTAAAATTAAACGGCGAGGATTTAACGCTTCTTTCCGAGCAAAAAATGCAATCCATCAGAGGCAGTCAGATGTCTATGATTTTCCAAGACGCTATGACCGCCTTAAACCCTGTTATGACCGTTGGCCGTCAGTTAGACGAAATCTTTATGCGCCACAGCAATATGAAGCGCAAGGAAGCCAAGGAGCACAGCATCAAGGCTTTGGCAATGGTGGGTGTTCCCTCTCCTGAGCTGCGGTATAAGGATTTTCCCCATCAGCTTTCGGGCGGTATGCGCCAAAGAGTGCTGATCGCGATGGCATTTGCCTGCCAACCCAAGCTCATCATAGCAGACGAGCCGACA
The DNA here is from genome assembly GCA_017936565.1 of Clostridia bacterium. Lineage (GTDB taxonomy): Bacteria > Bacillota > Clostridia > Oscillospirales > CAG-272 > UBA1740. Next base: position 19,648 of record JAGBFG010000032.1, read on the forward strand.
ACCGCCTTGGATGTGACCATTCAAGCGCAGGTTTTGGAGCTTTTGTCGGATATGCAACGCAAGCACAATACTTCTCTTTTGCTGATTACGCACGATTTGAGCATCGTTGCCAATATGGCAGACCGCATTTACGTGATGTATTCGGGCAAGATTGTGGAAACGGCAAACGCCTACGAGCTGTTCAAAAAGCCCTTGCATCCCTATACAGAGGGGCTGCTTGGCGCTATTCCCCGTCTTTCCGATGACCACCACGAGTTCATTCAGATTCCCGACTCAGTGCCGCATCCGATGTTCAAGCCCCAGGGCTGTTATTTCCACCCTCGCTGTCGGTATGCCACCGAGGAATGCAAATGCGATATGCCACCCTTGCGAGAAATCGCGCCCGGGCACTGTGTGCGCTGCTTTCACCCCTTGTCCGAAAAGGGCGAAGATAAATAAGCAGACCTACTTGCCCCTCGATACATATAAGAAAGGTGTCCTTTGTTATGGCTGATATACAAAACAATCCCCCTCTTGCCCAAGAGGTTGATGAAAAGGGCAATCTGCCCCTTGTTTCCGTCAGAAATTTGTCTGTGCATTTTCCTGTGGGCGGCGGGTTTCTTTTCGGTAAGAAAAAGACCGTCAAGGCCGTTTCTGACATTTCCTTGGATATTTACCCGGGAGAGACCTACGGTCTTGTTGGTGAGTCGGGGTGCGGAAAAAGCACCCTGGCAAACACCATGCTCGGAATGATCACGCCCACCGAGGGTACGGTATACTTCAAAGGAAAAGATTTGTTTGGCGTTGACAAAAAGACCTTCACGGAAATGCGCCGCGGTATGCAAATGATTTTCCAAGACCCCTATTCCTCTCTCAATCCCCGCTTTGACGTGTTGCAGATTATCGGCGAGCCGTTAAAGATTCGCGGCGGCTATACCGATGAGGAGATTGAAGCAAGAGTGCTTGAGCTTTTGCGCTTGGTGGGTCTGTCGGATAAAGACCTTCACCGCCATCCATCCGATTTTTCGGGCGGGCAGCGGCAAAGAATCGGTATCGCCCGCGCCATTATTCTCAACCCTGATTTTTTGGTTTGTGACGAGCCTGTTTCCGCGCTTGACGTTTCTGTTCACGCGCAAATTCTCAACCTTTTGATGAAGCTGCAAAAGGAAATCGGGATGACCTATCTTTTCATTTCTCATAATCTGGCGGTGGTGAAAACCATTTGCACCCATATGACCGTTATGTATTTGGGCAAGATGATGGAGAGCGGAAAAACCGAGAGCATCTATAAAAATCCTATGCACCCCTATACCCAAGCCCTGCTTTCCGCGGTGCTTGACATTGACGTGGACAACAAGAAGGAGCGAACCATCTTGAAGGGGGATATTCCCAGCCCCATTGACCCGCCCATCGGCTGCCGTTTTTGTCAGCGCTGTCCCAAGGCGATGGAAAAGTGCAAGTACATTCAACCCGAAACCGTTGAGGTGGAGCCCGGGCACTTTGTTGCCTGCCATCTCTGTTCAGGGGAAAGGGTATAAAAATGCCGCTGAACAAAGAACAAAAGGTAAATTTCACTCTTTTTCTTTTGGCTATACTCGTCACCTTTTCGATGCTGGCGCTGTTGCAGCTTGTGTCTTCCCTTCTCTTTGTCATCGTTCTGCTTTTGATGCACGGGGGTGTGGTGCTGTTTATTGTCAGCAAAAAGAGATTTCAGAGAGCAAGCGTTGCCGTTAAGCCCTTTTACAAGAGAGAATATATCATGCTTGCCCTGTATTTGCCCATTCTGGCATACAAGATTTTAGGCAAGCTTGGGCTTTACACCGTCAACGAGTGCCTTAAAATGTGGGTTGTTCTTGTTTTGACAGGGCTTTGCCTTGTAGGAAGCGCCATAAACGCCCTATATCTTTTTCGGCATCTGAAAAAATCGGCTTTATAAAATTGTAAGCGGTACCTTGAAACAGGTACCGCTTTTTTCAAATATAAAGAATGATTAAGGGGAAGCCTTTTTGCCGATACGGCGCTTCGCAAGGCGATAAATCGGAAAGATAAGACAGGCAAGCGTGCAAAAGCCGAGCAGCACGTAAAAGACGGCGTTCCAGCCCCAATTTTCTGCCACAAAGCCAATACCGTAGGAGCTGATAGCGCTACCCACATAACAAAATCCGTCCAAGACGCCCGCATAAAGCCCTGAATTGCCTCGGCTTCGCATAAACAAGGGGAAGACGGCAGTAATGAGGTTGTTAAGGCTTGCCGCCAAAAAATTGACCGCAACCAAGAGGACAAGCAAAAGCAACGCCTCTTTGACGGTAAGGGAGCCGATAATTCCTAAAATCAGCACGCCTATAATGAAAAAGACAAAGCCGCAATGAGAAACATAGTCGGGAATTTTTTTATGTAAGAACAACGCCGCTGGGTTTGCAAATATCGCCACGACAAGCAAAAGCAGGGTAAGAAAAATCGAAAGTGAGTCGGGCATCATATACTCTTCCTTTAAGATAGAAGGAACCCAAGTGGTGAGTCCGTCCTTGACGAGATTCACGCCCACCGCGCAAAAGCACAGAGAGGAAAACAAGAGGGCAAAGGTCTTGCCGTTTGTTTTACTTTCTTTCGTGGGAAGCGAGGCTTGAAGGACATTCTCTTCCCCGTCTTGCCTCACCTTTTCGCTTTTTGCCCAAGACGTCGCCCTACCGTAGAGAAAAAGCCAGACAAGCGAAACCGTTATATCCGCAAAGGCGGCTGTGAAAAAGGCGAGCTTAAAGCGCCCAAAAATCGCATAGAGAGAGCTTAGTCCGTAAATGAGGAGCGTGCCGCTGGCAACCGTCGTTCCCATCACGAAGCTGGATTTTCCCAAATCCTTTTTGGGTAAGGATTCTGACAAAAGGCGTATCAGGCTCGGCCACAAAAGCGACAAGGTAAAGCCGTTGACCAGCCACAGCCACTTAATGAAACCGAAGCTTTGACTGACGGCAACAGCCAGATTAAAAACGCCCGACAAAAACAAGCTTCCAAACACAACCCATTTGACGTTGTATTTTTTGCACATCATGCCGTTTATCACTTGCCCTATTCCATAAGAAAAGAAGAAAAAGGTCGGCACAAGCCCCGCTTCTGATTTTGTGACACCGTAAAAATCGACAATTTGCGTGATATTGGCAGAATAGTTTACTTTGCCAAGATAGGATGAGGCGTATAACAGCCAGCAAAGAAAAATCAAAAGTCCCGTACCGTTACGCTTACGTAGGTTTTCCATTTGTTTTTCTTCCTTTCCGAAGACTAAAAAGAAATGACAGTCACATTATACTCCGCTTCGCGACAAAAAGCAAGAGAAAAAAACGTTTTTTCACTTGCAAAATCCACGTTTTTGTGTTATTCTATGGAAAGTAAAAGAAAATACGTTCCAGCAACAAAAAAGAAAGGGGATAACCGTGCATACCAGCAAAATCATTCACGGCAAGGTTCGTGACATTTCGTTAAGCGACCCTATTTTATACATTGATAACGAGGCAAGAGGAAGAAGCGGTCATATGGGACATCCCATTCTCAACCTCGGGGGCGGAAAAATCATGGATTTCAATTCCAACGTTTCCGCTGTGCGCTGTGACGGGCATTCTGGCTTTGGCTTTATGGAATACCGTCTTTCCGAGGATTATGGGGAAACCTTTGGGGATTTTCATATTGTTCCTTACAGCTACCAGACCTTGCTTGACGGGCTGTATTCCGCCATCATTGAAACTGCCGTCGTATGTGATGACGGCTCTATCGTCGCCTTTTGCAATTTATTTTCTCAATCGGATATAGGCTGCTGTATGCCCTTTCAAAGGCCCACCTATATTCGCTCGACTGACGGTGGGGAAACCTGGGAAGAGGCAAGAGGTCTTTCGGGTTTTGAGGGCAGAGTGTACGCCTCTCGCTACCACGAGGGTGTCATTTACGTGCTGCAATTCTGCAACAGCGACTTTTTGGGAAAGGATGAGGAGCATCTTTATCGCCTCTTCATCAGCCGCGACAACGGTCTTTCCTTCCAAGAGCTTTGCGTTGTGCCGTTTGCTTCTACCCTTCAAAGAGGCTATTGCAATTTTATTTTTGACCAACAGGGGCGCCTGATAGTCTACGCCTACAACGCCGAAAAGGAAGAGAAAATGGACTATATCATCAGCGAAGACCTTGGAAAAACGTTTGGCGAGAGCGGCGTCTGCTATCTTGCAAGGAAAATCCGCAATCCGCAAATCGCTCTCTTTGACGGGCAATTCATTCTGCACGGCAGAGAGGCGGATAAGATAAACGCTCTTGTGCTATACACCTCATCTGACGGCATCCACTGGGATGAGGGCACACGGATTGTAGACATTCATCCTGCCATTTCCTTTTATTCCAACAACGCCGTTATTGAAAAGGACGGTAAAAGCCGCCTTCTTTTGCAATATTCTCAAACCTACAAGGAAAGCTGCTGCGTCAATATCTATCATATGTGGATAGATAACTGATGCGATAAAGCAAAAACCGTTAGCGTGTTTCTCCGTTCAAAACGGCACGCCAACGGTTTTTTCTATAAGGCTTAATACACGAACAAAACCGTTTCATACGGCTTTATCTTATATATCTCGCCTTGTATATCTGTTTTTTCTAAATATTTGTCCTCGGAAATGGTATAGGCTTCCTTGATCTTTATTCCGGATATTTTTATTTCATCCTCTGTGTCTTTGTTGCTTGTGACAAGAAGCTTACCAACGCCGTCCTTATAAGCGGACAAGGCATAAACACTGTCACCCTTCACGGCGCATTCCACCTGATTTTCAAGAACGTACAGCTCGCCGAACGCCTTGAAGCCGTAAAAGGTATAGAAGGGCTTGTAGGTCAAGGGGTTGAAAAGCCCCGCATAGTCGCCAATGCCGAGCTGGGCATCGTAGAAGCACATCATATCCATTTTCATATTCTGCATCACCAGAAGCATCGCTGTGGCGTGCGCGCAGGCTTGTAGGCTTGCCTTTTCCGAATTTTTGGGCGTTGTATTCCATTCATTCAAATGAATTTCAACGTGGGAATGACCTACCTTTTCAAGATACTTTTCGGCATACGTTTGTCTTTTTATATTGTTTTCAAGGCTTGCGTAGCTGTGGTGGGAGAAAAAGTCAAACGGCAGGTTTTCCTTTACCACCATATCGATAAAGCCGTCAAAGAAATCAAGAAAATACTGGGTTCTCAATTCCCAATCGGTAGACGCTTCCTTCAACGCCATACCCGCTTGGAAGGATGCAACGTCCTTTATGCTGTCTGCCAGATAAAAGCCCGAATGCCCGTAGCCGCCGATTTTAATGGTGTTTCCAAAGCATTTACGCAGGTGCTTTGAGGTGACACGGTAAAGGTCGTAGAAGTCCTCTGCCGTTCCCGTCCACATCATATTTTCCGTTTTCTTTTCGGGGCGTCCGTTGTCGGGCTCGTTCCAGATTTCCCAATATTTGATGTCGTAGAAAAAGCCGTTTGCCCATCCCTCGTTATAATGGCGAATGATGTGCTCGCAAATTCTCGCCCACTTTTCAAAGTCCTTGGGGGGAACGGTTCTGTACGCCTTAATGGAATTGAAATTCTCTATGGTAACGCCCAAACGGTATACAGGGGGGCAGTTGTGCTCCATCAAGCCCTTGATTAAAATGTCGGTCCAAGTAAAATCATAATTTTCGGGGTTGGTTTCGTCGGCATCAAAGTCACGGAAGATGTTGGGAATATCCACCCACATATTTCCGCCGAACCAACCGCCAACATCATGCAATCTCGAATACGGGATGTGCGCTTCACTCAAATAAAAAAAGTATCCTGTATTTATGCCCTTCAGGGGGGGCTGTCCGACACCGTGCATTGGCTTGATTTTACCGATGACCTTTTCCTTGTTTACCGCAACAGTTGTCATATGAAAAGATCCTTTCTCGCTTATTGCTTGAAGTATAGCATATGTTTTTTGAAAAGTCAATCGCTTTTTATTTATGAGAAATGTGCTGCCTCAAAAGGCAGCACATTTTGCGTTTTTCTTATATTCTTGCCACGCCCGTTTTGACGGCAGCGTCATAGACAGCCTTTGCCACGGCTTTTCCGACTCGCTCATCAAACGCCTTGGGAATGATATATTCCTTGCAAAGCTCTTCTTCGCTAACGAGAGAGGCAATGGCGTATGCCGCCGCTTTTTTCATTTCCTCGTTTATTTCGCGCGCTCTTGCGTCAAGCGCGCCACGGAATATGCCGGGGAACGCCAGCACGTTGTTTATCTGATTGTTAAAATCGCTTCTACCTGTGCCGACGACTGCCGCCCCTGCCTTAATAGCAAGCTCGGGTGAGATTTCCGGAACGGGATTTGCCATCGGGAAAACCACAGCTCCCTTTGCCATAGATGCTATCATTTCTTCGCTCACAATGTTGGGCGCGGAAACGCCGATAAACACGTCAGCTCCCTTCATAGCATCCGCAAGAGATCCGTCAAGCCTATCCTTGTTCGTCTGTTTTGCCAGTTCAGCTTGGGGCGCGGTCATTCCTGCCTTGCCCTCAAAGAGCGTTCCCGCCTTGTCGCAAACGGTGATGCTTTGCGCACCCATACCAAGAAGGAAACGGGCAATGGCAATGCCTGCGCTTCCCGCGCCGTTGATGACAATTTTTGCGGTGGAAAGCTCCTTTTTTACAACCTTTAAGGCGTTTAAGAGCGCCGCGCCCAAAACGATAGCGGTTCCGTGCTGGTCGTCATGGAAAACGGGAATGTCGCACACCTCTTTGAGCCGTCTTTCCACCTCAAAGCAACGGGGCGCGGATATGTCTTCCAGATTGATGCCGCCAAAGCTTCCCGAAATAAGAGAAACGGTACGCACAAGCTCGTCAACGTCCTTGGTTTTTACGCAAAGCGGGATGGCGTCAACATCGCCGAACGCCTTAAACAAAAGCGCCTTGCCTTCCATAACAGGCATTCCCGCAACAGGACCGATATCCCCAAGCCCCAGAACCGCCGTTCCGTCTGTAATGACCGCAACGGTATTCCATCTGCGTGTCAGCTCGAATGACTTTCCCTCGTCCTTTTGTATTGCAAGACAGGGCGCTGCCACTCCGGGCGTGTATGCAAGCGAGAGGTCCTCCTTGCTTTTGACCTCAACTCTCGCCGTTACCTCTATCTTGCCGCCCCACTCATAATGCTTTTTCAGGGATTCTTCCGCATAATTCATTGTCTTATTCCTCCCAAGGGAACACGTACTGTGTGAGCCCAAGCTCGTTTCTTACCTTTACCATTTCCGCCTGAACGGACTCGTTGATCGGCACGCCCGCTTCCTTACGGGAGAGCCAAATCTCGTATTCTTTCTCACCTGCGGTATAAATTCTCTCTGCTCCAGGCGCTTTTTTCGACGCTCTTATCGCGCGCAGAATGTCGCCTGCCTTCTTGCGGCAAACGTCCTCGCCCATAAAATGCTCGGTATCAATCGCGATAAAGAAATGCCCAAGATGGTAGGGACGGATATTGCCGTTTTCGTCCTTTCCGTCAAGATCCTTGCCGTACATACCGTCCTGCAACACGGCAGAAAGCATTTCAACGACCAAAGCAAAGCCGTAGCCCTTGTAGCCGCCAAGCGCTTCGCCGATGCCGCCGAGCGTTGTCAGAGCGGCGCTTCCCTCTCTTATCTTTCTAAGCGCAACGCCGGCATCCCCTTCGACTGCGTTTCCGTCACTGTCAATAATGGTTCCGGGATGGACAGGCTCGCCTATTCTTTCATAATACTCGACCTTACCGTTTTGCGTGATGGACGTCGCGCAGTCAAAAATAAAGTCAAATGCCTCGTCTGTCGGTATGCCGACTGTATAGGGGTTGGTACCGAACATCCCCTCAACGCCAAAGGTCGGGGCAACCGAGGGGCGCGCATTTGTGCCCGTCATACCGATACAGCCTGCCTTTGTTGCCATAGTGGCGTAATATCCCGCAATCCCGTAATGGCAAGAATTACGGACGGCGACCATGCCCATACCGTATTCCTTTGCCTTTGCGATAGCCAGGCTCATCGCCTTGTGTCCTATCACCTGCCCCATACCGTGATGCCCGTCAACGACGGCGGTAGTCGGCGTTTCCTTGATGATTTCAAAGTTGGTCACGGGCTGCTGAATGCCCGCCTTTATTCTGTCTATATACACGGGCTTGAAGCGGTTGCAGCCGTGCGATTCTATTCCTCTCTTGTCGCTTTCAAGCAGAACGTCGGCGCAGATTTCAGCATCCTCGCGCGGAACGCCCGCACCCACGAAAGCATCGGTAATAAAAGCGTAAGCAGTTTTCCAGTCAAGATTCATTTTTGGCATAATATTTTCTCCTTTTGCTTGATTTTACCATCTATCTATGTTATAATACATTTGATTGAAATTGTCAACAACGATGGCAAAAGTTGAGCGATACGCTCAAAAAATGATAATGTTCAAGATGTTTTATGAGCAAACAATCAGAAAAGAGGGCATACAAATGGGCTTTAAGGAAAGAGAAACGGCGATTCTTGAATATCTGCGCAAGCACAAGGGGGCAACCGTTTTGGAACTTTGCGCGGCGCTTTTTGTCAGCGAGCCGACAATGCGGCGGGACCTTGCGAAGCTGAATGAGGCGGGAAAAATCATCCGTACCCACGGCGGCGCGGTTCACAGAAGCGAGCTGGGAGAAAATCTGCCTCTGCCAATGCGTGAAAAGGAAAATCCCGGAGCCAAGACAGTCATCGGCAAAAAATGCCTTGACCTGATAAACGACGGAGACACCGTTATGGTGGACGGCTCTTCCACGGCGCTGGCGCTTTTGCAGGAGCTTGGCGATAAAAAATCTGTTGTGGTGATAACGAACAGCGCCAAGGCGCCCCTCGTTCTTGCCAATAAAAACATCAAAACCTTTGTGACGGGCGGCGAGCTTGCCTCGGATACGTACGTATACGTTGGCGGCTATGCGGAGTTCTTTTTGCGCAAGTTCAATGCGGACATCTGCTTCTTTTCCGTCAGAACCCTCACAAGCGATGGGATGCTCACAGACAACGCCATAGAGGAAAATTCCGTGCGCAAGGTAATGATGTCGCAGTCCAAGAAAAAGGTTTTAATGCTTGATTCAGGAAAGCTTGGCGAGCCTTGTATGAGCAATCTTTGCACCGTGAACGACGTTGACCTTATCGTCAGCGAGCGCGATATTTCCGAGGGCTTCAAGGCGTGTAAGGAAAAATTTATTTGACTCGCTCCTTCCCTTGAAAAAGCCCTTCACTATTGCTTATTATTTGCCGAAGCAGAGGGATTTAGTAAAAAGTGAAGAGGAAAAAAGCCACCCAATCGGGTGGCTTTTTGTGTGTTTGTCGATTAAATTAGATGATGTTTCTCTTTTGTTACGATCATAGCCCGCATTCTTTTGCGCCAAAGGCGCAAAAAGGACATTATTGGCGTGTTGCATTCCGATATTGGCGTGTCCAATTAACTGCCGCCTGCAAGGTGCGGTATAAATTATAGACCGAAATAATGACGTAATTAAGACTTGCAGGGTTTTGAACCGTGATGATGATCCACAACGCAAGAGAAGCCCCACCGTTGATTAGACTGATGTATTGCGAATCCACATAGCGAAAAGCCGAGAGGAAGGTGCAAGCTATCCCGAGTGTAAAGATAAGAGTGTCCACGAGCGGTAGCGTTGCATTCGCAAAGAACCGTGACAGACCAAAATAAACAACAGCCCACATCACAAGAATTATCAAAACCGTAAGGGAAAGCTTGCCCTTGCCAAGCACCTTTAATGGTGTCTTTTTGCCTTCGGCATTCTTTTTCCAATTAAAGAAGGAAAAGATCTGCACTGGGGCAGAGATTAAACATGCGCAAATGGCGGAAAAATAGATGCCGTCCATTGTATAGGACAGACCGTAAAGGAGTGCGTTAAGTCCCCCGACCAAAAACGCTCTACGGTCAGCCACCACGAGAAGTACCTGAACAAACAGAGAAATCAGCGTGGGCAGTGTTTTGATAAAGGATTGTTTATTGATAACGGAAACCGTAATGATCATCGCCGCTATTAAGATCAAAAGCAGATAGCTTTTGAGAAACTCTTTTACCTTCGTCTTCATGACACAACTCCTATACGTCTTTTTGCCTGTATGCAACCGTTTGCTGCATTTCAGCCTTTAACGCCTTTTGCTTGCGCGTCTATTATAAGAGAGGCGAAGTCTTTTTTCAAGACTATTTCTGGGACAGTTTTTGAAAAAAATGTCCTTTTTTTAGAGTTTCACTTGCGCTCTTTAAAAATATGCGTTATAATGCTTATATACTTTTCTTGGAAAGGACAGGTTATGAAAGAGCTCGTTTTGCGGTTCGACTTATCGGACATACGGCTTTCGGTCATCTTATTTCAGGATGCCTTTTGTATAAAATCTCAGAAAAATTCCGCTTTGTCACTCACCAATCTTCGATTTTTACACCAGCACTCCTTTTTTGAGGTGTTTTTTATAAAGCAAGGCGCTTTTTCGGTTGTAACCGAGCAAAGCACCGTAAGGGGCAAACAATCCTTATTGATCGTCCCACCTTTTGTAAACCATTACACCGAGGGAACGGATTTTGAAGCGTACGCCATGTATTTTTCGCTTGAACACCTGCAAAACAGCCCTGATCTCTTGTATAATGAGGTCATTCAAAGGCTCTCCAAGGGAATCACGCAGCTTCCGCTGACAGAGGATCTGTTCTTTTATATAGACCACATCGCGCAAGGTCTTGCAAACAAACAGCCCGCGGAAAACATACAGTATTTTTTGCCGCTATTGTTTTTGGATATTTTTTCTCCTATGAAGCGGCAAGGCTCAAATCCTGCCTCGCAGATAGGAAAAAGGTCAAAACATATCAACATCATTGAGTCTTATATTTCGGCGCATTATTGTGAGGAGCTACATCTGTCGGATATTGCCGACGCGCTGTATCTTTGCGCAAAGCAAGTCTCGCGCATCATTCGCAAGGAATATAGCTGCTCCTTCTCGGAATTGGTGACACGTTACCGCCTAAACGCGGCATGTATGCTATTGAAGCATACCACCATCAGCATAAGAAAGGTGGCGAGCAACGTGGGCTTTCGTGACCGTGAAAATTACTTTTTTATGCTGTTCCGAAAGCAATACGGCGTCACACCGACACAATACCGTAAGAACATACACCAAACCCAACTGTCTTTCTGAAACGGTGCTTTTTCTCTGTGTTCACTATTTCCTCACAATTCTCTATTACCTCAAAGGCGGCTGCTCACCGCTTTACCATTGAAATAATGCCGCAAGCAATCTTGTTGCCCGCGTTTCCGGATGGCTGAGTGGTGAAATCGTCGGGTCTGTCGTGAATGATCACCGTTTTGCCAACAACCTCATTTACGGTGAATCTATCGGTAAGGACGGCAAGAAATGCGCGATTTCCCACACCAAAAAGAGGCGGCAGATCTCCCGCGTGATGCGGATGAGGACAGCCCTTGGGATTATAATGCGTTCCCGCGTTGGCAAACGGATCCGTCTCGTTTCCGCTGCAACTCGAACCGCCGTGGATATGGAAAGCAAAAACATTGCTTTGGCACGGCTCAGCTGAAACGGGAAGCCCGAAAATGTCTGCCACGATTAAAACGCCGCTCGCCGCTTGATAAAATTTGACCGTCCCTTGTATACTGCTTCTTTCCTCGTTTGTGCCCATCACCGCCACAGCATCGGGCAGTCTTCGCAGTATAGAATACAAATTCATTTCGTTTCTCTTGTAGTGCATATCAACCTCTCAAACCGTAATATTTTTTGTTGTACCGTTACATATTATGCCGCAAGCCCCTTGCCTGCCCGCGATAAGTAGTAAAAAAGCCACCCAACTCGGTCTGCACTTTGTTTTGGAAATATTCCGTTTCCGCTTGCGGAACGCGGTTGTTTGGACCGCGAGGAATATTTCGGAACGTCGTAAATTGAATTTCAATTTACCGCTAACTGTGCACGCCGTTGGGTGGCTTTTTGTATTTGTTGACTGAATTAGATGGCTTCGTCTAATTCGTTACAGGCATATAAACATAATTTAGGTTTTATTTGTCATAATATTCTTCAACTATAGCCTCATTTTCGTTAAAAAACTTGATTTGTCTATAAAAATGTGATATACTATATTAAACAAACTTGATAGATAAAAAGGCACCTGCATTTTATATTATATGGGGATGCAATACCCATTTTGTCTTTTACATAGTGGATTTAATAAAAATACAAATTCGGCTTGTAAAAGGCAGGGTGTTCTTGTTGTATTCAAGTCGGTTTAGCAACTTGAAGTTTATGTTTTTCTGCGTTGGCTTCAGGTTAAACCGCTATCACTTTTTCGTTGCCACTTGAATAGATTGTAAACGGATAGTTGCTTTTATATCGGAGCATATGTGGCTTAGGTGAAATTGCGGTAGGCGAGCATTGTTGGCCGAATTTCGAAATTCGCTTTTTAACCTTTTTGACAGCGAATGACTCGGGAAGCGCAAACCATTTTCTCGCTGTATTGTTACAGTGTAATAGTGCCAATTGAATGTCTATTACCATCAGAAACGCAAGGTTCTTAAAAACATATATAAAAAGAGCAATTACCAAAGCTGCGCTTACAACAATTTGAATTGTCAGATGAACAAAATCCAAATTGGTAACGATAATAATTGGGGCGATAAATCCGCCGAGCACTACCACATAAACAAAAATTCTGCACAATAATGCGTTTTTTAATTGTGGAAATCTCAAGCTCGAGACCTCCGTTTTGACTTCTTTTTATTAGATTTTAGGCTACAAAACAAAGTTTTGTTTACATATCCGCTGTTTTAGCTGCTCGACAGGCAAATCATATACGGGTGCACCGGTGATACAGTGCAGATCGGCAATCAAACCGGCTGCTTCGCCGATGCTCATAGCGGTTGCTTGAACGCGAATCGAGGCATACGGCTCTTTTTCCGATGAAATGCACCGCCCCGCCGCAATGAGATTGTCAAAGCCCTTCGCGACCATGGATTCGTACGGAACGTAACAGTTTCCTTTGAGTGAAAGTAGTTTTTGTCCCGCGCCCATTGCTGAGTGTATATCCATCGGATGCGCGCAATGCGCTACTGCGCAACGAGGGACGGCTTCACCCCCGAAATCCTTTAGCGTGATCGTATGAACCCCTTCAATATGTCTGGTTTCACGAACCCCGGCATTCACGGCAGAGGACACGATCTCGCAGTTTTTAAACTCGGGATACTTTTCTCTCAGCAATTCAACAATACGGAATATATCTTCCCGCAGCGCACACTCGGCTTTTGTAAAGTCCTCTCTGTCCGTCGCGTTTGCATTGGCGCGTGTGATATTAACAGCAAGAGAATTTCCCATCAAAAGCGCGTTGAACCACGGACCGCCAAATTGGCGCACCTTCCCTTTTTCAACACATTCCAACAGATACCTTCGGATTTCGGCATTGCACGACGGCTTTCCGTCCTTGCCGTTGTGATGAATGCAATCCCTCAAAAGCTCGGTAGAGGTATCCACACCGGTGATGATAAAGCATAAAGAGACAGGCTGCAGCTCCTCGGTTTGCTGTAGCATCGGAACGCCTGCCATATAGCATAGATTCCCATCGCCTGTGGCATCAATAAAGCATTGTCCTCGAATCGCTTCCGTTCCGTTTTTGCTTTCAATGATGGCGTGAGTCACTCGTTGTTTTTCGACGATGCAATCTGAAAGATAGCAGTTTGTATAAAGCGATACGCCGCTTTCCATCGCCATTTGCTGCGCGACCAATTTATAATATTCAAGATTGACAGAAACATGCCCCTTGGGCAGCTCAACCTGCGCCGCACCGAGCTTTTCCAACCGTTGCACAAGCTCCCATGCGATTCCTCCGACAACACGCTTGCCTTGAAAATAGAATCCACTAATAGGAACAACGTATCCGCCCGTCGCGGTTCCGCCAAGGAATCCGTATCGCTCTATCAATGCGGTCTTTTTCCCGCACCTTGCCGCAGAAATCGCGGCAACCAGCCCAGCAGGCCCGCCCCCGCATACGACCACGTCGTACTCGCCAACCACCGAAATGTTTTTTTGCACAGAAACGGCTTTCATACTTACCATCCTTTCGTTTTGATAATTTGATAATTCAATTATAGCATTAATCCATTTGCATTTCAACCATAAAATTTCCGAAGTTTTAGTGAAGAGTAAAAAAGTTATCCCTAAGGACAAGTCGCATAGTCCTCGTCTCAACTTGGGGCGCGGCTTATCTGAGCAAAATATGCATTTTAAAACCATATAAGGTCGGCTCTTTTTTTGCTATTAAACGATTGAAAAATTCATAAAAATATGGTATAATACAAAAAAGTCATTTGAAAGGAGTCGAAGCCATGCCACTTGAAAATTTCTACGAAACATATTTTCCGTTCTGGAGTGTGCTTGCCGAGGCGGACAAGCAGCTACTTTGCGAAAACACGGCAGAAAAGCACTTCGACCGCTCCCAACCCGTTCACGACAATATGGGATGCACGGGGCTTTTCATCGTGCGCTCGGGCAGGCTTCGTCTTTATATGCTTTCCGAGGACGGCAAAGAGATCACCCTCTACCGCCTCTCGCCGGGTGAC
>JAGBFG010000033.1 GCA_017936565.1 Clostridia bacterium
GGGTTCGTGCGCGGAGCGCATCAGCAAAACAAAAGGACACTCGCAAGGAGTGTCCTTTGTTTTGGTGACCCGTACGGGAATCGAACCCATGTTACAGCCGTGAAAGGGCCGTGTCTTAACCGCTTGACCAACGGGCCGAGAAATGGTGGCGGAAATGTGACTTGAACACATGACCTGTCGGGTATGAACCGAATGCTCTAGCCAACTGAGCTATTCCGCCAAATCTGAGATTTCCAGATACCGTTTAATTCTATCATTGTTTTTTCTTTTTGTCAAGAGTTTTTTTGTTTTTTTTTATTTTTGTCGTTTTTCTACAAAAACATACGCCTGCATTCGTAAAAATTTTACAAATGACAAGAGAAAAATGCTGTTGACATATTTTTAACATTGTCGTATAATGATACTATATTTATTATAGTGGATGAGTATTTTTACGGAACAAGAAAGAAAGGAACGCGTTTCGCGTAAAAGATTATGGAAAGAATTTATAATTTCTCTGCCGGCCCGTCTATGCTTCCCGTACCCTTTTTGGAGGAGGCTGCTGCCGATTTGTTGAACTATAAGGGTTGCGGCATGTCCGTCATGGAAATGAGCCATCGCTCCCCCGTTTATGAAGAGATTATTCAGGATGCCGAGGCAGCCCTGCGCAAGCTGATGGACATTCCCGACAACTACAAGGTGCTGTTTTTACAGGGCGGCGCTTCCACCCAGTTTGCCGCTGTTCCCTTGAACCTGCTTTCCAAGAGCGGCAAGGCGGACTATATTGTTTCTGGGCAATTCTCCAAGAAGGCCTATGATGAAGCCACCCGTTACGGCGATATCAACATTGCCGCTTCGTCCGCTTCCTCTAACTTTTCGATGATTCCCGAATTTACCATGAAGGATATCCGTCCTGACGCGGACTATGTACATATTTGCTTCAACAACACCATTTACGGAACCAAATTTCCTGAAATTCCCGACACCGGTTCTATTCCCTTGGTTGCGGATATGTCCTCTTGCATCATTTCCGAGCCTGTTGACGTATCCCGCTTTGGCTTGATTTACGCGGGCGCGCAAAAGAACATGGCACCGGCGGGCCTTACCATTGTCATTGTTCGTGAGGACCTGCTTGGAAAGGCGCGTCCTGAAACGCCTACGATGCTCAACTACACCATTATGGCAGAGAACGGCTCTATGTATAACACCCCGCCCTGCTACTGCATCTATATCGCGAAGCTGGTATATGAATGGATTTTGTCCATTGGCGGTCTTGGCGAAATGAAGCGCCGCAACGAGCGCAAGGCGGCGCTGCTTTACGATTATCTGGACAGCCAGAGCTATTATACGGCGCCTGTCGTGGCTTCTTCCCGCTCTATGATGAACGTGACCTTTGTTACAGGCGACAAGGAGTTAGACAAAAAGTTTGCTTCCGAGGCTACCAAGGCGGGTCTTGCCAATTTGAAGGGACATCGCTCTGTTGGCGGTATGCGCGCCTCTATTTACAACGCAATGCCCTATGAGGGTGTAGAAACTCTGGTGGCATTTATGAAAAAGTTTGCTGAGGAAAATCCCAAGGAAAACTGATTTCTCAAAGAAAGCGCCGAGAAGAACGGATTTGCTTGAAAAATGATTGGAGAGAGACAATGAAAAAGATTAAACTGATGAACAAGATTGCGGCTGTCGGTACGGACATATTTGACCGCAAAGCGTATAAGGTGGGCGAGGACATTGACAATCCCGATGCCATTATGGTTCGCTCCGCTTCCTTGCACGAAATGCCCCTTGGCGATAATCTTCTGGCTATCGCAAGAGCGGGCGCGGGTGTCAACAACATTCCCGTAGACGCCTGCACCGAGAAGGGCATTGTCGTTTTCAACACTCCCGGCGCTAACGCAAACGGCGTAAAGGAGCTGGCAGTTCTTGCCTTGATTTTGGCTTCCCGTGACGTATGCGGCGGTGTTGAATGGGTCAAGACCTTGCAGAACGACGCTGATATTGCGAAAACCGTTGAAAAGGGCAAGAGCGCCTTTGTCGGTTGCGAAATCGCAGGCAAGACGCTCGGCGTTATTGGTCTTGGCGCGATTGGCGGTATGGTGGCGAACACCGCGCATTCCTTGGGTATGAAGGTTGTCGGCTGCGACCCCTTTATAACTGTCAACGCGGCTTGGAGCCTGTCCCGCGCCATTGAAAAGGCGGCTGAATATGAAGAGGTATATAAGACTGCCGATTACATCACCCTGCACGTTCCCGCTACGGAAAAAACCAAGGGTATGATCAACAAGAAGACCATCGCCAAGATGAAGGACGGGGTGCGTATTATTAACCTTGCGCGCGCTGACCTTGTCAACGCTGAGGATATGAAGGCTGCCTTGGCAAGCGGAAAGGTTGCCGCTTACGTGACTGATTTCCCCACGCCCGCTACTGTCGGCGTGAAGGGCATTGTGAACATTCCGCACCTTGGCGCTTCTACTGTGGAGTCTGAGGACAACTGCGCTGTGATGGCGGCGCACGAGTTGGATGAATTCCTGCGCTGCGGTAACATCAGAAACAGCGTCAATTTCCCTGCTGTTTCCATTCCTCACACGGGCGCGGAGCGCATTTGCCTGTTCCATAAGAACGTGCCTACGATGCTCAATCAAATCACCGCGATCATTTCCGCCGAGGGTATCAACATTGAAAACTTCTCCAACGGCTCTCGCGGAGAATACGCTTACACCATTGTGGAGCTGGCAGAAGAGGCTCCCGCCGATATGACCGAAAAATTCAAGGCCATTGACGGCGTCATTCGCGTGACTGCGTATTGATAAAAAGACCTGCAAATATTTACTAAGAAAAAGCCCACCCTTTTGGCGTGATTTGCCCGTTAAGGACATCCCGCTGTAAAAGGGGGGCTTTTTGTTGCTTTATTTCGTTTTTCTGCTTTTTTTGAAAAAGGAAGACAGGGCGGCATCAATTTTATCCTGCTTGACGGCATAAAGGATGGACAAGAGGGTAAGAAGAGCAATCAGGGAAATCCAGAAGGGTGCCGCGGCGGAAAACAGGACGCTCTCCGTCTGTCCCAAAAAGCAAACCAAGGCGATATAGAAGGGCTTGGCAAAAAGCATCACCGCGGAGAAAAAGCGGTAAGACATTCCCGAGAGCCCCGCGACCATACAGAGCACATCGTCGGGAAAAAAGGGAAGCAGCTGCATCAAAATGAAGGGAAGCTTGCCCTTTTGGTGTAAAAGCAGGGAGTATTTCTCCGCTTTTTCCTTGCCGATGCACCAAAAAACAGCTCGCAGTCCAAAATACTTGCCGATGAAAAAGGAAATATAAGAGCCGATAAGCGTTCCGATATAGCAGATAAGGAAGCCACGGGCGCCCCCGTAAACGGCGGCTATGGCGATATAAAACAGGGTGGCGGGCAAAGGGAGAAGGACCACATTTGCCACGACCAAGAGCAAGGCTACCGCAACGCCTCCGCTTCCCGCTCCCAGAAGGATCGCTTTGAGAGAGGTCAAATCGGAAAGCAGGGCGGAAATCCCCCATTCCTTTAACGTAAGGCTGAAAAACAGGGCGACAAAGCAGAGAATCTGCGCCGCAAAGAGTGTTTTTCCTGTCCCTTCCTTTTGGAAAAAGAGCAAAAGCGGCACGCCCGCTCCTGCAAAAAGAGCCAAGGCGGCAAGCCCCAAGCAGACAGAAGAGGAAAGAGAAAAAGAGAAAAGGCTGATTAAAAACAACAAGGACGCAAAAAGGCTGCAAGCCGAAATGACAAGTTTAGTTTGCTTTTTCATAGTTTACGCTTCTTTTTGTTTCTTTTATGAGGCGAATGTTGTGAAGGGTATATAGGACAAAGGCATTGATGGCGGCAAGGTGGCAGACAAGAAGGAGCGAAAAGGCGAGAAGCGGGGGCATATTTTCCCACAAAATAAAGGCAAAAAGGGTGGCATACAGCAAAAGGGTGCTGATTTTGCCATACCATTTAGCGCTATACGTCGTGCCTGTTGCTCTAATAACCAAAAGTCCCTCAACGCCCATCAGAAATTCCTTTATCCCAAAGACGATCAGAAGAGAGAGAATTCCTTGGTGCCTGATGACAAGGGAGAGCAGGACACAGCCTATGGTGAGCTTATCGGCAAGGGGGTCAAGCGCTTTGCCCAAGGGTGTTATCATATGAAATCGGCGGGCGACAAAGCCGTCGACAATGTCGGTCAACCCCGAAATCACCAAGAGTAGAGCGGCAAGAATCGTCTTGCCGAGATGAGATGCCCAAAGGATAAAGGGAATGAGGGCGATGCGAAAGAAGGACATCAGGTTGGGAAGAGATAAAATTTGCGGCTTTTTAGCAGGGTTCATATTGACTTCCTTTTCCCCCACCGCCCATTGACGGTGGGTGTAAACAGTTCTTTACAAAAAAGACTTTCGCGGCGGCTCGTGAAACGAGGTAACACATTATTGGTATTCTGTTGCGTTTTTTGAAACGCAACGAACAGAGCAGGACGAGCACCTTATTAGGTGTTCGTCCGGAGGCTCACTCTGAGAGCCAGCTCGTAAGGGTGTTCTGTTGCGTTTTTTGAAACGCAACGAACAGAGCAGGACGAGCACCTTATTAGGTGTTCGTCCGGAGGCTCACTCTGAGAGCCAGCTCGTAAGGGTGTTCTGTTGCGTTTTTTGAAAC
>JAGBFG010000034.1 GCA_017936565.1 Clostridia bacterium
CAAAGCGTACTGCTTGGCAACGGAAAAAGCGTCCTGCTCAAAGGGAGTGCTTGTTTCCTTTCCCTCGCACTTTTCCTTCTCTTCTTCCTCTTCCTCGCCGCTTTGCTTTTGTATCATTTTCTCAAAGCCTGCGGAAACAATCGCCAGCGGCACGCCAAACAGGCACGCCCCTAACAGCAGCATCAAGGTGGAAAGCGCCTGTCCCATAGGTGTAAGGGTGACAATTTCCGTGTCACTGCCCGTCATCATCATTACGCTGTACACAATTCCGCTGAAACCGTTTTGGAAGACCTCGGGCTGTGTATCGTGCTCGAAGGAATACATCAAAAGCGAGCAGATAACGATAAGCAATGAAATGGCTACAAGGGAAAGCAAAATCTTCTTTTTGTTGGCGGCAATGCTTTTTCCAAAGGCGGCAATTCCGCCAATATAGCGGCTCGCCTTCACCAAGCGCACGATTTTGCAAAGCTTAAAGATTTTCAAAATTCCCGCGGTGCTGGGTAAAAACACCACGAAAACAGGAACAATGGATAGCAGGTCTATAAAGGACATAAAAGAAAAAATATATTTCATTCTTGCCTTGTCGGGTCGAAGACCCGGCTCGTTAAGGGGGGCTATCCATACGCGCAAAACATACTCTACCAAAAAGATAACGGCAATCGCTTTTTCAAAATCGCGTATGACCGCTTGCGCCCCAACGCTCAAGGGGAAGGTTTCAACGGCGAGGAATGAAATAGAAATGAAAATCAAGGCAACGGAGAGTATATCGTAAATGCGGGAAAGAACATCTCCCTTTTCGTCCTTATCGATGATTACATAGACTCTTCTCTGTAAAATTTCCATTTTGGAGCTTTTCCTTGTATGCCCCAAATGCTCGCTTATCTTAGCAAGACGAACCAGCTTCACCAATTTAATCAGACGCAAGAACGCCAATTCCTTGGGTATGCCGTTTGCCAGAATAGACAGGATGGAAATGATATCAATAAAGGATTCAAATGAAATGGCAAACTCCTTCATGGCTTCCCATTTGTTCCTTGCCTCGGGATATTCATACTCGCACACAAGGAATTTCAGCAAATACTCCGCAATAAAGAAGCCAACCGAAACATTTTCAAAGATATGGAGAATATGCTCCATTTCAGCGGGCACGCCGATAAGCTCAAAAAAGACCGAGACGGCGGACAAAAGAACCAGAGTAATATAAAAGATATCAAAGGAAAGACTGAGCTTATCTCCCTTTTGCGCGGGGGAAATCACGCGGAAAATCCACCCCTTTAACTTTTTCCAGCTCGTCATATATGCTCCCTCGTTGTTAAAAATGTAAGCTTATATTTGTAAATGGATTACTTGGCAAAAAGCGTCATCAGAACATATGTAGCGATAGCGCCGAAAAAGGCGATGGCATTCGCAACAGAATATCCCACAAAGATTTTATGAAAGGGCTTGCTTTCTACCTTGCGATTGAGGAAGGAAAGCAGAAAGCCTACCAAGGCAAGCACCGCGCAGGCAATGCCGAAAAGAAGAGAAAACACGGCGGCAAATCCGCGCGAAAGTCCCACGCTCAGCCCCTCGCCTAAACCGTCGGTCACAGGCGGCTCGGAATAAAGAGGGATAGAAAGCGAAATGCTAAAACCGAGAGCAACCAAGGCAAGAACAGTAAAAATAGTTGCGAAAACAAAAGCTACTTTCTTTTTTGTCGTCATAATAGGTCTCCTTCGTGAAAAAGAATAGAACTTCTGTTTTTATTGTAGCATAAAAAAAGAGCGATGTCAACCTTTGTGATTGACACGCTCCTTGACTTTTTTTGTTTTACGCTTTTGCGGGATTATTCCGCCACTATGATATAGAGATGAATGTCCTGACCGCCCGAAACGAAATAAAATTCCACCTCGGGATAAGCGGCAAGCAGGGCGTTTTCTAAGGCAAGGGTCTCTTCGTCTGCTGTGTCCTTTCCCGAAAAAACAGTCAAAAGACATTTTTCACCGTCTTTCAAAAGCTTTTCTGCCAGGGCAATGGCGGCTTCGTTTGCGTCCTTTTTCGAGGTGATAATTTCTTTACCGACATAACCGATAAATTCCCCGTCCGTGATATGAACGCCGTTCATATCTGCATCCCGTACGGCAGGGGAAACGTATCCCGTGCTGACGCTTTGCATTGCCGCATTGATTGAAGTTTCCAGTGCGGTGGCGTCGTCATTTTCCATATCAAAGGAAAGGATACCCACGTATCCTGCGCCAAAGTCCTTGCTTTCCATCACGTGAACGGTTGCTTTTTCGTAGATAGAAGCGGCTTGCTTGGCTGCTAGAATGATGTTGCCGTTGTTGGGGAACACAAAGATGTGCTCTGCGTGGATTTGCTCAAACGCCTCTAAAAAGTCCGAGGTAGAGGGATTGTTGGTCTGCCCACCCGACACCACAACGTCCACACCAAGCTCCGTTAAGGTGTTGCGCAAGCCCTCTCCGCTACACACGGCAACCATACCGTATTTTTTCGCGGGTGTTGCTTCTTCCTTGATTTGCGTGTTTTCGCTGTGCTGCACCGACATATTTTCAATTTTCACCGTCAAAAACTCGCCATACTGACGGCAAAAGCCGAGAACCGCCTCGGGGGTCATCGTATGCACGTGAATTTTCACGATAGTGCCTGTTTTGAAGGAAACAACAGAGTCGCCGACGGTTTGCAAATATGCGGTAATGACACCCACATCAAAGGCTTCCGCATCGACCTTGCTGTTTTGCAGTTGAAGCAAAAGCTCCGTGCAATATCCGTATTCCATCACGCTGTCTGCGGTGAAGGAAGAAAAATCGCCTTGGGTGTGCTTCTGGGGAGTCAAAAGCGTGGGAAGAGAAAGCTCCTCACCGTTTAACGCCTTGTTAAAGCCCTCTATGATATACAGCAAGCCCGCGCCGCCGCTATCGACCACGTGCGCTTCCTTCAAGACCGCCAAAAGCTCAGGGGTTCTTTGTAAGGATGCGTACATTTCCTTCATCAAGTCGGAAAAGAGGGTGTTGACCGTGCTTTCCGCTGAAAGATTGGCAACGGCATATGCCACCGCTTCCCTCGCTACCGTCAGAATAGTCCCCTCGGTAGGAGTCATTACCGCTTCATACGCCTTTTTTACACCTTCGCTCAACGCTTGCCCAAGCGTCATCACGTCTGCCTTGGCGCAAGAGGCAAGCCCGTTTGCCATACCGCTGAAAAACTGGGAAAGGATAACGCCCGAATTTCCTCTTGCCCCCAAGAGCATACCGTGGGACAGGGCAGACATAACGGTTGCCAGGTCATCGGTTTCTAAGTCCTGCAAAGCGGCAACACCGCTTTCAATGGTCATACACATATTGTCGCCTGTATCTCCGTCGGGTACAGGAAAGACGTTCAAATTATTGACGGCATCGGCGTTTGCCCGCAGCTCTGCGGCACCCCCTGTTGCCATTTTCGTCAGAAGCGTCCCGTCTAAAAGGGAAACGTCCTCCTGACCTGCCTTTTTTTCGTTTTCTGCCATAATAAACTCCATTTCTCCGCCATAGGCGGCACACATTGTCAGCGAAATTCTATCCTTTTCTTAAACTGTCACTTTATCTTTCCTTACCGTAGAAAAAGATCGCAAGAGTACCGGGACCCGAATGAGAGCCGATAACCGCCCCAATATCCACAATACGGTCAACGGACACCCCAAACCGTTCTTTCACCATATCGGCAAGAAGCTGCGCGTCTGCCTCACAGTCACCGTGACTGATAAACACAGGGGAGCTCTTCAAATCCTCGCCAAGCTCACCGAGCTTATCCGCCAAGGCTTTAATGGCGGCTTTTCTGCCTCTGACCTTGCTAACGTTAATAAGATGCCCCTCGTTGTCCACATGCAAAACGGGCTTGATACCAAGCAGGTTGCCAACGAAAGCCACCGTTGGACTGACGCGCCCGCCCCGTTTGAGATATTCCAAATCGTCCACCGTGAACCAATGACACAAATGCAAGCGGCGCTTTTGCACAAAGGAAGAAAGCTCTTCAACCGTTGCCCCTGCTTCCTTCATTTTTA
>JAGBFG010000035.1 GCA_017936565.1 Clostridia bacterium
GAAAAAGTGCCAAAAAACCTTGTAAAATAAAGAAAAACGAGCAGAAATAATCTACTCGTTTTCTTGGTCTGAGTGACAAGACTTGAACTTGCGGCCTCTACCACCCCAAGGTAGCGCGCTACCAGCTGCGCCACACCCAGAAACACTTGCTTTTCGCAAGCCCGATTATTATAGCATATAGATTTGCGGTTGTCAAGGGTTTTATCGCATTTTTTTGCATTTTTTCAAAGTTTTTTGAAAAAATTTGAAATTGGTTGGAAGACAGAAAGCAAAACAGGCAAAGGGGCAAAAGAAAAAGCGTATGATAGGGACAAAAATAGAAAATAAAAAGAAAAAGCTGTAAAAGCTGTTGGCGAAAGGCGGTTGGCAAAAAGGTAAAGAAAGCAAAGAAGACAAAGAGGTAAGGAAGGGCAGAGGGGCTAAAAAGGAGAATTTCGGTAGGATGGGTGGAAAAATAAAGATTTGAAATGTCGAAGAAAGAGTATTGACAAAAGTGGGAAAAAACGGTATAATATAAAAAAACAAAAGAAAAGAGGGCTTTTTATGAAAAAAGTATTAAAAGCTATGATTAGACTTTCCACTATTCAAGATATTCAATCCTTTGTTTCCATCGTTAGTATGACAGATATGGAGGTTGACCTTTCTTCGCACCGCTATGTGGTTGACGGAAAGTCCATTATGGGTATTTACAGCCTTGATTTGCTGAATCCCATTATGCTTTTGGTGTATCCCACCGCAAACAACGAAGGTGCTGGGGAAGAGCTAATGGAGAAATTGCAGAGATTTGTTGTGGAAAAATTACCTACGGAGGAAATTCCTTCCTGACAAGGACCTGCTTGGCCTCATTCAGATGTGGGGAACAAGCCGCTTTGCTCTTTATGCAACTTTATTTTTTGACGGGCTGTCTTATTTGAGACAGCCTGCTCTTTTTTGCCCTTTTGGCAAAACAAGCGGTGGCATACTTTAAGTATATTTGTTTTTGATTTATTCATAATCTGAAAATAAAAAATTTACAAAACATACTTAAAAAACAGGGAGCAATACGAGAAAAAAGCATTGCAATCAAGGTGTTTATGTGGTAAAATATTATAAAGAGTAGTAAGGATTTTAAGGCTGACGGTCTTCCGTTTGCTTTCGTTTGGATTCATCATCTTTTTATAAGGATTGGTTGAAATAGATATGATTGCTTTTTTTGAAAATTTGTTCCGTTTTGTCGCGAGTCAATTCGCCTTTTTGAAATGGACAGATGTATTAGATATTTTCGTTCTTTCTTTGTTGGTTTTCGGTCTTTATCACCTGCTCCACGATACGCGGGCTGCTAATTTGGCGGTTGGCGTTGGGATTCTTTTGATTTTGTGGGTGGTCGCCTCTTTGATGAATATGCACGCCTTGACCTTCTTGCTTCGCGCAGTCTTTGACGTGGGTATTTTGGCTATTATCGTTATTTTCCAGCCTGAAATCCGTAGCTTGCTTGAAAAGGTTGGCGAGGGATCTTGGCGAGGCATTAAAACCTTCGGCGAGCAAAAGGATACGGACGTTTTGCTGAAAACCATATCCGTGATTTGCGAAGCCGCCCAGGATTTGTCCAAAAGCCACACCGGCGGCTTGATCGTGATTGAAAGAAACACAAAGCTTGGTGATATCGTTCGTACCGGTATTACTGTGGACGCGCTTCCCTCGACCTACTTAATTTGCAATATCTTTTTCGATAAAGCGCCTATGCACGACGGCGCGGTGATTATCCGCGGCAACCGTGTTTGTGCAGCAGGGTGTAAGCTGCCGTTGTCGGAAAGTAAGGATATCGCTCTTTCTCTTGGAACACGGCACAGAGCCGCTCTGGGTATGAGTGAAAAAAGCGATGCCTTGGTGGTCGTTGTATCGGAAGAAACATCTATTATTTCTCTGGCGTATAACGGAATATTGACCCAAGGATACAGCTGTCAAGGGCTGAAAAAGGCTTTGACGGATAAGCTTATGCCTGTTTCCAAGCGAGAGGAAGGCAGCTTTTTAGACTAATTCGCATTCTGCCACGATAAAAGGGGAAAGGACACTTTCTTGGGAAAGTGAACAAGATAGTTATGGAAGAGACCGTCCAAAAAAGGAAAAAAACCTCTGGTATATTGATATACGTCTTATGCCTTTTGGTTGCCGTCGTGCTTTGGCTGATTGTGATGCGGGGCAATCCCCTTGTAACAAACGGGGAGTACCGTGACATTCCCTTAACGGTTGTGGGGGCGGAAACGCTGCAAGACGAGGGCTATGATTATGTTTGCGCTACCGTGGTTCGAAGCGTTGTGTTGCAGGGAACACGGGAGGACTTATATGAATGCACAAGAAATCGGGAATTGACGGCGTATATAGACCTTTCCGGTCTTCCTGTCGGCGTGAAGTCCGCTTCTCTTGTGGCCACCATTGAGGGCTTGCCGGAGGACGTTACCTTGGCTGAGCCCGTTACCGTTTCCATAACCTTTCAAAAACGCGGAAATTAAAACGAAGGTTGACTTGGATAGGTGAACGATATGCGTGAAGTCCAAAGAATTGTTTTAATCAATGGCATCTCTCTCCCATTGTCCGCTACCGAAGAGGATGCGTTTCAAGAGGCACGCCGCCGATTGCGCGGCGTGCATTTGTTATCTTCTGCCAGAGAGCTTTCGCTGTACAGAAGGTCTGTCGATGCGCGGAAAAAGAAGGATATCCGTTTGGTTTACGGGGTGGCTGTAACGCTTTTGCTGCCTGATTCCTTCAAAAAGCCGTTGCCTTTTCCCGTGTTGGAGCAGCAGGCTCCAGAGGCGGTTTACGGAGAGGAGCCTCTTTCCGCCCCGCCCGTTGTGGTTGGAAGCGGTCCTTGCGGCTTGTTTTGTGCTTTGCTTTTGGCTGAGCACGGATACCGCCCTGTTTTGTTGGAGCGAGGCGGAAGCGTGGAAGAGCGAAAAAAAGCGGTTTCTGCCTTTGCCCAAACCCGTTTGTTAGATACGGAATGCAATATTCAGTTTGGCGCGGGAGGGGCAGGCACCTTTTCGGACGGTAAATTGGTGACGCGGGTGAACGATTCGCTCTGCCGCTTTGTTTTGGAAACCTTTGTTTCGTATGGCGCGCCGTCCGATATTCTGACCTCTGCCAAGCCCCATATCGGCACGGATATTTTGTGCGTTATCGTTGAACGGATGTTGGAAAAAATCGAAAAATGCGGCGGGCGTGTTTTGTATCACACGAAAATGACAGGCATCAGGAAAGTGGGTTCGCGTGCCGTTGCGGTAGAAACAAATCACGGAGAAATTCCCTTGGGCGCCTTGGTTTTAGCCACGGGGCACAGCGCCAGAGATACCTATCAGATGCTGATGCAAAGCGGCTTTTCCATAGAGCCGAAGCCCTTTTCCGTGGGCTTTCGCATCGAGCATAAGCAAGAGGATATCGATAAAGCGCTGTACGGTGATTTTGCAGGGCATCCAAAGCTTGCTCACGCGGAATACGCCCTTTCCCACAACACAAAGGAACGCGGGGTCTATACCTTTTGTATGTGTCCCGGCGGAGAGGTTGTGGCGGGCTCCAGCGAAGAGGGCGGCGTTGTGGTTAACGGTATGAGCAATCGCGCCAGAGACGGAGAAAACGCCAACTCTGCTGTTTTGTGCTCCGTTTTCCCCGAGGATTACGGACAAACGCCCCAAGGGGCGATTGCCTTTGCGCGTGGAATTGAGCAAGCCGCTTTCGCGGCGGGTGGGGGAGATTATTCCGTTCCCCTTTCTACTGTGGGCGATTTTTTAAGTGGGAAAATAGGGACGGAGCCTGAAAGAATACGCCCTACCTATATGGGCGGTAACGCCTTTGGTTTGGCTCGCCCTGAGGCATATTTGCCCGCTTTTGTTTGCGAGGCGTTGCGAAACGGGCTTTTGGACTTTGATAATAAAATTGACGGATTTGCTATTTCGGACGCGGTGCTCTCGGGCGCGGAAACCAGAACATCAGCTCCCCTGCGTTTGCTGCGCACGGCAGAGAGAACGGCGTTGGGCTTTGCAAATATTTATCCTGCGGGAGAAGGAGCAGGGTATGCAGGCGGCATCACGAGCGCCGCTATTGACGGTGTCCGTACCGCGCTTTCCCTGATGAAGACGTTTGCTCCTCAAAAGGATTTCTAAAAACGGGAAAAAAGAGAAAGGTTTGGAATTGGTTTTGTTGAACAAGGATAAAAAGAAAGGAAATACGCAGAAGAAATGGATTCTTCGCAATGACGGTACCCCCGAAACATTGCAGGCGGTGAGAACCATCAGCCAGCAAATCGGGGTAAGTCCTGTTATGGCGCAGCTGCTTGTTAACCGCGGCTATCGCACGCCTGCTTCTGCTTCCGCCTTTATTCGTATGGAAAGCGAGCTGCTTGCCAATCCCTTGGAATTAGCTGATATCGAGCCTGCTGTTTCCCGTATACGAAGAGCTGTGGAGCAGGGTGAAAAAATTGCCGTTTACGGCGACTATGACGTTGACGGCGTTACAGCAACCTGTACCTTGTATTTGTACCTGACCTCTTTGGGCGCGGATGTGAAATACTATATTCCGAGCAGAAACGGGGAAGGGTACGGTGTTTCCGTGAAGGCGATTGACACCTTGGCATCTGCTGGTGTGCGCCTGATTATTACGGTGGACACGGGCATTACCGCCATAGATGAGGTGGCTTATGCCAAAAGCATCGGTGTTGATTTTGTTATCAGCGACCATCACGAATGCCGCCCTGAGCTACCGAAGGCAGAAGCTGTGGTCAATCCCCATCGCCCTGACTGTCGGTATCCCTTTAAGGATTTGGCAGGAGTCGGTGTTGTATTTAAGCTGATTTGCGCTTATGAGGAAATCACCACGGGGGATTCCAGGCGGGAATGTGTGGCAAGGCTTTGTCACGCCTATGCCGATTTGGTTGCCATTGGCACTATCGCCGATGTTATGCCCCTGCGAGAAGAGAATAAGCTGATAGTCAAATACGGTCTTATGCAGATTGAAAAAAGACGGCGTATTGGATTATCTGCCTTAATTGAGGCATCCGTTTCCAAAAACGATACCCCATCCCGCCGCCGCAGTGAGCCGAAAATCACCTCGGGTATGATAGGATTCACCATCGCCCCTCGCTTGAATGCGGCAGGTCGCGTGCGCAACGCGTCCTTGGCGGTGGACTTGCTTTTGAGCGAAACAAAGGAAAAGGCAGACGCTTTGGCAAATGAGCTTTGCGAGGCGAACAAAGAACGCCAGAATGAAGAAAATCGCATTATGCAGGAAGCGTTCGCAAAAATAGAAGCCGAGCATCGTTTTGAAACGGATACCGTCATTGTCTTGGATGCGGATGATTGGCACCAGGGTGTTATTGGTATTGTCGCCTCTCGGGTGACAGAGCGGTACGGCTTGCCCTCTATTCTGATTACCTTTGAGGGAAACGGCGCTCTTCATAAGGAAGAGGATATGGGAAAGGGATCTGGCAGAAGCATTCGTGGGCTGAATTTGGTGGAAGGGCTGCTTTATTGCTCGGATACGTTAGCGAAGCACGGGGGGCACGCCTTGGCGGCAGGGCTTAGCGTTACAAGAGGGAATCTTCCCGCCTTCCGCAAGAAAATCAACGAGTATGCTGCAACCCATCTGACAGAAGAGGATTTGATCCCCACCGTGGAAGCGGATTGCATCTTAACGATGGAGCAAATCAATATGAATTTAGCGTCCGAGCTGCGTCTTTTGGAGCCGTACGGCGTGGAAAATCCCTCTCCTGTTTTTGCTTTGATGGGCGTGCGGGTGGAGAATATAGCGGCTGTTGGCAACGGAAAGCACACGCGCATGACCCTTTGCGAGGGCGAGAAGCATATCAACGCCATGTATTTTTCTCATTCTCCTGCCGATATTGACTTGCTGGTGGGCGAAAAAACGGACATTCTTTTCAGCATTGACATCAACGAGTGGAACGGCAAAAACACCGTCCAGCTGACCGTTAAGGATATTCGGCACTCCGTTTTGGAAAACGCCCAAAAGGAAACCCAACGGGAAAGATTTTTTTCTATTCTTGGCGGCGCGAAAATAGAGGAAGCCCGGGACGTGATTCCCGTAAGGGATGACTTTGCCGCCGTCTATAATGTAGTGCGTAGCAGCATCAAGGAGGGCGAAAGGACGCTTCCCTTGCGTGTTTTGCGTTCTCGGCTGCATACCGTTGGCAAGGATATGGGCTACATAAAGCTGCGAGTGGTGCTTGCCGTCTTTGAAGAAATGAAGCTGTTGCAGGCGGAAGAAACCGAGCAAGACGTGTTTTCTTTTTCGCTATGCCAGACGAGCGTGAAAATAGACTTGGAAAAATCAGGGATTTTGCGCGCTCTTCGCGACAATGTTGTTTTTTAACGATAAGGAAAGGAGAAGGAAATAATGGGTGAGCCTTCTTTTGCTTTGATTTCCGATATGCTTGATCTCTTGTCTTCCTTTGGAGACAGATACGATATAGAAAAAATAAAAAAGGCATATCTTCTGGCATGCCGCGCGCACGAGGGGCAGTTCCGCCAAAGCGGAGAGCCTTACATTACGCACCCCATTGCCGTTGCACAAAGCATCGTGGAGCTCGGGCTTGATACCGACTCGATTTGCGCCGCCTTCTTACACGATACCTTGGAGGATTGCCCCGAGGCGGTTACCCCCGCTCTTTTAACCGAGGAGTTTGGGGAGGACGTCTTTCTGATTGTGGACGGGGTCACCAAAATTCTGCAAATCGAGGTGGAAAACCGAGAGGAGCAGCAGGTGGAAAGCATCCGCAAAATGATGCTGGCTACCTCAAAGGATATTCGTGTTATCATCGTCAAGCTCTGTGACCGTTTGCATAATATGCGGACGCTCGGCGGCAAGAAAAATGAGGATAAGCAACGCTCCATCGCGGTGGAAACCATGCGTGTGTATGCCCCTCTTGCGCACCGTCTGGGTATGCAAAGGTTAAAGCTTGAGCTTGAAAATCTTTCCTTGCTCTATTTAGACCCTATCGGATATGAGGAAGTCACCAAGGCGGTGGACGCTCGCTTCGGCAGAAGCCGTGACGTTTTGGTGGGTGCCCGCAAAAAAATTGAGGAAAAGTTAAAGGAATCCGTTGTCGGCTTCACGGTGACAGACCGTATCAAATCGGTTTACAGCCTGTACCGTAAAATCTATGAATTGGGAAAGCCATTTGAGGAAATCTTTGATTTTTACGCGCTTCGCATCATTGTCAATACGGTAGAGGAATGCTATACCGTTTTAGGTATGATTCACGAGCTGTTTTCTTCAATTCCTGGGCGCTTCAAGGATTATATCAACCGTCCGAAGCCCAATATGTACCGCTCCTTGCACACCACAGTCGTCAGCCGTGACGGCATTCCCTTTGAGGTGCAGATAAGAACCTACGAAATGCACAAAACGGCAGAGTTCGGTGTGGCTGCGCATTGGCGCTATAAGTCGGGCGAAAAGGGCAATCCCTATGTCGACGCCCAGCTTGCCTGGATTGCGCGCTTGATTGAGTCCGAAGAAAATATGGACGACCCCGATGAATATTTGCACTCCTTCAAGAAAAGCATTTTCGGAGAAGAAATTTTCGTATTTACGCCGAAGGGAGATATTATCACCCTTTCCCAAGGAGCGACGGTTATTGACTTTGCCTATGCCATTCATACAGAGGTCGGCAATAAAATGGTCGGGGCGAAAATAAACGGCGTCATCGTTCCCATTGACCGCGTGCCTCAAACGGGAGACGTTATCGAAATTCTTACCCAGTCTAACCACGGTCCAAGCCGTGATTGGCTGAACGTGGTAACCACGTCCGAGGCGCGTAACAAGATCCGCCAATGGTTCAAACGGGAAAAGAAGAGTGAAAACATTGAGGTGGGAAAGGAAGCGGTGGCGCGGGAATTGCGCCGCTTGGGCCGCGCCTTTACTCCCGAGGAAACAGAAGAAATTATCCTTGCCGTTGCGCGCCGTGTCGGTATGCAGACGGCAGAGGATTTGTATAATACCATCGGATATGGCGGTATGCCCGTTTCCCGTATCGCCGTTAAATTGCGGGATGAAAGCGCAAGAGTCTTGAAAAGCCAGCAGGATGCCGCCTTGCAAACGGAGCAGACGGATGCCGCTGTTTTGGCGGATTTCCAGGAAAATAAGCCCAAGCGGATCAAGAATAACGGCGGTATCGTCGTGGATGGCGCCACGGGCTGCTTGGTTAAGTTTGCCAAATGCTGCACCCCCTTGCCGGGAGACGCGATTATCGGCTTTGTCACCAAGGGCTTTGGTGTTTCCATCCATAAAAGAAACTGTCCCAATGCGGTGAAGGGGGTAGAAAACCCCGAGCAGAAGGGGCGTTGGCTCTCTGCCTTTTGGGATAACCAAAGCGCATCCTCTCTCTATGAGGTTACCCTGTCGGTGCTGACGCAGGATAAAATCGGCGCCTTGGCGGGTATTACCACGGCGCTTGCCGAGATGAAGGTGTCGGTGCTCTCCTTGTCCACGGCGCCCCCGAAGGACGACAAGGCGCTCATCAGCATCACAGTCGGTTGCCGCGATGTTGCCCATTATAACACCATTGTTTCTCGCTTGCGCACGGTTAAGACGGTCATATCCGTCACCCGAAATTGATTGAAAAGGGAAGAACTTTGTTCCCTTTATGAATTTGCGCCGCCCTTGGCGGCGGAACGGAGATAGACAATGAAAGCAGTTCTACAAAGAGTCAGCCGCGCCTCTGTTACGGCAGACGGCGTCCTTGCGGGAAGCGCGGGGAAGGGACTCTTGATTTTGTTGGGTGTGGGAAAAGAGGACACTGAGGAGGATGCGCTTCTGCTTGCCAATAAAATAGCGGCTTTTCGCATCTTTTCTGATGAAAACGGCAAAATGAATTTGTCCTTGAAGGACATTGGCGGGCAAGCCTTGGTGGTTTCCAATTTTACCTTGTACGCCTCATATTCTCACGGCAACCGCCCCGACTTTTTGCAAAGCGCCCCGCCGAAGGAGGCAGAAAGGCTGTACGAGCATTTCGTTTCGCTGTTAAGAGAGCGCCTTGACTTTGTTGCCACAGGGGTCTTTGGCGCGGATATGCAAATTGATATGGGGGCTGACGGACCCGTTACGGTGATGATGGAGTCCTCGCTTTTGAAAAAGAAAAAAGGATAAAACGACTTAAAGAAGGACAAGCCTATGATATTACGCATCCGTGGAACAGATATGCAATATTACGTGCAAACACTCTGTTTGATTTTCTTTCCCGGCGCTCATTTTTCCGAGTCGGAGAAGCCGGGCCCCGAGGTGCCTGAAATAGAAGTTTCAGTGCAGAAAAACGAAGAAACCTATATGGTGTATACCTCTATGAAATTGGGGGCTAAATTTGTGGAAGCCACAGGAAGCGCCATTCCCACAGAGGACATCAAGAACCCGAAAAGACTTGAAAAAATCGCCATTGGACGCGCCATTTTCAGCGCGGGTAAGGCACTTTTGGGATACACGAATGCCTGGGGAATTCTGACGGGTGTGCGACCTGCCAAGGTAGCAAACGAAATCATCAGAGCGGGAGCAGGCGTGCAAAAAACAAGGCGTATTTTACGGGATGAATATTTCTTAAATCCCAAAAAAGCCGCCCTTGTGGTGTCTGTCGCCACTACGGAAAACCGTGTTCTTAAAAAGCTGCCCGACAATTTGTGCAGCGTCTATATTTCCATTCCTTTTTGTCCTTCCAGATGCGCCTACTGCTCCTTCATCTCTTATGCGGGCGAAAAGCTGTTGCCGCTTTTAGAGTCTTATTTAGAGGAATTAGAGGTTGACATTCGCAATACCTTTTCTATTATAAGGAAGCGCGGGCTTAAAGTTGCAACCGTTTATATCGGCGGCGGAACGCCAACGGTGCTTGACGAAAAGCAGTTAGCTGCCCTTCTTTCCGTCGTTTGCGAGTGCGTTGACGTTTCATCCCTGATGGAGTTCACCTTGGAGGCGGGAAGACCCGACACCATCACCGAGGAAAAATTGAGCATTGCCTATGCCCACGGTGTAACACGGGTCAGCGTCAATCCGCAGACGCTGAACGAGAACGTCTTGAAGGCGATTGGAAGGCGCCACACCGTCGCGGATTTTTACCGCGCTTATGATTTGGCGGCAAAATCGGGTATTCGTGACATCAATGTGGATTTAATAGCAGGACTGACGGGCGACAGCTTTGCGGGCTTTTCGCAAACCCTTGACCGCGTTTTAGAGCTTTCCCCCTCTAATTTGACCGTACATACCTTTGCGGTAAAGCGCGCCTCGAATATTTTACGTGAGAATAGCCAGGTCTATTCTATCGTAGGGGGCGACGTGACCAAGAGCATTGAATATTCCCAGCTGCGCACCAAAAGCGCAGGGTATATTCCGTATTATATGTATCGCCAGAAGAATACCGTCGGTAACCAGGAAAACGTGGGCTATGCCAAGGAGGGCAGAGAGTCCTATTACAACATTTTTATGATGGAGGAAATTCATACCATTTTCGGTGTGGGAGCCGGCGCTGTCACGAAATTAATTCGCCATGATAAAAATGGAAAACAACAAATTCAGCGTATATTTACCCCGAAATATCCATATGAATATTTACGGGACGCAGAGGTGCTCCGAAACGGTAACTTGGAAAAGCCCTCTTTTGAAGAGCGTGTGAATATCTTTTTCGACCAAGAAGCCTGACTTTTCGCCGTCCCTATTTCATAAAGGACGGTGAACATATGCAAACGCAAGCCATCGATAAGGAACGGAAGCTTTTATGCTCCGGCGTTTTGGTGCTGACAGCGGCAAATTTGCTTGTAAAGGTGCTGGGCTTTCTTTATAAGGTGCCCTTAAATGCTCTCTTGGGCGACGAGATGGCAAACATCAATGCCGCTTACGCCATTTATACAGTGCTTTTCACCATATCAACGGCGGGGATACCCTCCGCCGTTGCCCTTTTAATATCATCCGCGCGCGCAAAAGGACGATACGAGAAAATAGACGAAATTTTAGAGGTTTCGCTCTCGGTTCTGTTGGGGTGCGGATTTTTTCTTTCTGTTTTGCTGCTTGCCCTTGCGCGCCCGCTCTCGCTTTGGAATTCGGGGGGAGACTCCTTCCTTTGCCTGCTTGCCATTTCCCCCGCTCTTTTTTTCGTTGCCGCTTCAAGCGTCTTCCGCGGCTATTTTCAAGGCTTTCAGCAGATGACACCCACCGCCGTTTCCGAGCTTATAGAGGCCGGCGGAAAAACGGTGTTCGGTGTTGCCTTCGTTATTTTGGGTATGTGGGGCTTTGGGCTATCCCAAGGGATTTCCGCCGCCCTTTCCATTGGGGGGATTACGCTTGGCATTGCGCTTGGCACGCTGTATTTGTTCATCCATTATTTGCGCAGTAAAAGAAAAAATCTTCTCTTCGTTTCTTCGCCCGCGTCTAAAAGAAAAGGGAAGGACAAAACGAAAAAAACGGTTTTGTCCGCCTTGCTCTCGGTTGCCTTGCCTATTGCCCTGACGTCCGCTATGATGAACCTGTCAAACCTTGTGGACGCGCAATGTATGCGCCCCTTGCTTTCTTTGTATTACGGAGACGCCGGCGTTGCCAAAAGTATTTATTCCGACTATTCAACAGGGGCGTTGACCCTTTATAATATGCCGGGCGTTTTGATTTACCCCATCGCCTCTGCCATCGTGCCCTATATCTCGGCTTCTCTGGCAAGAGGACAAAGGGGCGTGGCGATAAAAACCGTGCGCTCTGCCTTTCGCGTGGCAAGTCTTATAGCTATGCCGGCTTCTCTTGGAATGAGCCTTCTCGCCTCTCCCATTTTGCGCTTGGTGTTCGGAACGGATGCCGATATGGCAGAAAACACGGGTGGCCTTTTGTCCGTTTTGGCGATAGCGGTGTTCTTCGTGGCGCTTTTAACCGTGAGTAACGCCACGCTGCAAGCGATAGGAAAATCCAAAAAGCCTCTGATTTCCGTCGCTGTTGGGCTTTGCGTCAAGGTGCTCACGTCCGTGCTTCTTACTGCCCGTATCGGCGCTGTTGCCGCTCCTATTGGTACGGTGCTTTTCTTCGTTTCCGTTGTCAGCATCAATCTGTATTTTCTCAAAAAGGAATTTTCCTTTTCTCTTGCGCTCGGAGAAACCTTTTTCCGCCCCTTTTTTACCTCGCTTTGCGCGGTGCTTGGGGCAGGGGTTTGCTTCTATGCCCTATATCCCATACTCGGCAATCATCTATCGGTTTTGTTTGCCGTTGCTGTCGCCGTTTTGCTCTATGTTCCCTTGATTTTCCTGTTTCGCTGCGTGGGAAAAGAGGACCTTCGTCTTTTGCCCTTTGGAAGAAAAATGCAGGCGCTTGCGCGCAAAAAGAAAAAATTTGGGTGATTTTGATAAAATTTTGCCTAAAAAGTCAAAAAAAATGTAAAAAAAGTATATTTTTTGTGAAAAAACACTTGATTTTTTGTATAAATAGTGCTACAATAAGCATGGAAGTCAATAAAATTTAGAAAGGTGGTACTCCCCATGAACAAGACTCAATTGGTTGATGTTGTTGCAAAGGCAACAGAACTCAAAAAGAAAGATGCAGATGCAGCAGTTAGCGCTGTTCTTGAAGCAATCGCTTCCGCGCTTGCTGACGGTGACAAGGTTCAGGTTGTTGGCTTTGGCACGTTTGAAGTGAAGGAAAGAGCCGCAAGAGAAGGTCACAATCCTTTCAACGGCGAAAAGATTATGATTCCCGCTTCCAAGACTGTTTCTTTTTCCGCAAGCAAGGCTTTGAAGGGTCGTTTGAACGGCTAATGTTTTATGCGTCTTGATAAGTTCTTAAAGGTATCAAGAATTATTAAGCGTCGTACCGTCGCCAATGAGGCTTGCGATGCCTCGCACGTAACGGTGAACGGGAGGGTAGCAAAAGCGTCCCTTGATGTAAAAGAGGGGGATGTTATTTCGGTTGCCTTCGGTCAAAAAACCTTGACCTTTCGCGTGAAATCCTTGAAGGAAAGTATACGCAAAGAGGATGCCGTTTTTATGTATGAGGTCATAGAAGAGGCATAAACACTCCCTGCCTTGCATACAGTGAAGTATCAAGGGAAAGGGGAATGCTTATGCAACAATCAACGGAAATCTCCAAAAATCACGGGCTGACTTTGACAAACCGTTCAGCAATGGCTGTCACGGGAGTGGAGGATGTGTCGGGATTTGATGAAACGGCTATCACATGCAGAACTACTCTTGGTGATTTAATCATTGAGGGTAGTTCTTTGCATATTGTAGGCTTTTCGGCAGAAAAGGGCGAGCTTGCCGTGACAGGAACGATAACGGCGCTTTTTTATGATGAGGGCAAGGAGAGGGGCGGTCTGTTTCGCCGTTTGGGGCGCAAATGACAGTTTCTATGCAAGCCGAGGCTCTGCTTTTCTTGCTGTCCTTGCTGTTCGGGGCGCTCATGGGCGCGCTTTATAGCCTTTTGCGTATCTCCCGTATGCTTTTAGGGGTGCGGTACGCGGGTGTTTTGGGAGAATTTAAGGGAATATCCCTGCCCCTTATAGCAGATAAAGCGGCAAAGCGGTATTCCCAAAAAAGAAAAGCAGGGCTTTTGTTCGTTCCCATTCTTTTAGGCGATATATTCTATTTTTTACTTGCTGCCTTAGGGTATCTTGCGCTTCTTTACGGCGCGCATAACGGCGTTTTTCGCCTTCATTCTCTTTTGGCAGCAGCGCTTGGTTTTATTTTGTTTGATTTTACAGCGGGAAGGCTTATACTGTCGTTTTCCGCTTATATTCTCTTTGGGCTGTACGCCCTTTGGGATTATATTTGTTATTTCCTTCTCTCTCCGCTTTTTCGCTTGGGAAAAAGAGGCGCAAGACTCTTTCTTTCTGTTGGAAAAAAATGCGGGGACGGCGTTTGGCATATCTTTTTGCAAGCGGTCAATACTGTTTATCAGCCGCTATCGCGCCTTGCGCGCAAAAAGAAAATACATAAATTGCTAAATGGAGCGTTAACCTATGAAAACAATCAAAAATGAAAACACAGCGGCATACTATTTTCATCAAGGAACAAGCGATGCCGCTTATCTATATTTGGGATGCCATATGGAAGAGGGCGAAGAGGGCTTTCTTTACACCTTTCGCACCTGGGCGCCCAACGCCCGTGCTGTTTCCTTGGTCTCGGATAAAACAGGCTGGGAGGAGGGCTTGCCCTTTTCCCGTATCACCGAGCGTGGCATTTGGGAATGCTGCCTTTCCTCAAAGGACTCCTTAGAGGGAATGCCCTATAAATTCCGTATCCTTTCACCGACAGGTGTTTCTATGAAGGGTGACCCTTACGCCTTTTATTCCAAGGGCGGAAGTGACGGCGCCTCTATTGTGGTGCATAACTCCCGTTTTGTATGGGAGGACGAGGCGTTTTTGTCCGAGCGAAAAAAAAGAGCGGCAGATAAAGGCGGTCTTTTCGCTTCATCTCCCTTGCATATCTATGAGCTGCATTTAGGCTCCTTTATGCGTAAGGAGAACGGGGAATACCTCTCCTATCGTGAGCTTGCGGACGCCTTGGCTTCCTATGTCGGTTATATGGGCTATACGCACGTGGAGCTGCTTCCCGTAGCGGAGCATCCCTTTGACGGCTCCTGGGGCTACCAGGTGTGCGCCTTTTACGCGCCAACCTCTCGCTTTGGTACGCCTGACGATTTTCGGTATTTTGTCAACACCCTGCACAAAGCGGGTATTGGCGTCATTATAGACTGGGTGCCTGCCCATTTTCCCAAGGATGCTTGGGGCTTGTACGAATTTGATGGACAACCCCTGTACGAATATCAGGGCAAGGACCGTATGGAGTCACGCTCTTGGGGAACACGCTTTTTCGATCTCGGGCGAGAAGAGGTGCAAAGCTTTTTGGTGTCCAACGCCCTTTATTTTATGCGTGAGTTTCATATTGACGGCTTGCGTGTAGACGCTGTGGCGTCTATGCTGTATCTTGACTATGACAGGCTTCCGGGCGAGTGGATTCCCAACGTGTACGGCGACCATCGCAATTTGGAGGCTATCGCCTTTTTGCAAAAGCTCAATGAAAGAATAGACGCCGCCTTTCCAGATGTCCTGATGATAGCCGAGGAGTCAACCGCTTGGGGCGGGGTGACGCATTCCGTCAAGGATGGTGGGCTTGGCTTTGATATGAAGTGGAATATGGGCTTTGCCAATGATTTTTATCGGTATCTTTCAACAGACCCTCTGTTCCGCAGGTATCACCACACCGCCTTGAATTTCCCCTTAATGTATGCCTATGCCGAGCATTATATCCTGCCTATCTCTCACGATGAGGTGGTGCACGGTAAAAAATCCTTGCTTAACAAGTGCTTCGGAAATTACGAGGATAAGTTTGCCACCTTCCGCGCCGCTATGATGCTTCAAATGAGCTATCCCGGCAAAAAGATGATTTTTATGGGAACGGAATACGGCTCCTTTAAGGAATGGGATTATCAAACGGGGCTGGAATGGTTTATGCTCGATTTCCCGATGCACCGGGGCTTGCGGGATTTCGTGCGGGCATTAAACGAGCTCTATCTCAAAACGCCTGCCCTCTTTGAATTGGATTTTGAGCAAAAGGGCTTCTCCTGGGTTCTCGCTGACGAAGGCGAAAAAAATGCGGTTGTCTACCGCCGCTTTGATAAAAGGGGTAGGGAGCTTCTCGCCGTCATTTCCTTTTCGGGCGCGCCGCAAACGCTCTCCTTCACCTTGCCAAATGATAAATACGCCGTTGTCTTTGACGCGCACGGCGCGCGCACCGCGCAGGAATACAAGGCAGAGAACGGTGTCTTTACTATCCACCTTTCAGCATATGACGCAATATTTTTGGTACCAAAAGAGGAAAACGCCTCTGTTACGTTATAAATACTATCATTTTTGGGAGGTTTGCTATGTACTGTAAAAAGAAGTGTATCGCGATGCTTTTGGCAGGCGGACAGGGAAGCCGTCTTTATGCCTTAACAGAGCGAACCGCAAAGCCCGCTGTCGGCTTCGGAGAAAAGTATAAAATCATTGATTTTCCTCTGTCAAACTGTGTTCATTCGGGGATTGACACGGTTGGCGTATTGACCCAGTATCAGCCCTTAGCCCTGAACGAATATATTGGAAACGGCGCGCCGTGGGATTTGGACCGTGTGCGCGGTGGTCTTTCCGTTTTGCCCCCCTATCAGGGAAAGAAGCATTCCGACTGGTATAAGGGAACGGCAAACGCCATCTATCAGAACATTGATTTTATCAAGCAGTATGACTCGGACTACGTCATTATTCTATCGGGCGACCACATCTATAAAATGGATTACGCCGAAATGCTCGCGTACCATGAGCAGAAGCAAGCCGTTTGTACCGTCGCCACCATTGAGGTGCCCATAGAGGAAGCAAGCCGCTTCGGCATCTGTAACACCCGCCCCGATGGCAGTATTTACGAGTTTGAGGAAAAGCCCAAGGAGCCCAAAAACAACCAAGCCTCAATGGGTATCTATATCTTTAATACAGACGTTCTTATTCGGTATTTAGAGGCTGACGAGGCAGACGAAAATTCCTCCAACGACTTTGGTAAAAACGTCATTCCCGCGCTTCTGGACGCGAAAGAGCGGCTTTTTGCCTACTCCTTCTCAGGCTATTGGAAGGACGTGGGAACCATCGCAAGCCTTTGGGAAGCCAATATGGACCTGCTGGGAGAGAGCCCCGCTCTTGACTTAAACGACTATTCCTTCCGCATTTTTTCGCGGAATTTTGCCCGACCCCCGCAGTCCATCGGACCCAAAGCCGTACTTAAAAATTCCTTGATTTCCGAGGGGTGTCACATCAACGGCACCGTTGAAAACTCCATTCTTTCGGGTGGCGTTGTCGTCGAGGAGGGAGCGGTCATTCGCGATGCGGTTATTATGGAGGACGTTCACGTCGGCAAAAACGCCAGAATTTCCTACGCCATCGTTGACGGCGAGGCTGTCATAGAGGAGGGCGCTACCGTTGGCAGTATGCGTGGCTCCAAGAGCAAAATAGTGGTCATTCCAAAAGGGGAAATCGTGAAAAAAGGAGAAAAAGTGAAATGAGTAACGTCGCAGGAATTATTCTCTCTAACTTGAACAGTACGACAAACACCCAAATGACAGCAGACAGAACCGTTGCCGCCATTCCCTTTGCCTGTCGTTACAGACTTATCGACTTTGCCCTTTCCAATCTGGTGAATGCGGACGTTTCGCGTATCAACGTGGTCGCCAACTATAATTATCATTCCCTGATGCAGCATATCGGAAGCGGTAAGGACTGGGACTTG
The DNA here is from genome assembly GCA_017936565.1 of Clostridia bacterium. Taxonomy (GTDB): domain Bacteria; phylum Bacillota; class Clostridia; order Oscillospirales; family CAG-272; genus UBA1740. Next base: position 17,244 of record JAGBFG010000035.1, read on the forward strand.
GCAAGAAGAGGCGCGGGTATCCGACTGATTTCTCCCTATCAGCTTTCGGGAAAAACGTCCTCTAAGCTGTATACCACGCATTTGGAGGCATTGTCGGATATAGCCCCGATTATTGACGATATGCAGGAAGAAAACGTGGTTGTTTGCGACAGTGACATCGTCTGTAACGTGGATTTGGCAGACGCCATCGCGTTTCACGAGGAAATGAACGCTGACGTTACCATCGTTTCGGTCCTGAATCCCCGCAAGAGCACCTTCCGCCATCCCCGTGTGTATTTGCGCGCAAACAAAGAGGGCACGGTGGAGGATATCGTGCTTGGTATGTCTTGCGAGGAAAGACATCCTGAGCTTTGTCTTAATATGTTCATTCTGAAAACAGAAAGACTTAGGGTATACCTTGCCGAAAGCTCCGCTCACAATTATCATAGCTTCACCCGTGACATCTTGATGAATCACGTAAAGGACGGCAGAATTTACCGCTACGGCTTTGAGGGCTACTATGCCTTCGTGGCGGACGTTGAGGAGTATTACGCGCGTAGCATCGAGCTTGTAACCAATGAAAGCGCCAGAGAAAAGCTGCTCGGCATCAAGGAGCGCCCGATCTATACCAACGTGCATAACACCCCCCCTGTCCTCTACGGCAAAAACGCCCACGTGGAAAACAGTATGATTACCGACGGCTGTGTTATCGACGGTAAAGTGGAAAACAGCATCCTCTTCCGCGGCGTTCACGTCGGAGAGGGAAGCGTGGTGCGTAATTCCATCGTTATGGGCGGTACATACATCGGAAAGAACGTCACGCTTGAATGCGTGGTGTCGGATAAATTTGCTTTGATTTCAGACGGAAAGACCTTGGCAGGATGTCCGTCCTTGCCATACTTTATTCCGAAGAAAAAGCGCCTGTAATGCAAAGAAAGGCAGGTTGATTATATGAAAATTTTATATGTGGCAAGTGAGGCAGCGCCCTATGCCGCCAGCGGCGGACTTGGGGACGTTATGGGCTCCTTACCCAAGGAAATGCACGCCTTAACGGGTGACGAGGTCGGGGTGATTATGCCCCTGTATAGCGCCGTTTCTCCTGCTTATCGCAAAAAAATGACGCTCTTAACAACCTTCACCTTCCAGTATGGCTGGCGCAATTCCTATTGCGGCATCTATCGGTTGGAGGAAGGGGGCGTTTCCTGGTTTTTCGTGGATAATGAGCAGTATTTCAAGCGCACGTCTATGTATGGCGCCTATGACGATGGCGAAAGATACGCGTATTTTTGCCAAGCCGTCATTGAGTTTATGCTGCGACTGGATTATATTCCCGACGTTCTTCACGCGAATGATTGGCAAACAGCCCTTTCCGTTATCTATTTGAAGCTAAACCACTTCGCCAATGAAAAACTTTCTCACATAAAAACAGTCTTTACCATTCACAATATAGAGTATCAGGGTAAATACGGTATGGACATTTTGGGGGATATTTTCTGTATTGGCTATGAGAACGCCGATGTGCTGGAATACAATGGCAGCATCAATCTCTTGAAGGGCGCGGTGGTGTGCGCTGATAAGGTGACAACGGTCAGCCCCAATTATGCCAATGAGTTAAAGGACCCCTATTTCGCCTACGGACTTTCTCCCATTATCCGTATGTTCGGACCTAAAATGGCAGGGATTATCAACGGACTTGATACAGGCTATTTTAACCCCGAGGAAAAGGACATTCCCTTTTCCTACTCCCTCGATACCTTAGCAGAGGGCAAAAAACAAAATAAAGCCCACCTGCAAGCGTCCTTGGGGCTGCCTTTGACCGATGCGCCCCTTATCGTGATGATAACGAGGCTGACAGAGGGCAAGGGCGTGGACCTCGTTTTGCACGTGTTTGAGGAATTGATGCAGGAAAACGTGCAGTTCGTCCTTTTAGGAACGGGAGACGCGAAGTATGAGGAAGCATTTTCCGCCTTGGCATCTCGGTATCCCGAAAAGGCAAGGGCACTGATTAAATTTGACCGCGCTCTTTCCAAGGAAATGTATGCCGCGGCAGATATCTTCTTAATGCCCTCGAAAACGGAGCCGTGCGGGCTCGCCCAGATGATAGCCTGCCGCTATGGAACAATTCCCGTGGTGCACGGGGTTGGCGGATTGGCAGACAGCATCATACCCTATACTGAAGAGGGCGGAAACGGCTTTGTATTTCGTCATTTCAATGCCCACGATATGCTGTTCCGTCTGAAAGACGCAATGGCTTTATACGAAAATCAAGAGGAATGGCAGGCGCTCTCTCGCTCTGCCGCAACAAGCGACTTTACTTGGCAGGCATCTGCCAAAAGATATCTAACACTATACAGACAGGTGTAAAGAAAGGAAATTGGTTTTTACAGCATATGGCAAAAGCAAGCAAAAAACAAACGGAGGCAAACATCTCGATTTCTCGGGAAACCTTGCAGAAAAAAATTGAATCGAAGCTCATCTCTCGCGGTATATCCGATCCGAAGGCGGCGGATAAAAGGCAGATATATTTAGCAACCGTCGCCACCTTGAAGGATTTGATGAAGGAAAACCGCCATCAGTTCAAAAAGCGCATCAAGGCGTCCTCTACCAAAAAGGTTTGTTATCTTTGTATGGAATTTTTGGTGGGGCGTTCCTTGGAAAACGTTTCCCGTAATCTCGGTGTTTATCAGATTTTATCCGAAATCTATCAGGATTACGGAACGGATTTTGCCACCGTGTATTCCTGCGAAACGGACCCTGGTCTTGGTAATGGCGGTCTTGGAAGATTGGCTGCCTGCTTCTTGGACTCTCTTTCCGCGCAGGATTATCAGGCAACGGGCTTTTCGCTTTGCTACGAAAACGGCCTTTTCCGTCAGCGTCTTTTGGATGGTGAGCAGGTAGAGCTACCTGACACGTGGCTGGAAGAGGGTGGGGAGTGGCTATACCCCCGTCCCGAAAAAAGCGTCAGCGTGTGCTTTGGTGGTCAAATCGAGGAAAGATGGGAAAACGGAGAGCTGCGCATCACCAATACCGAGTATGACGAGGTAAGGGCAGTGCCTTACGATTTGATGATACCGGGAACGGATACAAATGCGGTCAATCCCTTGCGCCTTTGGAGAGCAAAGGAGGTCAATGTCCCCATTGATTATTCCTCGCAGGGGCAGTATATCAGAGCGATGGAGCGTGATAAGAGCGTTGCTGAAATCACCCGTCAGCTCTATCCGCCGGACCAGACGGACGAAGGAAAGCTCTTGCGCCTAACCCAGCAGTATTTCTTGGTCTCCGCTTCCTTGCAAAATATCATCAGCGATTATTTTGGCTCATACGGTACCTTGGAGGGCTTTGAAAACCGCATCGCCATCCACGTCAACGATACCCACCCCGCGCTCTGTATTCCCGAGCTTATGCGTATTTTAATGGACATCTATTCGTATTCTTGGGATAACGCTTGGCGTATCGTGACAAAAACGGTCACTTATACCAACCATACCGTACTGCCCGAGGCGCTTGAATGCTGGAGAGTGGACCTCTTCCGTGTGCGCCTGCCCCGTATTTTTGCCATTATCAATGAAATCAACCGCCGCTTCTGCGCGGACCTTTGGGAGATGTACCCCGGAAACTGGGATAGAATTTCCCGTATGGCTATTATTGGCTACGGTCAGGTGAGAATGGCAAACCTCTGTGTTGTCGGCTCTCATACCGTTAACGGCGTTTCTGCCCTTCACAGCGATATTTTGAAGAAAACCGTCTTCCGTGATTTCTATCATATGACGCCTTGGAAATTCACCAACGTGACAAACGGCATCGTGCATCGCCGTTGGCTTTGCTCCGCCAACCCCGGTCTTACCTCCTTGCTGGATGATACGATTGGCGGCGGCTTCCGCCGCGACGCGTCCTTGCTTTCGGGCTTTGCCGATTTTGCCGAGGATAAGGCTGTCTTGGAAAGACTGAATGCGGTCAAGCTTGCCAACAAGGAGCGCTTTGCCGCCTTTACCAAGGAGAAAATGGGAAGAAATATAGACCCTCATTCCATTTTCGACGTGCAGGCAAAGAGAATGCACGAATATAAAAGACAGCTGCTGAACATCTTGAAAATTCTTGCGCTGTATCAGGAGATTTGCGCCAATCCCAATGCCGACATTCCGCCCCAGACCTTCATTTTCGGGGCAAAGGCGGCGCCTGGGTACGCAATGGCAAAGCAGCTTATCAAGCTCGCTTATTTCTTGGGCGTTGAGCTTGAAAATAACCCTCTGACCCGCGATAGACTCAAGGTGGTCTTTATGGAAGAATACAACGTGAGTATGGCAGAGGTGCTGATGCCCGCGGCTGAAATTTCCGAGCAGATTTCCTTGGCGGGAAAAGAAGCAAGCGGCACGGGTAATATGAAGTTTATGATGAACGGCGCCTTGACCCTTGGAACGCTTGACGGCGCCAACGTGGAAATGCTTGAAGCCGTTGGCGACCAGAATATGTATATCTTCGGTCTTAACACCTACGAGGTAGAGGAAATGTGGCGTCACGGATATGACGCTAAGGAAATTTATCACAATTCCGGAAGACTTCGCGGCGTCATTGACAGAATGTACGGAAAAATCGGCGGTCAGAATTTCTCGCACATCGCGGACTATCTCATTGCAGGGCATCACGGCGTTGCCGACCCCTATATGTGTCTGGCTGATTTTGATGCCTACTGCTTTACGCACCGTAAGGTTTTGCAGGATTATGCCAACCGCGAGGCGTGGGCAAGACGCTCACTCTATAACATCGCTTATAGCGGCAGATTTGCGGCGGACCGTTCCATTGCCGAATACGCAAATAACATCTGGCACACAAATCCTGTTGGGAGGTAAAGCGCTTGCCTTACCGTATTGATATCGCGAAGCTGTCCTGTTTATCGGGCAGGGCAGAGATTTTCGTAAATGAAGAGGCAGGGGGCTTACGTCGGTGCGCTTCCTTGGGCGATTTTGTGAGCTACCGCTTCTTTATCCCCCGATTGCTTGGTATGAAAGAGGGATGTTTATCCCTCTTTCCCGACGGGGAAAATACCCCTTGCTATCAAATCCCCCTTTCCTATGTGAAAAGCGAGGGCGAATATAACGTATTTAAGGCCGCTTTTTCTACCGAAGGGGGAAAGCGCGGTCTTTATTTCTGTCGCTTGCAGATAGATAGCATCTTTGGAAAAATTGAGGCAGTCGGCGGCAATAGCTTCGGCTTTGCGCCCTGTGAGGGCAATCCCAAATTCGTTTTTCAGCTTACCCTGTCCGAGTTTGTGCATCCCGTTCCGAAATGGTTGCAGGGCGGTGTGATTTATCACGTTTTTGTGGACCGCTTTTTCCGTGGCGGAAACGCCCCCTTAAAGAAGGGCGCCATTCTCAATGAGGACTGGGAAAACGGCATCCCGCAATATCCCGAATATCCGGGCGCTCCTCTTGCCAATAATATGTTTTTCGGGGGCGATTTAGAGGGAATTACTCAAAAGCTCTCCTATATTGCCTCGCTTGGCGTCTCTGCCATCTATCTTTCCCCCATTTTTCGCGCCGCGTCCAATCATAAATACGACACGGGAGATTACCTTGAAATCGACGAAATGTTTGGAGGAAAAGAGGCATTCTCCCGCCTGCTTTCAAAGGCAAAGGAATACGGCATCCGTATTATCCTTGACGGTGTCTTTAATCACACAGGGGCTGACAGTCTTTACTTCAACCGCTATGGCACGTACGGGTCTCTTGGCGCGTATCAAAGCAAGGACTCTCCCTATTACTCTTGGTATACCTTCCGTCATCATCCCGATGACTATGAGTGCTGGTGGAATATTGAAATATTGCCAAGGCTGAATACCGAATGCCCTGCCTGCTTTTCCTACTTTTTGGGGGAAGGCGGCGTTGTGGATACCTATGCCAAAATGGGCATCGGCGGAATGCGGCTCGATGTAGCGGATGAGTTGTCCTCTTCCTTTATCGAGCAAACCAAAAACCGTCTTGCCGCAGAGGTGTCGGACGCTGTTTTGTATGGTGAGGTCTGGGAGGATGCTTCGAATAAAATCGCCTATGGCAAGCGCCGCTCCTACTATCAAGGCAAGGAGCTTGACGGTGTAATGAACTACCCGTTGCGTACAGGGCTTGTTTCGTATATCCGCGAGAAGCGCACCGAGGCACTTTCCTACTATTTCAACGAGGTCTTGCCCAATATGCCAAAAAGAGTGGCGGACCTTTCTATGAATCTGCTTGGCACGCACGATACGGTGCGTATAGCCACCGCCCTTTCAGCCCCCTCTCCCGAGGGGCGCACCAACAAAGAGCTTTCTCTTTTGCGTATGACAGAAAAGGAGCGTGAAAGAGCCGTTCAGCTTGTGATGGCAGCCTATACCGTTATTGCCACACTTGAGGGCGTTCCCTCTATCTATTACGGCGATGAGGTGGGGCTTGAAGGCTATTCCGACCCCTTTAACCGTATGCCGTTCCCTTGGGGCAGAGAAAACAAGACGCTCTTGAAGCATTATCAGAAAATAGGCGCTCTGCGAAAGAAAAAAGCCTATGCTGACGGCGCTTTTCGTCTTGTGCGGTTAAATAAGGATTGTCTGGCTTTTACCAGAGAAAAGAAAAACACTGTCTTTTTAACGGTGTATAACAATAGCCCCCGTCCCCTGTCCTTCCTTTTGCCTGACTCAGCCAAGCTTTTAATCGGCAAAACCGAAAGGGAAGAGAAAACGAAAAGCCATATTCTCGCCCCCGAAGCCGCCATTGTGGTTTCTCTTCAACAGGGCGATACGGTTTCTTTTTGAAACAAAAAACACTTATGACGCTTTTGGTATCATAAGTGTTTTGTTTTTTATTTTGGTGCAGATGAAAGAAGAAACGCTCCCTCGCCCGAAAGAAGCGCATCGGGAAGAGAAGCGGGCAAAAGGTAGCTGTCTCCCTTTTTTACGGCAAACCGCTCTTCGCCAAGGCAAATGTCAAACGCGCCCGAGAGGCAAAGCAAATGCCGCATATATCTTGCCCTTGGTAAGAGCGCCTCCTTCTTCACCTCTATTTTCTCAACACGGAAAAAGGAAGAGAAGGAAAGAAGCCCGTTTGTTTCTTCCTTGCCCTTTGCAAAGCGAAGCCTATCTATTTGCTCATCGCAAAAAGAGCGCAGGGCGGCAAGCCCCTTTTCTATGTGAAGCGGGCGCGCCTTGCCGTTTTTGTCAAGACGGTCAAAATCATATAAACGGTAGGTTAAGTCGCTGTTCTGCTGTACCTCCGCCAATAAAATCCCCTTGCCGATGGCGTGCGGAAGCCCAGCGGGAATAAAATAGGCTTCCCCTGCCTTGACGGGAATTTCCCGCAAAAGAGAAGGAAACGTTCCGTTTTCAAGGGCGCTTTTACTGTCGGATAAGAGAGCCTTCTCCTTGAAGCCGTATAAAATAGAGGCACCTTCCTCTGCCTCTAAAATATACCAAAGCTCCGTTTTTCCGCTATCTCCTTCTGCCTTTTTCGCCATTTCGTCGTCAGGATGCACTTGAACGGAAAGAAGGTCATCTGTGTCAATGAGCTTCACAAGCAAGGGAAAGCGATTTTCGCAAAAAAGGCTATCTCCCAAAATTTCATCGGGGTGCTTCGTTATCACCTCGCCCAAGGTCCTTCCTTGAAAAATGCCGTTTTGAATGACGCTGTTTTCAACCTCTCTGACCGAAAGCTCCCAGCTTTCGCCAATGGTGTCCTTTTCTGTCTTCTTGCCCCATTTCTTTTTTAAGCGCTTGCCGCTCCAAAGGGGGTGCTTCAAAACCGAGGAAAGTAAAAACGGATAAAAAAGCATAGCGTCCCCCTTTTCTTTTTTTCTTTTATTAAAACACAGTTTTTCTGTCTTGTCAAGGCTTTTTTGACTTCTCTTCATACCTTTCTTCCTTTTTTCATAGAATAAAATAATAAGAGAAAAGAGGGCAAGAAATGAAGATAAAAAAACCAAAAGCAAAAGAAAAATCCCCCCTTTCCGTTACCGTAGAAAAGCGGGAAGGGCAAATAAAGGAGTATGGACTGCCGCTTTTGCTTTTTACCCTTTCCGTTCCTCTCTTTGAAGGCGTGGGAAGCCAAGGGCATAACCGTGAAAGCGAGGCGCTCTATCGCTTTTTGACCGAAAAGGTCAAGGCCTTGGGAGAGAGAATAAAGGAAGCCTATCAAAAGGACCCTTCCCCCAAAAAACGCTTTACCCACCGTCCCTACCGACTGACTCTTCTTTGTGAAGGCGAGGAAAAAGGTGACCACCTGACCCTGCTTTATACCCTTAAACTTACCCATAAGGGTAAAAATCTCGTTTTTTTCCCTTTTTCCGAGGTCTTTTCCCGTAATAAAGGGAAAAGAGTCTTGATTTTTTCCGCGAAAAGAGATAAAATAAAGAAAATAAACAAAAAAACAGAAAGGGAAAAGGTATGACCATTATCAGTCTTTCGGGGCTTTTCTTTTCTGTTGGCGATAAAAATATTCTCGAAAACGTGGGCTTTTCGGTCCAAGAGGGCGATAAGGTCGGCATTGTTGGTGCCAACGGCGCAGGGAAAACGACACTCTTTCGCCTGCTTTCAGGGGAATATACGCCAACGGACGGCTCTGTCTTCGTGGCAAAAGAGCGCACCTTCGGGCTCTTGCGGCAGGATGAAACGGTAAAAGCCGAAAGCCAAAGCCAAACGGTTTTGAACTATATGGTTTCTTCCTTTCCCGAGCTTTTGGCACTTGAAGGCGATATCGCTGATACAGAGCTTGCCCTTGCTGAATGCCAGGCGCAGAATAATGAAAAAGAGGTTCTTTCTCTCTCGGGAAGACTTGCCGCTCTGCACGAGGTCTACGGCAAAAAGGGCGGGCTTGAATTTCGTTCTCGCTGTCGGGGAATGCTGCTGCATTTGGGCTTTTCCGAGGAGGACCTTTCGCGCCCCGTTTCTTCCTTGTCAGGCGGGCAGCACACTCGCCTTGCCCTCTCCTTGCTTCTTTCCAAGGAGCCCGATATTCTGCTCTTGGACGAGCTCACCAACCATCTGGATATGGATGCGCTTTTTTGGTTGGAGGATTTTTTAAGAGGGTATACCAAAACCGTCCTTGTCATATCGCACGACAGATATTTTTTAGACCGCACAACCAACAAAACGCTGATGCTGCAATACGGTCACGCCAAGCTCTATCACGGTAACTATTCCGCCGCCAAAAAAGAGGAAGCCTTGGATATCGCGTCCCAAGAGAAAAACTATAAGGAGCAGCAAAAAATTATCGTCAAAATAGAGGCGAATATCGGCTTTCAGCGGCGTTGCGGTCAGGAGCATAACTTTGTCACCATCAGAGCCAAGCAAAAGCAGTTAGACAGAATGGAAAGGGTGGAAAAGGTAAGAGCCCCCGAAAAAAACATTCATTTCGCCTTTCAGAGCGAGGCCTCGTATAGCCAAGAGGTCCTGCGGGTGAAGGATTTGTCCTTTGGGTATCAGAATGCCCCCCTGTTATCCCATCTGTCCTTTCTGGTAAAAAAGGATAGTCGCATTGCCATTCTCGGCGCAAACGGCTGCGGAAAATCCACCCTGATAAAGCTGTTGGCAGGGAAGCTTTTACCCCAAGAGGGAAGCATTTATATGGCGGATAGCATCAAACTCGGCTATTACGACCAAGAGGTGCGCTCGCTTGACGAGAGCAAAACCGTCTTTGAGGAGCTGCACGACGCCTATCCGCAAAAAACCAACGGCGAAATTCGCTCCGCCCTTGCCCTGTTTTTGTTTGGGGCTGAGGATGTGGACAAGCAAATTTCCGTTCTGTCTGGGGGCGAAAGAGCACGTCTTACCCTTGCAAAGCTGATGCTTTGCCCCGTAAACCTGCTCTTGCTGGACGAGCCGACCAACCACTTGGACATCGGTTCCCGCGAGGCGCTTGAGGTTGCCCTCTCTGCCTTTGAGGGCACCGTTATCACCGTCTCTCACGACAGATATTTTGTGGACCGTGTGGCAGACACGCTCTTGGAGCTTTCCCCCGAGGCTGAAAACGGCTGCGCTATATATACGCCTTATGAAAACGAAAGCGCCTTTGCCTGCTATCTGCGGCATCACGCCGCAAAGGTTGAGCCTAAGGTGGAAAAGAAGGAAACGAAAAGCGAGAGCAAGGAGGATTACCTGCGCCAAAAGGAAAAGGCAGCCAAGGAAAGAGCCGAAAGGGCAAGAAAAGAAAAGGCAGAGAAGGAAATTTCCCTTTTAGAGAAAAGAATTGAAGCCTTGAAGCAGGAGCTGTTCGGAGAAGCCGCCAGCGACTACGTGAAGGCGGCAGCCTTGCAGGAGGAAATCGATAAGGCAGAGGAAAGGCTTTTAGAGCTTTACGAAATTATAATGACTTAAAAAATCCACAGTAAACAACGGCTTACTGTGGATTTTTCTTTGGTTCAGGTTTAAGACCTTATTTTTTTATTACCGTATACAGCATTCTGGCGGTGTCAGCGCGAGAAAGGGGGATGTTGGCATTCCAAAGACCGTCCTCGCATTTGGAAAGCGCACCTGAAAGAGAAAGAGCGGAAAGGGCAGGGCGCGCCCAAACAGGACTGCTCTCATCGGGCGCGAAAACAGGCTGCTCCTCGGGGAATTCCATTCCTAAAATGTGGCAGAGAATAACCGAGGCTTCCGCACGGGTAATGGGGCGGTTGGGCTCAAAATAAAGCCCTGTTCCGTCAAAGCTGCCGTTGACAAAGCCAAGCATTTGCGCCGTGGCGATATAGGGGCGGATTTCCTCGGAAATGTCCTCGTTGTCGTCAAAGCAGGTGTCCGTCAACCCCTCAATAGCGGAAATTCCAGCCGATTTCATTGCCATCACGGTAAATTCTCCGCGGCTGACTGTTTCCTCAGGGTCAAAATAAAGATTATCTCCCGAAAGTCTGCCCATCATCAAGCCCTTCTCGGTCAGAACGAGGGAAGCAAGTAAAGCGGGATGATCCTTCATATCGGCATAAACCAGCGTGGAATTGCGAGGGGAAACCTTTATAGATACGGTGGTAGGCGTTGTATAGTTGCCGTATTCATCTCTCACCACAAAGGTGAAGCTGTCCTTTCCCGTAAAGCGAGTGGCAGGGGTGTAGCGGTATTCACCGCTTTTGCTGTCCGTCAGCGTGACAGTACCGTATTTCGGGTAAGAAATGATGCGATAGGTCAATTCGTCTCCATCAGGGTCGCTTGCCGCAAGCGTTCCGAAATAGGAAATGCCCTTTTGGGTTTCAACGGCAAGAGGTGAATATTCCGAAACGGTGGGCGCTTGGTTTTTCTTGTCAATCAAGCGTATAGAGCAGGCAATTTCTGCCCCGCCTGCCGCTTTCCCAGCGGTAAAGGAAAAGGAAGCCTCGGTAACGGTTTCGTCCGCAGGAATGAATTTCAGTAAATCCAGAACGGCAACGGAAATGCTTTGCCCCTTGTCAACGCGGGAGGAGGCGAGCTTCAAAACCCCCGTCTTTTCGTCGGGCAGGCTTTCAATGGTGATAAGTGAAATGTCCGTTGTTCCAAGCGCCTGCTTGAAATCACTTTGTGAAAAATATACGGATTGTCCCATATATCCGCTCTTTACCAGTACCGCATCCTTGGCAAGCACCGATACAGCGGGAGAAAGCAGAGTCGCATGGGCGGGGATGATGGAGGCAGAGAAGAGCATCAGAAGGGCGAGAAAAAGAGGGAAAATTTTTTGTTTCATAACGGATATCCTTTCCTTTTATGTTCCTTTCCTATTTTTCCCTCTCCCCCTTCTTTTATGCACCCTTTCTCATATCTTTCAAAAAAAGTTTTTCTTTCCCTTGCCAAAGAGGGAAAGATATGGTATACTATTTAGGCAAGAGCGAGTTCGAATTATTCTCTCTTGCCTAAAAAAAGGAGAAGCGCTATGTCACGCAAGGAAAACCAGAAAATAAAGCTTTTGTGCCTTTTGCGCTTTCTGCAAGAGAAAAGTGACGAGGCGCATCCCGTCTCCGTTGCCGATATGATTGCCCATCTTTCTTCCCTCGGCATCGCGGCGGAGCGCAAAAGCATATATAGTGACATAGAAGCCCTGCGGGAATACGGCGAGGATATCATCACCGTCAGAGGAAAAACAACGGGATATTATTTGGGCGCGCGCACCTTTGAAACGGCTGAATTGAAGCTATTGGTGGATGCGGTGCAAAGCTCTCGCTTTATCACCCGCAAAAAAAGCGATGAATTGATAAGTAAGCTCGCCAAGGACGCAGGCGTCTATACCGCTTCCTCTCTTAAACGGCAGGTGCGTGTGCATAACCGCGTCAAAACGATGAATGAAAGCATCTATTACACCGTGGACGTGATACATACCGCCCTTTCCGAGAAAAAGAAGCTTTCCTTTCTCTATTATGAATGGAACGGAAAAAAGGAAAAGGTGCTTCGTCACGCGGGTGAGCGATACGAGATAAGCCCCTTTGCGCTCTCCTGGCAGGAGGAAAACTATTATCTCATCGCGTATGACGAGAGGGCAGAGGGTATCAAGCACTACCGTGTGGATAAAATGATAGATGCAAGAGTTGTGCCCAAAAAGCGGGAAGGGGAAGAAGCCTTCAAGGATTTTGACGCGGGGCAGTATGCCAAAAGCGTCTTTGGTATGTATGGCGGCAGGGAAGAGGCAGTCACCTTGCGATGTCACTCTTCCTTGGCAGGGGTTGTCCTCGATAAATTCGGGCAGGACGTTACCTTTTTCCCCGAAAATGAGGACTTTTTTCAGATTCACGTCCGCGTCCATATCAGCCCGACCTTCTTTTCCTGGGTGTTCGGCTTTGGAGATAAAATGAAAATTCTCTCGCCAGACGCCGTCTTGAAGGAGTTTTGCCAAATGGCAGAGGAAGTCTTGAAGCAGTATAATAAAAATTAAAATACATATATAAGGAGAAGCACTATGCCTATTCATTTTGAACGGAAAAACCAGCGCTTTCTGCTCACCACCAAAAACACAGCCTATGCCTTTGATATAGGGGCTGGGCGGTATCTGGTGCATACCTATTACGGCAAGAAGGGAAAGGAAATATCCGCCTTCGAGGGCGCGCCTCTTTCCTTTGGCTCTTATCCCGAGTCCTTGGGTGACAAATGGAATCCCGATGAAATCCCCCAAGAGTGCCCCTTTTTTGATTCGGGCGATTACCGCATCTCTGCCTTGCGTATAGAGGGAAAGGACGGTACAAGCGTCACCGATTTTGTCTATCAATCCCATCGCGTTTTTGCGGGCAGAAACGATATCCCCGGCTTTCCCACTGCCGATGCCGATGAGAAAACCAAAACCCTTGAAATCAAAATGGTGGACGAGGTGACAGGGTGTGTGCTTTACCTCTATTATACCGTTTTTTATGAGGACGACGTTATCAGCCGTTCTATGAAAATCGAGAATAAGGGAAAGGATACCGTTACTATTGAAAGATGTATGCCCATTTCCTTGGATATGAAGGGCTGCGATTACCATATGGTTTCCCTGTGGGGCACGCATAACGCCGAGTGCAACATTCAGCGCTTTCCCTTGCACCACGGTGTGCAGTCTATCTTTTCCCGCCGCGGCTCCTCTTCTCCCCAGCATAATCCCTTCCTCGCCGTTTCCTCTCCCAAGGCAACCGAAACCAAGGGGGACGTTTATGCCTTCAACCTCGTCTTTTCAGGATCCTTCGCCGATGAAATTGAGGTGGATCAGCAGTCTAACACGCGCGTGCAGGTTGGTCTTGGCAGCGATACCTTCGCCTATACGTTAGAGGCAGGAGAGACCTTCCATTCTCCCGAGGCGCTTATGCTCTATACCAAGAACGGCTTTGGCGAAATGTCGCGCCTGTTCCATACCTTTATCCGCAAGCACATTATGCCCCCCTGTGCCTTGGAAAAGCATCCCGTTGTACTTAACACCTGGGAAGCGTGCTATTTTGATATTGATGAGCAAACGCTCTTTGCCTTTGCCGAGGAGTCCTCTAAAATCGGTATTGATATGCTGGTTATGGACGACGGTTGGTTTGGCGCGCGTAACGACGACCACGCAGGCCTTGGCGACTGGTATCCCAACCCCGAAAAATTCAAGAACGGAATGAAATCCTTTGTCAAGGGTATTCACGAAAGAGGTGTTAAATTCGGTATCTGGATTGAGCCCGAAATGGTCAACCAGGACTCCGACCTCTATCGTGCCCACCCCGATTGGTGTCTTCGTGTTGAGGGCAGAGAATTGCTCTTGTCCCGTGACCAGCTGGTCTTGAATATGGCAAATCCCGATGTGGTGGCATATTTGAAGAAATCCTTCGACGCAACCTTTGGAGATGTCGGCATCGACTACTTTAAGTGGGATATGAACCGTCACCTTGCCGCCGTTGGCTCTCCCTTGGTGTCAGCAGAGAAGCAAAAGGAATTGCGCTACCGCTATGTGATGGGCGTATACGACCTGTTGCAATATATGAGAGCGCGCTTTCCCGATGCCATCATTGAAAGCTGCTCGGGCGGCGGCGGACGGTACGACTTGGGCTTGATGAAGTACGGCTTCCAGATCTGGACCAGCGACAACACAGACCCCTATGCCCGTATTCTCATCCAGCGCGGCGCGCGCCTGCCTTATCCCGCATCCACGATGTCCTGCCACGTTTCCGATCCCCACGAGGATATGAAATCCCTTGATTTCCGGTACAAGGTTGCCGTTGGCGGTATGCTCGGGTATGAGCTCAACATTCTGAAAATGTCCGAGGGCGTGAAAAAGGAAATCGCACGTCAGATCAAGGAATACAAGAGCTTTGAGGATTTGATTCGCCTTGGCGATTATTATAGCCTTGTCTGCCCCTTTGAAAAGGGCTATGCCGCCTATTACTATGCCGACAAGGAAGGAACAGAAATTCTTTTCTCCCTGCTTGAACAGGAGAATTGCCAAAAGGGCGAAACCGTCCTTCTGCGCTTTACCGCCGCCAAAGCCGATAAGGTCTATACCGACGTTCTTTCGGGCAAGACCTATCTTGGCAGCGACTTGAAAAAGGGCGTGCGCTTCTCCTTGAAGGGCGAGAAATTCTCTGCTGAAATGATGCACCTGATAGCAAAATAAAAAGCCCGCCTAAAGTGGCAAAAAGAAAACCAACTACGTTCCTTAACGGTTCATAGTTGGTTTTTGTTTTTATTTGCTTATTCTATCGGGAAGGGAAAAGAGTAGGTCCTCAAATTGAATGCCGTACCAAAGGGAAGGATGCTCCTCGGTTATGCGGATGGCATCCTTCACAAAAAGAGCAGAGGAGTCTATCGCGTGGGCTAAGTCACTGCCCTTTACCAAGGCAGAGCAAAGCACAGAGGCAAAAATGTCTCCCGTGCCGTGATAGGAGCTTGGCTCCTTGGGCTGGACGGTGAAGTGAATGCTCCCCGTCTTGTTGTCATAGCAAGTGCAGCCGATATCGCCCTCGTGTAAGCAAATGCTGGTTAAAACAACGCTTGCTCCCGTCTTTTCGTTCAGCTCCACCAGTAAGGAACGGATATATTCCTCGGATTGCGGCGGCTCCATATAGGGCTTGCCCAGCATCAATGCTGCCTCTGTTACGTTGGGGGTAATAATATCCGCCTCAGCAGAGAGAGAAAGCATCTCTTGGGGAAAATCGGGTGTCAGGTGCTTATAAAGTACGCCATTGTCCGCCATAACAGGATCAACCACCACCAAGGTTCCTTGCTCTCTGAAAAGAGCGATAATCTCCTTGACAATGGCGGCTTGGGCAGAGGTGCCCAAATATCCCGTATAAATCGCGTCAAAGTGAAGCCCCTGCTTTTTTACCTCGTTTGCCATTTTGAGCAGCTCGTCCGTTAAGTCCAAAAAGGTGAAGGACGGGAAAGCGGTGTGTGTAGAAAAAATAGCCGTTGGCATAGCGCAAGCCTCAACCCCCGCCGCCGACAAAATCGGAATAGCGGCGGTGAGAGAGCATTTTCCCACACAGCAAAGATCGTGTACGGCTAAAACTCTTTTTTGTTCGTCCATTTTTATTTACCTTGTTTCTTGCTTCAAAGCGGTTTTTTCAAAATTTTTGCATAAGGGCGCGGATAAAGCGCGGGGGTTTCTTCCTTTTTGCGTAAAAGCAGGGTCGTGTGTAGGAAGGTTTCGCCCGAAAAATCGTGAATGTGGGTTGCGTGTGTTTGCTCCTCTTTTGCACCCAACTTCTCCAAGGCAGACCTTGCCGCCTCTAATTCCTCGCCTGCGTTTTTGCCCTTCATAGCGATAAAAAGACCGTTCTTCTTGACAAAGGGCAGACAAATCTCGCACAAAACGGGAAGCCCCGCCACCGCTCGCGCGGTTGCGCAGTCAAAGGCTTCTCTCATAGAGGAAAGGTGGGCAGCATCCTCAGCCCTTGCCGTTACGGTGTCTACATTGGAAAGCCCCAAAAGAGAGGCGGTATCTTTTACGTACTTGGCTTTTTTTCCTGTTGCGTCAAGCCCCGTAATCTTCAAATCAGGGCGGCAAATAGCAAGCGGAAGAGAGGGAAAGCCCGCCCCACAGCCAACGTCAATCACCGAAGCGCCGAGCGGAAAAAAGGAAGCGCCCAAAAGACAGTCAATATAGTGCAGGAAAATGATGCGGCGCGGTTCCTTAATAGCAGTCAGATTAAAGCTTTCATTCACCGTCAGCATATGCTTTGTCAAAAGAAAGAATTTCTCTGCACGCTCACCGTTAAGCAGAGAAGAAACACCGTTCTTTTCTGCCGCGGCGAGCAATTCCTCGCAAAAGACAGATTGTTGTATTTCTACCATAAAGCACCCTTCCTTTCCTTGCGCCTTGACCTTGCCAAGCATATATCCTTTTTGAATATAAGCAGAGCGCAAAATGTTTTTTATAAGTATAGAAGATTTTGCGTTTATAAAGGTGAACATTTTGTTAAATATCAGGCGAAAAAAGGAAACTTTGAAAAAAAAGAGGAGTTTGTCGCAATTTTAACAAATTTTTCTTGACTAACGAAAAAAAGTGTGATATACTTAAAATGTTGGAAATTTTTTCAACTTGTATAAACGGTTTTATAAAAATTAAAAATAAAAGAAATAAAGAAAGAGGAGATTTTCTATGGCTACTTACAACAAGAAAAGCGTTGAAGATATTGACGTTGCAGGCAAGCGCGTGTTCGTGCGTTGCGACTTCAATGTTCCTATGAAGGACGGTGCTATCACCAGCGACAAGAGAATTGTCGGCGCAATCCCCACCATTCAGTATCTGTTAAACAAGGGAGCAAAGGTTATCCTTTCTTCCCATATGGGTAAGCCCCATAATATTCTGACCGAGGGCTTTGGCTTGACCAAAAAGGAAAAGAAAAAGGTTGCCGCTCTTCCCGAGGCTGAGCAGGCAAAGGCAACCGAGGAGCTTTTGGCAAAGGCACTTGACGACAAGAAGAAATTGACGCTTCGTCCTGTTGCTGTTCGCTTGAATGAGCTTTTGGGCGCAGGCAAGGTGGTATTTGCCGAGGACATCGTGGGTGAGGACGCAAAAGCGAAAATCGCCGCTATGAAAGAGGGCACTGCCGTTTTGCTTGAAAACATCCGCTTTGATGCCCGCGAGGAGAAAAACGATCCTGAATTTGCCAAGGAGCTTGCCGCATATGCCGACATCTATGTAAACGATGCCTTCGGTACCGCGCACCGCGCTCACGCTTCTACGGCAGGCGTTGCCGCATATCTTCCCGCCGTTTGCGGTTACCTGATCCAAAAGGAAATCAGCGTAATGGGCAAGGCATTGGAAGAGCCTGTGCGCCCCTTCGTTGCTATTTTGGGCGGCGCTAAGGTTTCGGATAAAATCGGCGTTATCAACAACCTCATTGAAAAGGTAGACACATTGATTATCGGTGGCGGTATGGCTTATACCTTCTTCCGTGCCCAGGGCTCGACTGTCGGCACCTCTCTTTGCGAGGATGACAAATTAGAGCTTGCCAGAGAGATGATGGCAAAGGCGCGTGAAAAGGGCGTCAGCTTCTTGTTGCCCGTGGATAACGTCATTGGCAGAGAATATGATGAAAACACCGTCAATATGCGCATCTATTCCGATTCCATTCCTGACGGTTGGATGGGTCTTGATATCGGTCCTGTTACCAGAGAATTGTTTGAGAAAACCATTCAGGGTGCGGGAACGGTTGTTTGGAACGGACCTATGGGCGTTTCCGAATGGAAGAACTTTGCCGCAGGCACAGAGGGCGTTGCGAAGGCTGTTGCTGAATCGGGCGCTATCTCCATCATCGGCGGCGGTGACTCCGCAGCTGCCGTAACCCAGATGGGTCTGGCAGACAAGATGAGCCACATCTCCACCGGCGGCGGCGC
>JAGBFG010000036.1 GCA_017936565.1 Clostridia bacterium
TCTCAGATGGTTCGCACCATTAAGTACTTTGCTGAGCTTTAATTTTTAATAAAAAGTGAGGTCATCGCTTGGCGTATGACCTCCTTTTTCTTTCTTAACAAAAATTTCGTATTTTTCTTGACAAAAATGGAAAACTGTATTATAATGTATAAAGAAAGACAATGATGAAGAAAAGTACCCTTGGAGTTCCCTCACAGCGAGCGCGGGGCGGTGCAAGCCGCGCAGAAGGAGCCTTGGCGAAGAACACTTCGGAGTCGCAAACAGAAAGCCTTCGGGCAAGTAAGGGCGCCGATTGCCGCGCGTTAGGCGGTTGGGCTTTGTAAGAAGCCAAAGAGGGACCGTTTTTTAACGGTAAAATAGGTGGTACCGCGGACCGCAGTTGTCCGTCCTATTTCGGACGGGGCTGCGTTTTTTATTTATACATTTCAGGGGAAAACCCAAAAAGAAAGGAAGCTTTTTTAAGCGAGGATTTGTCAGATGAAGCATACCGATATCAGAGCCATTCGTGAAAACGCCGATTTTCTCGGCAAAGAGGTTACCGTTTGCGGTTGGGTGCGTACGGCGCGGGATTCCAAAAATATGTTCTTTGTGGAGTTGAATGACGGCACGACCCTGCAACACCTGCAAATCGTGGGAGATAAGTCCGTATTGACGGCACCGGAAGGCGCAAATCACCTGGGCGCTGCCTTGCGTGTTGTGGGAACGGTTGTCCCCAATATGCAGAATAACGGCGTGGAAATCAATGCCGCTTCTATTGAGGTTTTGGGCGATGCGCCCTCGGATTATCCGTTGCAGAAAAAGTTTCAGAAGCTGGAAACACTCCGCGAAATGCCTCACATCCGCGTGAGAACGAACACCTTTAACGCGGTTTTTCGTGTTCGCTCGGTTATGGCGGCAGCCCTTCACCGTTATTTCCAGGACAACGGCTACACCTATGTGCATACCCCTCTCTTGACAGGCTCTGACTGCGAGGGCGCGGGCGAGATGTTCCAGGTAACCACTCTTGGGTATAACACCGAGTACAAAAATGCCGAGGACTATTATGCCAACGACTTTTTCGGACAGAAAGCAGGGCTTTCCGTGTCCGGACAGTTAGAGGGCGAGGTTGCCGCTATGGCATTTGGCAAAATTTATACCTTTGGTCCTTCCTTCCGCGCGGAAAACAGCAATACCCCCCGTCACGTTGCGGAGTTCTGGCACATCGAGCCTGAGGTGGCATTTGCGGAATTGCCCGACATCATTGCCATCGCACAGGATATGATTAAATACGTCATTCGTGACGTGATGGAAAAATGCCCCGCGGAGCTTGATTTCTTTGAACAAAGATTTGAAAAGGGCTTGAAGGCAAAGCTGCAAGGCGTGGTGGACGAGGAGTTTGCCATTGTAGAATATACCGATGCCATCGCGCAGTTAAAGGCATCGGGTATGAAATTTGAATATCCTGTGGAATGGGGCTTGGATTTGCAAACGGAGCACGAGCGCTATATCACCGAAGAGATTTATAAAAAGCCTGTGTTCATCATCAATTATCCCAAGGATATCAAGTCCTTCTATATGAAGCAAAATGCCGATGGGAAAACCGTTGCCGCCACCGACCTTTTGGTGCCCGGTGTCGGTGAAATCATCGGTTGCTCCGAGAGAGAAGCCGATTATGATAAATTGGTAGAGGCAATGAAAGCCCGCCATATGAATTTGGACGACTACCGCGATTACCTTGACCTTCGCCGCTTTGGCTCTGTGCCTCATTCGGGCTTTGGTCTTGGCTTTGAGCGCATTATTATGTATGTGACGGGTATGTCCAATATCCGTGACGTTATTTTGTATCCCAGAACAGTGGGAAGCATTCGGTAAGGAGATTTGCCGAAAAATTACAAAAGAAAGAAGGAAAGAAAATGGCAGATTTGATTTTCCCTCAAGGGTATGACGCTAAAATGACCCAGCGGGATACCCAGAGAGCCATTAAATTGATTAAAGATACCTTTCAGAAATCATTGGCGGAAAAGCTCCATTTAGACCGCGTCACCGCCCCTATCGTTGTAATGAAGGATAGCGGTCTTAACGATGATTTGAACGGCGTGGAGCGCAAGGTTCATTTCACGATGGCAGAGATTGAAGGAACAGCAGAAGTGGTTCAGTCACTTGCCAAATGGAAGAGAATGGCACTTTATCGCTATGGCTATGGGGTAGGAGAGGGCATTTATACGGATATGAACGCCCTGCGCCGTGACGACACCGTAGATAACACCCATTCCGTCTTTGTGGACCAATGGGATTGGGAAAAGGTGATTTCCGAAGCGGACAGAACAGAGGACTACCTTAAAGAAACCGTCAGAAGCATAGTGGGAGCCGTTTCGGAAACCAAAAAGCGCTTGAACGACGTTTATCCCGTCCTGACAAGCGAAATCAAGGACGAGGTTTTTTTCGTCACCTCGCAGGAGCTTGAGGATATGTATCCTGCCTTAACGGCAAAGGAAAGAGAGAACGCCATCACAAAAAAGCACGGCGTTGTCTTTATTATGCAGATAGGTGATGCGCTTAGAAGTGGGCAAAAGCACGATGGCAGAGCCCCCGACTATGACGATTGGCGCTTAAATGGTGATTTGCTTGTATGGGATGAGGTTTTAGGCAAGGCTCTTGAAATCTCTTCTATGGGCATTCGCGTTGATGCGAAGGCAATGGATAGACAGCTCACCCTGATGGGCGCTGATACCCGCCGCGCCTTCCCCTATCACCGTATGGTTTTGGAAAACACTCTGCCCTTAACCATTGGCGGCGGTATTGGGCAGTCCCGCCTTTGTATGCTGCTCTTGGAAAAGGCGCACGTGGGCGAGGTGCAATGCTCCGTCTGGCCCAAAGAAATGGTAAAGGCCTGCCAAGAACACGGCATTTACCTGCTTTGAATTTGATTTTTTACCGAAAATATAGAAGGAAAGGAGCATATGTTTATGGCAAAAAAAGTAAAAGACGCAAACGAATATAATGAGCAAAGCATCAGTATGCTGAAAGGCTCCGAGCGTGTCAGAAAGCGCCCTGCCGTCATTTTCGGCTCGGACGGACTTGAGGGCTGTCAGCATTCCTTTTTAGAAATATTGGCTAACTCGGTTGACGAGGCGCGCGAGGGCTACGGCAGCGAGATTTATATTACCGTTACCCGTGAGCGCGTCATAGAAGTGGAAGATTTTGGCCGCGGTATCCCCTTGGGCTACAATGAAGCGGAAAAAATGTATAACTGGCAGTTGATTTTCTGTGAGCTGTATGCGGGCGGAAAATATAACAACAACCAGGAGGGCGGGGCATATGAATATTCCTTGGGACTTAACGGTCTTGGCGCCTGCGCTACCCAGTATGCCTCGGAGTTTATGGAGGTTCGCTCCTACAACGGAACGACTCTTTCGGAAATTGACTTCAAAAAGGGTGACCCTGCCAGCGAATTGCGGGTGCGGGAGCTGACCAAGGATGATAAAAAGAAGCAAGGAACCATCATTCGTTGGAAGCCCGATTTAGAGGTTTTCACCGACATTGACATTCCTCTTTCCTTTTATGAGGTCACCTTGCGCCGTCAGGCTGTTGTCAACGCGGGTCTTCGCTTCGTATTAAAAGCGGAGGACGAGAATGGAAAATTTCAAAAATCCGAATACTATTATGAAAACGGCATTGGCGACTATATCAGAGAAATCTCGGACGGCAATGCCTTAACCGAGCCTGTCCTTTGGAAAATGGAAGCAAAGGGAAGGGATAGGGAAGACAAGCCTGAGTACAAGCTCAAAGCGGAAATCGCCTTTTGTACCACCAAAATGACCAACGCCACCGAATATTATCACAACTCCAGCTTTTTGGAGCACGGCGGCTCTCCCGATAAGGCGGTGCGAACCGCATTTGTCTATGCGATAGATAAATATTTGAAGGCGCAGGGCAAATATAACAAAAACGAGCAAAAAATATCCTATGCGGATGTGGCGGAAAACCTGCTTGTCATCATCAACAGCGCCTCTACGCAAACGTCCTACGAAAACCAAACCAAAAAGGCAATCAGCAATACCTTTATCCAAAAGGCATTGACCGACTATCTGAAAAACCAGCTCGACATTTATTTCACCGAAAATCCTGTCGCGGCGCAAACCTTCGCAGGACAAGTGCTTATTTCCAAAAGAAGCCGTGAAAAAGCCGAGGCAACCAAAATCGACACGGCAAACCTTCTTTCCAAGGGCAACACGGACTTGGCGAGAAGCGTTGAAAAATTTGTTGCCTGTCACTCCAAGGACAAAAACATCCGTGAGCTGTATATCGTAGAGGGCGACTCGGCGATGAGCTCTTGTAAATTAGCAAGAAACGCGGAGTTTCAAGCCATCATTCCCATCAGAGGAAAAACCCTCAACTGCTTAAAGAGCTCTTATGCCCGTATTTTTGAAAGCCCTATCATTACGGACCTCTTGCGCGTGATTGGGTGCGGGGTGGAAATTGTCGATAAAAAGGATAAGGTTACGGGAAAAAGCAAGTCGGAGCTTGGAAACTTTGATTGGGAACGGTTGAATTGGAGCAAAATCATTATTTGTACCGATGCCGACGAAGACGGCTTTCAAATCAGAACATTGCTTTTGACGCTGTTTTACCGCCTCTTGCCCACCTTGATTGAGCGCGGCAAAATCTATATCGCGGAATCTCCGCTTTTTGAAATCACCACCAAGGACGAAACCTATTTTGCCTATAACGAGCAGGAAAAGACGGAAATTCTTGCCAAGCTCGAAGGAAAGAAGTACACCCTGCAACGCTCCAAGGGACTTGGTGAAAACGAGCCGGATATGATGTGGAAAACCACAATGTGTCCCTCTTCCCGCCGCTTGATAGCGGTACAGCCCGCCGACGCGGAGCAAACCGCCTATATTTTTGAAACTCTGCTAGGTGACGCCATCGAGGACAGAAAAAAATTCATCGCGGAAAACGGCGCCTTCTATGTGAAGGATGCCGACGTGTAATCTACGGTTGACTTTTTGTAAAGAATATTGATATAAAAGGAGTTATTATGGAAGTATTAAAAAAATCCCCTAAATTTCAGGGTGTGAAAGGTCCTCTTCTGACAATTATTATGGACGGTGTCGGTCTTGCCGCCGCCAACGAGGCAAACGCGATTTCCGCCGCCCACACGCCCACTCTTGACTATTTGATGAGTCATTATCCTATGTGCCGCCTTCGCGCGCACGGAACGGCTGTCGGTCTTCCGAGTGATGACGATATGGGAAACTCCGAGGTCGGTCATAACGCCCTTGGCGCAGGACAGGTCTTTGCCCAAGGCGCGAAGCTAGTGTCCCAGTCGATTGAAAGCGGTAAAATGTTCGCCTCTTCCACTTGGAAGGATATCGTCGCGCAGGTAAAGGGCAATAACAGCACCCTTCATTTCTTGGGGCTTTTCTCCGACGGAAATGTTCACTCTCATATCGACCATTTGAAGGCTATGCTCATACAGGCAAAAAAAGAGGGTGTAGGCAAGGTACGCATTCACATTTTGATTGACGGGCGTGACGTTGGCGAAACCTCTGCCCTTGAATATATCCTGCCCTTTGAGGCGTTTTTGGACGAATTGCGCGACGGATCCTTCGATATTAAAATCGCGTCGGGCGGTGGCCGTATGAAAATTACGATGGATAGATACGAAGCCAACTGGAAAATGGTTGAAGACGGTTGGAAAACGCACGTGCTCGGCGAGGGAAGACAGTTTGCTTCTGCCGAGGAAGCCGTCAAGACCTACCGCGAGGAATACAAGGTTATCGACCAAGACCTTCCCCCCTTCATCATCGCCGAAAACGGTACCCCCGTTGGCACGATAGAGGACGGCGACAGCGTCGTGTTCTATAACTTCCGCGGTGACCGCTCCATTGAGATTTCCAAGACCTTTGAAGCGGGAAGCGACTTTGATAAGTTTGACAGAGTCCGTGTGCCCAAGGTTGTGTATGCGGGTATGCTCGAATATGACGGAGATTTGCACATTCCTTCTCGCTATCTGGTTTCTCCCCCTGAAATCACCAATACCTCGGGCGAATATTTTGCAAGAACGGGTATTTCCCAGTATGCCATTTCCGAAACCCAAAAGTACGGACACGTGACGTATTTCTGGAACGGCAACCGCTCGGGTAAATTCTCCGAGGAGCTTGAAACCTATGTCGAGGTTCCCTCTGATGTGGTTCCCTTTGAGGAGCGTCCTTGGATGAAGTGCGCGGAAATCACCGATAAATTGATTGAGGCTATGCGCAGCGGCAAATACCGTTTCCTACGCGTCAATTTCCCCAACGGCGATATGGTGGGGCATACGGGCAACTTCCTGGCAACGGAATGCAGTATGGAAGCCTTGGATTTACAGTTAGCCCGTATTTTGAAGGTTGTAGATGAATTGCACGGCGCCGCCATTATCACCGCTGACCACGGTAACGCCGATGAAATGTATGAAATAGACAAGAAAACGGGCAGCGCGAAGAAGGGAAAGGACGGAAGCATGAAAGCCAAAACCAGCCACACCCTTAATCCCGTCCCCTGCATTTTCTATGACAATTTCTCAAAGGATGCCTATACCGTGAAAACGGACAAGAGCGACCTCGGTCTTTCCTCCATTGCCGCTACCGCAGCAATCCTTTTGGGATATGAGCCCGCGGCAGAGTGGGATGAGGCGCTTGTGACCGTCTGATCCTTTCCTTGCCCTTTACGTGAGGAAAAACAAATAACCAAATAAAAAAGGTTGTACCAATACTGAAATCAGTGCTTGGTGCAACCTTTGTTTTTTTTGTAAACAATTATTTACTTACCTGTATAGGTCAAAATGCTGTACATCAAATCCTTTGCATAGGCAAAATTAGCTTCTGTTTGCTCGTGGTTAAAAATATGATTGAGATACCGTATGCTTTGCATACAAACCACCGTATCATCGGGCAATTCCGCAAACCCTGCCATATTGCCAAAGGGAAGACTGTCAAGCCGAACCCCAAAGGAAGTGGGATTTCCGTCCTTGTCAAGCGCAAAGCAGTCTTGGGAAAGATTGGGAACGACCTCTTCCAAGGAGAAAAGACAATCCCGTTCCATAATAGCCAAAAACATATCTTGGGAGAGAAAATAAATCACCACGTCGCCCGCGGAAATTTCATCCTCAAAGTTTTGGCGGTTTTGCATAGCCGCCTGCTGTAAAAAGGCGGTATCCGACTCGGCATATTTGTCGTTTTGCAAAATGTCGGTATCAATCCAATAGGGAACCACGTTCAGAGAAATTTCACCGTCTTCGTTCTTGTCCTTCATAAGGGAACCAAGGGAAGATTTTATATCGCTTTGCTGCATTTTGGTGATGCTGTGATGCCCCGCATATATAATTTCCGTGTCGTAGGAAGGCTTTTTGCACATTTGCAGGGTGCAAATGAGAAGCGTCAGCAAAAGAAACAAACCGATAATAGTGTGCCATTTATAATGATACCAGTAATTTTCCGCCTTTTTGAGAAAAGGCGAGGTGGGGCGAATGTCGCCCTCTTGATTTTGGGACATAAGGTTGACTCCTTCGGGCAAGCAAGCCCACATCTTTTTAATCAATCCACGGGCTTCATTGTGGGGAAGAGAAGCACGTCACGGATAGAGGCGCTGTCGGTCAGAAGCATCACGAGTCTGTCAATACCAAAGCCAAGACCGCCCGTGGGGGGCATACCGTATTCCATAGCGGTCAGATAGTCATAGTCCACCTCAGAGCGAGAGGAAGGATCCTCTGCGTGCTTGGCGGCAACCTGCTTTTCAAAGCGTTCTCTTTGGTCGATGGGGTCATTTAATTCCGAAAAGGCATTGCCAAATTCCGTTGCGTTGATAAAGTATTCAAAGCGCTCGGTAAAGGCGGGGTTTTCGGGCTTTCTCTTGGCAAGAGGGCTGTTTTCCACAGGATAGTCGTAAATGAAGGTGGGCTGAATCAAATGCTCCTCAACAAAGGCATCAAAGAATTCTGCCAGAACCGTTCCCTTGGTGGCATTGTCGTCTACCTCAACGCCCTTTTCCTTCGCGCAGGCGCGGGCATCCTCATCGGTTGCCCAATCGTTATAGTCACAGCCGGAATACTTTTTCACAGCCTCAACCATCGTCATACGCTCCCAATGCCCCATATCAATTTGCGTGCCACGGTATTCAATGACCTTAGAGCCGCAAATTTTTTCTGCCAGCATGGTGTTCAATTCCTCTACCAGGTCCATCATACCCTTATAATCGGCATACGCTTGGTAAAGCTCAACCGTGGTAAATTCGGGGTTGTGCTTGGGGTCCATTCCTTCGTTGCGAAAAATGCGGCCAACCTCATAAACACGGTTCATACCGCCAACAATCAAGCGTTTGAGATACAACTCTGTCTCAATACGCAGATACATATCCATATCCAGGGTGTTGTGATGGGTGACAAAGGAACGGGCGGAAGCGCCGATTTCAAGAGGTACCAAAATAGGTGTGTCAACCTCTAAAAATCCCTTGCTGTCAAGATAATTGCGGATTTCCTTCAAAATACGCGAGCGCTTAATAAAGGTATCCTTCACCTCGGGATTAACAATCAAGTCCACGTACCGCTGTCTGTAACGGATTTCCGTGTCCTTTAAGCCGTGGAACTTTTCAGGCAGGGGCAAGAGCGATTTGGCAAGAAGCTGGATCTCGTTTGCGTGAACGGAAATTTCTCCCGTCTGTGTGCGGAACACAACACCCTTCACGCCAATGATATCACCAATATCCCATTTCTTGAAATCAGCGTAAATCTCCTCGCCCACATCATCGCGGCGAACGTAAAGCTGAATTTGCGCCTCACCGTCATACAAATGCACAAAGGAAGCCTTTCCCATCACGCGGCGGCTCAGCATACGGCCTGCCAAGGAAACGGTCTTGCCTTCATACGTTTCAAAGGATGCCAAAACGTCCTTTGCCGAATCGGTCACGTCGTATTTTGTGATCACAAAAGGGTTTTTATCATTTTCGCAAAGCGCGGCGAGCTTGTCCCGACGCACCTGCAATTCCGAGGTAGCATTGATTTCCATTTTATCTGTAAAGGCCTTTCTTTTATTGATTTAGATTTTTGCGCGGCTGACTTCCAGAACTTCGAAATGAACGGTTTTTCCGTTGGGAAGCTCGACAGCTACCGTCTCGCCCTTGGAAGCGCCAAGCAAAGCCACGCCGATGGCGGATTGGTCGGAAATTTTACCGACGCGGGGATCCGTCTCATAAGAGCCGACAATGTGATAATGCTTGGTCTCACCCGTTTCAACCTTTTTTACATCGACCAAGGAGCCGACAGAAACCTTGGTGTGGTCAATTTCAGACTCGTCAATAACGTGGGCGTTGGCAATCATATCCTCCAGCTCACGAATACGCATTTCAACCTTGGCTTCTTCATTTTTTGCTTCATCGTATTCGCTGTTCTCGGAAAGGTCGCCATAGCTTCTCGCCTTGGCAACATCTTCC
Organism: Clostridia bacterium; assembly: GCA_017936565.1. Lineage (GTDB taxonomy): Bacteria > Bacillota > Clostridia > Oscillospirales > CAG-272 > UBA1740. The sequence goes on from JAGBFG010000036.1 coordinate 9,448, forward strand.
TTTACGGCAACACGACGCACATTTTTAAGCTCATACAATTCATCTTGCAGGGCTTTGTAGCCCGCGGGGGTGTAGGTTTTAACTTCGGACATAATAAATCTCCCTTTGTATATAAAATAAAGTAATTTGGAACAACGTTACGGACGGAACAAATCAGAATCCCTCTTGCTTGCGGCGGATTCCGAGAAAAATCTGTCCTTGGGGGCCTGGCGCCCCTTCTTCATAAATAAGAAAAGTAGCGTAAGCACCAGAAGAAGCATCAGCACCAAAACGCCGAGAAGAATGAAAAGCAGGGTAGAGGGCGCGCCCTCTTCCACGTCGGACGGGGTCTGATGTGGCGGCTGAGTGGTAACGTCAACGGTTTCGATATACGCAACCGCCGCTTGCAGCTGACTGTCCTTGCTATATTCCAAGCGGAACAGGTTGATACCCTTCGCCTCGTCAGACAGGGCAACCGTCTGGTCGGGAACGATGCCAACGCCATCGTAATTGGAAGAGGTGGGCGGCGCGTAATAGAAAGCGGTCAGGAAAAGCAGACTGCCGTCCAAGAAATAATAGGTTTGCTGGTTGTATTCGTAATAATCGGTAATGCGGTAGCCCTGCTGGCCCACGCCCTTGCCATAGGTGGTTTCACCAATGACCTTGGCATAGTCAAAATCCCGTAAGCAGGAAACAAAAAGCTCCGCGGCGCTTGCCGTTCCGCCGTTGCAAAGCACGGCAATCGGTTGGGTAATTTTATGGTTTTGCGCTTTCTCGTATACGACTTTCTTTACATTGTATTGCGCTTTGGAATAGTTTTGATACAAATAATCGTCAATCGAGTCATATTCTATGGGCGTTTGGTCCTTGTATGCAAGCCGCACAAGCGGCAGCGCCGTGTCATCGGGTAAAATGTAATCCAACACGCCCAAAACACTTTCCAAGGAGCCGCCCGTGTTGCTGCGCACGTCAAAGATATAGGAAACAACACCCTCCTCTTCCAAGGCTTCCACCGCCTCGCAAAATTGCGTAAAGGTGGTCTCGTTAAAGGAAGAAATGCGGATAAAGCCTGTCTTGCCGTTTTCCGCCTCGTTCAGCACCTCATACGTGACGCTGTAAGAGGTGGTCTGTCTGCGCTCCATCTCTAAGGTGATGATTTTATCGCCTCTGCGCAGGGTGATAGAAACGGTTGTCCCCTCTTCGCCGCGAATGAGGTCAATAGCGTCGTTGTAGCCAAGCGTGGCAAAATCCTCGCTGTTAACCCCAACGATAATATCACCGGGTAAAACACCTGCCTCTTCCGCTGAGGAGTCCTTAAATACCTGAATGACCTCGGCATAGCCGTCATCCGTCACCAGAACGGAAATGCCGATTCCCACGTAGTTGACCTCTTCCTCTTGCGCGTTCCATTCTTCCTCGGTGTAATAGGAGCCGTATTTGTCAACGGTGGCTTGGTAGGAACGAATGAGGGTGTCTGTCACCAAAGCCTCGGTGGTCAGTTTGTCCAGATAGTAGGAAGAAGCGAAATGATAGACAAGCGAGGAAGCTGCTCCCGAAAAGGAAGCGTATTCGCCAATAAAAACACCGCGGTAGAAGCTTTCCACAAGCGCAAGCTTGTAGGCGTCAAAGGTGAGATTGCCATTTTTCAAAATAGAAATATTCGTTTCGAAGGTGGCAAACAGCTTTTCCATATCAACGGGATTTCCCAAGGAATCCTGCCAAATCTCGCCCGATTCTCTCAGCTTGGCCACTTCATTTTCAAGAGTGGTGGCTGTGTCCGCAAACGCTCTCTCTAACGCGACGGTAATTTCCTCGGCATTGGCGGAAATAGTAGGATGAGGGTCAGCAGGCCCTGTTTCTGCCGTAACGGAAAAAACAAAGGAGCATACCAAACAAAGAAGCAAGAAAAAAACTGAAATTCTTTTTGCGCGGTTTTTCATAACATCTCCCATATCGCCGACGGCGTTTCTGCGCTTTCCCATCTTGCTCATCCATAAAGGGCGTCACCCTCTGTGCATTCCTCGAAAAAGAGAAAAAGAGGGGCGCAAACGGGGAAAAACGGAATTGTGGGCTGTTGCCAAAACAACAGCCCCAAAAAGTTAGAATTTTGTGGGCTTGTTGGTCAAGTATTTCTTAACCATCAAAGCCACCTTAAAGGTAATGGCTTGGTCAAAGTTGCGCAAGTCAAGACCTGTAATTTTGCGGATCTTCTCCAAGCGGTAAACCAACGTGTTGCGGTGAACAAAGAGGTTACGGGATGTTTCCGATACGTTCAGGTTGTATTCAAAGAAGCGCTGAACGGTATCCAGGGTATCTCTGTCCAAGGACTCCAAGGAGCCCTTCTTAAAGACTTCCTGCAAGAAAATTTCGCAAAGGGTGGTGGGTAGCTGATAAATCAAGCGCCCGATGCCCAGATTTTCGTAGCTGATAATGTTTTTCTCGGTGTCAAATACCTTACCAACCTCCAAGGCAACGCGGGCTTCCTTGTAGGCTCTCGCCAAATCCTTCAAGCCCGTGACGATGGTGGAAATACCGATAGATACCTTGGAATAGAAGTCGGCATTCAGGGTCTGGGCAATGGAAGCGGCAAGCTCCTCAATCTCCTCAGGCTCCTCGTTTGTCACTTCCTTGACAAGCACGATATCCTGATCGCCTACCCCAATGACATAATCTGTGTTTTTATCGGGGAACATGCTTTGCACCATTTCAAAGGGAAGCATATCCGTTCTGTTGTAAAATTTAATCAAAAGGATAACGCGCGTGGTGTCGCTGTCAAAGTGCATCTCCTTGCTCTTGATGTAAATATCACTTTGCAAAATATTGTCCAGAATGACGTTCTTGATAAAGGAGCTTTTGTCATAACGCTCGTCATACAAAGACTTGATGTTGCCAAAGGTAACCGCCAGAAGACCCGAAAGGTTGTCTGCCGCGGCATCCTCTCCTTCTACCATGATCACAAAATCATTTCTGTTGTTCACCGTCAAATAACGGTATGTAAATCCGTCCTGATGCAATACGCCCTGGGCAAAGGAAAGTTCCTCGTGAATTCCGGGAATCATATCTCCCACACGGCGCAAATCGCTGCAAGCCACCACCGCATCGGTTTCGTCCAATACGCCCACAACGCACCCAACGGTGTCCTTCATCTGATGGATTACATTTTGAAATAAACGATTTGCCATTTTAGTTGCTCCTTTTCACGTTTACATAAAAGCATTTGTTCAATCTGCACTATATTTTAACTGATATTTGGTATTTTTGCAATAGGAAAATGAAAAAATTTCATAAAAATTCACTATTTTTTTTGTGAAATGTGCTAAAAATCTTTTTTTATTCCATATTTTGCCAATTATGAAGAAAAAAGCAAACCACGCGCGCCCGAAGAGTAGACTTGGGCATCAGTCCTTTGGCTCTAAAAAAGAGGAAAGAACGGAAAGGGCATAAAGAGAGGCAGTCTCACAGCGCAGAATGCGCCCGCCAAGCCCCGTCATCGTGCCGCCCGCTTTCTTGATAGCATCAGCTTCCTCAGGGGAAAAGCCGCCCTCGCTTCCAATGATAAGGGCAACGGAAGAGGGCAAGGATACCGAGGAAAGAATATCGCGGATAAAAGCCGTTCCCTCGCCCTCGTAGCAGAACAGCACAAGGCTGTGCTTTTGAATGTCGTTTAGCATCGCGGAAAAGGAAATGGGGGGCAAAACCTTGGGCAAAATGGCTCTTGCGCATTGCTTGGCGGCCTCTTGGGCAATCCTGTTTTGCCGCAGGACAATGCGGTCTATTTTGTCCGACTTGGGTCTTTTGATGCAACGGCTGCTTTCAAAGGGAATGATTTGATAAGCGCCAAGTTCCACCGCCTTCTGAATGATGAATTCCAGCTTGTCGGATTTGGGATAGGCTTGATATAAATGAATAGGAACGGGTAGCTCCGTTTTTGCTGTGGCAAAGGAAAGAATGTCCGCCTTTACCTCTGTGCCGTCCATTTGAGAAAGGCGGCAATGATATATCAGACCCTTTCCGTCGCAAACAGAAATTTCCTCTCCCACCGCCATACGCAAGGCGTAGGAAATATGATGGGCATCCTCTCCCTTTATGGTCAGCGTGCTTTCGCTTATATCCTCGGGATTGACAAAAAAATGAGGCATAGTGTGTTCCTTTCAGGCAAGATGCGCTAAAATGGCGCACCAATCGCGTTCGGTTTCCGTTTTTTCAATCACCCAGCCGTGCTGCAAAAGCGCCCTTTGCACCTCTTCGGCGCGCTCACCGATGATGCCCGAAAAAATCGCCTTTGCATGAGGGGTAAGGCAGGTGTGCAAATCAGGAAGCAGACGCAAAATCACGTCAGCGACAATATTGGCTAAAACAAAATCGTATTTTCCCTCTGAGGTGTCCACATTGCTTAGCAGATCGGATACCACGCAAACAATATTGTCCGCTCCGTCCGCTGCCACGTTTTCCTTTGCCACCTTTACGGCGACAGGGTCAATGTCACAGGCAAGACAAAAGGAAGCCCCGAGCTTAGAAGCGCAAAGGGAAAGAATACCGCTGCCCGTGCCAATATCCAAAACCCGTTCTCCCCCTTGCAGCGCCTCTTGCATCACCATCATCACCAAGCGGGTGGTTTCGTGCGTTCCTGTGCCAAACGCCATACCGGGATCCATACGGATGACTGCCTCGTTTTCCTTTGGGGTGTATTCCTCCCAAGCGGGCACAACCGTCACGCGTCCCAAGGGAATGGGGTGGTAGTATTGCTTCCAAGCCTCTGCCCAGTCCTCTTCCTTCATACCCTCTGTGGTAATGTCTGCCTCTATGGCGGACGCCTCTAAGCGCTCCTTCAAAAAGGCGATGGACTCCGCAGGGCTTTGCTCCGCGGGAAGAAAGACCGAAACGGCAATGTGGGTTTTGTCGGCGTTCAAGATGGCTTCATCAATTAAAGCACCATAGAGTCCGTCTGTGGTAATGTCGCTGTAATCCTCAATCATAAGCCCGTTTGCCACCATGCTCATCATCGCGCAAAGCGGCTCTTCATCTTCCTTTTTGCCTCGTAAGGTCAGTTTGATCCATTCGTTGTTCATCTAAGCAATCCCTTCATCATTTGGTTTGTCAAGATCAGCCCTTCTTCGCGCCGATGCTTGCTATATCCTTTTTTAACTGCGCCTGTAAGGCGGCAAGCGTTTTGAATTTCTTTTCCTCGCGTAAGCGGCGAATAAAGCAAACGCGAAGCTCTTTTCCGTATAAATCTCCCGAAAAAGAGGGAATATGCGTCTCCATACGCACCTCTCCCTCGCCCTCGACTGTGGGGCGCGTGCCAACGTCGGTGATAGCGGCAAAGGTCTTTTCCCCTATCTGCACGCCGGTTTCGTAAACGCCGGGCGCGGGAAGGAGCGTTTTAGGCTTCATATTTGCCGTAGGAAAGCCCATTTCGTTTCCTAACCCCTTGCCGTACACAACAGGAGAAAGGACGCTGTAAGGACGCCCCAAAAGAGATGCCGCCTCTTCCACCTTCCCCTGCTCTAAAAGTAGGCGGATGCGAGAGGAGGAAACGGGCGCGCCCTCGGCATACACCGCGGGCATCACAAAGGATCCCGGCAAAAGCCGCACCAGATCCTCTGCTTGCGCTTCGGCATTCTTGCCAAAGTGAAAGTTAAAGCCGCAAGCGGCAAGCCTTGCGCGGCAGGTTCCTTGCAAAATATCCTTTACAAAAGCGGCGGGAGAAAGGTCCTTGACGAAATCAAAGCTCACCGTAAAGACCACCTCGATCCCAAGCGCTTCCATAAGGGCAAAACGCTCTTCTTTATCGGTTAGGGGCGCTTTGCTCTTGAAAAAATCGGAAAAGGTAAAGACCGCAGCCTTGATACCCAAAGCCTTCGCTCGCCGTGCCGTTTCGCACAGCAAGGCGGCGTGTCCTATATGCACCCCATCAAAAACGCCAAGAGCGATTACCGTCTCAAAGGAAGGGGGGGCTGTTGGCAAAGAAAAAATAGAAAGCATAAGCGCCCTCGTTTCTGTTGTACTTATAATAAAAAATAAAAAGGGAAAGAATATACTGGAATGCTATTAGTATACCATAACATTTCCGCGTTTGTCAAGGGAAAAGCACCTCGCCCCGACAAAGCAAGCCCGTAAAGATTGATTGACAAAAAAGAGAAAATGTGGTAAAATACAAAAAGAACAAAATAAGGAAAAGGCGGTATCTCTATGAACGGAAAACTCAATGTAAAAAGAACCATATTTGTGGGACTTGCGTTTTTATCCATTTCTGCCTTCTGGCAGTTTTATGACCAAGTCATTCCATACCTTTTGGAATTTTCTTTTGGAGATGCCATAGAGGCTATTTTCGGCGCGGGAACAAAAACCGCCGTCACCAACGTGATTATGTCCTTCGATAATATATTGGCTCTGTTTTTGTTGCCGCTGTTCGGCTCTCTGTCGGACAAAACAAAAACCCCGCTTGGCAGGCGCACCCCCTATATTCTGTTCGGAACGGTGTTGGCGAGCTTGCTCTTGACGGCGCTCGGCTTTGCGGAGGAAGCAAACAACTTCCCGCTGTTTTTCGTTGCCCTGCTTTTGCTTTTGCTGGCAATGAGCACGTACCGCTCTCCCGCTGTTGCCTTAATGCCCGACCTTACCCCCGCCCCCTTGCGTAGCCGCGCCAATGCCATCATCAACCTGATGGGAACGGTGGGCGGCGGTATTTCCTTGGTTTTGGTTATGTTCTTGGTAAAAAAGGAAACCCTGCCCGATGGAACGAAGGCGCCTGCCTCTGATACCGTGTATCTGCCCGCCATTTTGTCCCTTGCGGGCGTAATGCTCTTCGCTATCGTTATCTTTTTGCTCACCGTCAGGGAAAAGAAGATTGCCGAGGGTATGAAGGAAGCAACCGAGGAAAAGCAATCACCCGCTACGGCGCACCTTGCTATCAGTAAAAAGGAAAGCCGCCGCTCTCTTTTCTTTATCCTGCTTTCCGTCTTTCTCTGGTTTATGGCGTATAACGGCGTCACCACCAATATTTCCCGCTATTGCGAAAGCATCTTCGGTCTTGGCGTTTCCGAGTCCTCGGGATTCACGCTGGTGGCGCTCGTTGCCGCGGCGGCTGCCTTTGTCCCTGTGGGTATGCTGTCAGCAAGGATTGGCAGACGCCCCGTCATTTTCATCGGCATCGGTCTGATGCTGACAGGCTGCCTTGTGGCAAGCTTTATGGGTATGACAATGTTCTTGCAGGCAAGATTTGTATTTTATATCCTTTTCGCTATGGTCGGCGTGGGCTGGGCGGCTATCAACGTCAACTCCTTTCCCATGGCGGTGCAAATCAGCAGTGAAGAGGATGTTGGCAAATATACAGGATATTATTACGCCTTCTCTATGGCAGCGCAGGTGGCAACGCCCATTCTCACGGGCTTTTTGATCAAGGCGATCAACTACCGTATTTTGTTCCCCTATGCCGTTCTCTTTCTGGCACTTGCGGCGGTTTCTATGTGCTTTGTCAAGCACGGAGACGTAAAGGCGGAAAAGCGCTCCGTTTTAGAAAGCTTTGATGCCGATTGACCCCTAAAAAAGCGAAAGGACTGTTTCCATGCCTGTTATTTTGTGGATTTTTGCGGCTCTGCTTGGGCTCTTTGCCCTGTATTTGCTGCTCTTAATGCCAAGAGCCCGTCGCCCCGAAGCAAAGCCCTTTATGGAGTACGCCTATGCGCACCGCGGCCTGTGGGATGAAAATACTGCCGAAAACTCTCTTTCTGCCTTCGCCAAGGCGGCAGAAGCGGGATACGGCATCGAGCTTGACGTGCAGCTTTCCTCTGACGGAGAGGTCATGGTGTTTCACGATGAAAATTTGCTTCGTATGACAGGGCTTGACGCATCCCTGCACGATAAAACCAAGGAAGAGCTTTCCTCTCTTTTTCTTTCGGGAACGAAGGACACTCTTCCCACGTTAGCCGAGGTCTTGGACTTGGTAGGGGGGCGCGTGCCCCTCTTGGTAGAATTAAAGAGTGAGCACGAAAAGGAAGCGCTTTGTCAAAAAACAGCAGAGCTGCTTGACAGCTATCAAGGCCCCTTTATGATAGAATCCTTCCATCCCTATATCGTGGGATGGTTTCGCCGTCACCGTCCTTCTGTGGTCAGAGGTCAGCTTTATACTTGGCTATATAGCAAGGAAAACAAAAAAACGCTTGCCTTTCTTGCCCAGTCCCTGCTTTTGATAAATATCTACGCCCGCCCCGATTTTATGGCGTACGACGTGAAAAAAAGCGACGTGCTACCGCTTTACCTTTTGCGGATTTGGAAGCCGTATTTTGTGGCGTGGACGGTAAAATGTAAAGAAGAGTTAACAAGAGCTAAGAAAGCAGATACTGTTATTTTTGAACGCATTACCGAAGAATTGGAGCCTCGGCGGCAGGAAGGACATATATGAACTTTGAACTGGTTGCCACTTGTTTGTTTGGCTTGGAAAAATTATTGGGAGAAGAGCTTACGCGTCTTGGCTTTGATCGTGTCGCCACCATAGACGGAAGAGTCGTTTTCCGCGCAGACGAGGACGGCATTGCCCGCGCCAATGTGGGCCTTCGATTTGCCGAGAGAGTCTATATCCGCTTAGGACACTTCAAGGCGGAAACCTTTGACCGGCTTTTTGAGGGTACAAAAGCGTTGCCTTGGGAAATGTGGATAGGCAAAAAGGACGCTTTTCCCGTCAAGGGTCACGCCATACATTCCAAGCTGTTTTCTGTTCCCGACTGTCAGAAGATTGTGAAAAAGGCAATCGTGGAGCGGTTAAAAAAGCAGTACGGTATTGCTTGGTTTGAGGAAAGCGAAATCAAATATCAGGTGGAGCTTTTCATCCTGAAGGATGAGGTTTCCCTGATGATTGATACCACAGGCGCTCCCTTGCATAAGCGAGGCTACCGCATCGAGTCCAACGAAGCCCCCATCCGCGAAACGCTGGCAGCCGCCATTGCCGCCATCTCCCGCCCTCTGCCCCACGTGCTGCTATGGGATCCGATGTGCGGCTCAGGCACCATTGCCATCGAGGGCGCTATGATTGCCAAAAATATTGCCCCAGGAAAAAATCGCTCCTTTGCCGCGATGGATTTTCCCGCCATCCCGAAGGGCGCGTGGCAAAGAGCCAGAGAAGAGGCGCTGTCCTTAGAGCTTTCCAATGAGTTTGAAGCATACGCGAGCGATATCGACCCCAAAACCCTTGCTATTGCCGAAGCAAACGTGAAACGGGCAGGGCTCTCTTCCGTTGTCCGTTGCTTTGAGGCGGACGCCCGCAAAATCAAAGCATTAGACAGACGCGGCACTATCGTCACCAATCCCCCATACGGCGAGCGGCTGGGGACCGTAGAGGAAGCAAGAGCGCTTTACCGTGAAATCGGATCTGCCTTCAACGCGCTTTCACCTTGGCACGTCTACGTTATTTCCTCGGATAAAGAATTTGAGCGCTTCTATGGCAAGCGGGCAGATAGGGTAAGAAAGCTGTATAACGGCATGCTCCCCTGTAACCTGTATCAGTACTTCGGCGGCAAAAAGTAATTGCGGCAAGGTATAAATGAAGCAAAAAGTATAAAACCGAAAAGCATCTTCCATACTAACCAAAGGAAGATGCTTTTTTACGTGATTTTGACAAGAAAGGAAATGAATCCATGCGCAAATTGAGCGAGCGGTATCAAGAAAATGTAGAGTATTTTAAGGAAACCCTTTCCGAGAAGGAAAACTTTGATTTAATTTGCCGCGAAATCTGTATAGGGAAGGATAAAGCCTCTTTTTTCTACATTGACGGCTTCACGAAGGACGGGGTTATGCAAAGGCTCTTTCAGTACTTTATAGGCTTGAAGGAGATGGGAAGCGGGGAAAACGCGGCAGAGAGCTTTGCTTGTAAGCATATCCCGTATGTAGAGGTCGACGTTTCAGACGATTGGGAAACCTTAACCACTATGGTTCTTTCGGGCGCAAGCGTGATGCTGGGGGAAACCTTCGGCAAAAAGGCAATCGTGATAGATAGCCGCACCTATCCCGCGCGCACAACGGCAGAGCCCGACAGTGACCGTGTGATGCAAGGCGCGCACGATGGCTTTGTGGAAACCCTGATCTTTAATACCGCCTTGATCCGCCGCCGCATCCGAGATCCGAGGCTTGTGATGCACTACGAAAATTTGGGCGGCGGGTCCCGTACCGACCTTATTGTGTGCTATATCAAGGGTAAAGCGGACCAAAAGTATGTCGATTGGCTGATAGGGAAGGTACGTTCCGTGCGTCCTGAGTCTGTGACAATGGGGGCGGAAAGTCTGGCGGAATGTCTGATTCGCCGCCGCTGGTATAACCCCTTTCCCAAAATTCGCTATTTGGAACGCCCCGACGCTGCCGCCGCGGAGCTGATGGAAGGAAGAGTGCTCCTGCTTTGTGACAACTCCCCGCAGGTGATGGTGCTGCCCACCACCATCTTCGATTTTATGCAAGAAACGGACGACTTCTATTTTCCCCCCGTCACAGGCTGTTATCTGCGGGTGCTGCGGCATCTTGTCTTTGCCTTGGCTCTGTTTTTGATTCCCGCTTGGTATCTCATCGTGCAAAATCAGGCGCTCTTGCCCGAATGGATGGAAATTTTTGTTCCGCGGGAAACGGGAAAAATACCCCTTCTTTTGCAGATTTATTTGGCAGAGGTCGCCATTGATGGCTTGAAGCTCGCCTCTATGAATACTCCTAATATGCTGACAAATTCCCTCAGCGTCATCGGGGGCTTGATTTTAGGCGAATTTGCCGTTGGCATCGGCTGGCTTTCGGCAGACGTCATTTTTTATATGGCTATCGTTGCCATTGCGGGCTTTACCCAGCAAAACAGGGAATTGGGGTACGCCGTGAAGCTGCTCCGTATGCTGTGGCTTGCCTTTACCGCACTTTTTCACATCTGGGGCTTCGTTTTGGTCGGCGTCGCCATTCCGATTTTGATAGCCACCAATCAAACGCTCAACGGCGGAAAAAGCTATCTCTATCCCCTTATCCCCTTTAACCCCAAGGCGCTTTTCCGCCTTTTCTTCCGTATGAAAAAAACGGACGTTACGCAATCGCCATATCCCGATAAGATAAACAAAAGCGAAAAAACAGGATAAAGCTCTTTGTATGGATTTCGTTAAATCCCCTCTTTGCTTCTTTTATGCCAAATGGGGAAAAGAAAAATAAAAAATCTTTGAGAAAAATTGAAAAAACGCTTGACAAACAGATAAGTTGTTGTTATAATAATATCCGTCACCAATGCGGAATTGTGTAACGGTAGCACGACAGACTCTGACTCTGTTTGTTGGGGTTCGAATCCCTATTCCGCAGCCAAAAAACGACAATCTTCGACAGAAGGTTGTCGTTTTTACTTTTTCACTTTTCACTCTTCACTCTTCACTTTTCACTAAAACCTCTTGTCGTTTTTTGGCAAGTAATAAGTAATAGTGAATAGTGAATAAGTTCGGTAGCGTTTTGCGGTGGCAAAACGCATTTTTTATTGTAAATGTTGAAAAGTAAAAGGTTTTATGTTATAATAATCTCAACAAATAATTTTCAAAAACTTTTCTTGCATTCTCGCTCACTTTCGGTATAATGGTGTCTGACACCCGAAAGAAGAAAGAAAATGCCAAATCTAAAACCATACTATCAAGTAAAATTAACTCTGTTGCGATGCAAGCTGTCTTTTCTCGAAAATCCCCCAAAAAACGCGGACGAGCAATACGCTTACGATGTTATTCAAAAGGCGTATGAGATCAACGAAAAAAAGATAGAAATGCTTGATTTTGATAAAAACAAAAAGCTGTTAGAGGATTATTGCAGGTGGCTTGATAGCCGACGAAAATAACAACGAAAGGCGGTGGAACAATGACAACATTCAACGGAATTGCAATTAGCGAAAGCAGATTACTAAATCATAATATTATCGTAACAGCTATTTTGATTTTATGTCTTGCTCTACTTATATTTTTACTGTGTCATACTATAAAACGCTATAAGAAATTTAATGAGAAAAAAGGAAAAATTAGAAATACCTTTGTTGCCAATTTTATTGTCATTGGTATATTGTTTTGCCTAATAATTGTTTTTGGTGTCTTTTCAGTTCTTCCATCATGGACGGATTATATAAAAAAGGATTATGTGATATATATTGGAGATTTTTCTGTTAACGATAGCAATACAAAATACGGAAGTCACATTTTATTGAATGACGGAACAACCTTAACAGGAGCTGCTGATTTTGATGCTGAAGATACAAACGGACATGTTGTCTATTCAAAAAGAAGTAAAATTACACTTGGTGGTCAAAAATAGCATATCATCTAAAACGGTCACCAAACACAACGCAAAGGACACCTTCGGGTGTCCTTTTTGCGTTGGCTGGGGCACTCGTCGCTTCAAAGCTCGCTCTGCGAGCGAAGCGACGCAGAATTAGGTTCGCATTCGAGCCGAAAGCCGTCGGGGAGCTGGCTCACCAGCGGCTCGGCGAAGAATTCTCGCTTTTGCGAAGCAAAAACGAGTACCCTGGTGCCCATTTGGACCTGTCGACAACGTTCGCGAAGCGAACTTGGTAAGTTTGCCAACGGCAAACGTTGGACGCACGGTCCCTACAAAAGATACTTTACATTTCTTGAAAAATGTGTTATAATAACCTCAACAAATAATTTTCAAAAACTTTTCTTGCATTCTCGTCCCTTTTCGGTATAATGTGTTTACCACCCGAAAGGAGAA
>JAGBFG010000037.1 GCA_017936565.1 Clostridia bacterium
CTTGGCGGCTTTGCCGCCTGTGGATATTATATCATAATCAGATAGCAAAGTCAAGGCGGAATACGACAAAATAAAAGACTCTTCCCTTTTCTTGAAGGGCAAAAGGGGACGACTTAGAAAAAAATTAAAATTTTTTTAACTTTTTTTCAAAAAGGACTTGCTATTTTGAAAAGTCCGTGCTATAATGTTTGAGTATGAATTGTATGTCAGTTTGCGTACCCTCTCAGCCGCAACTGCAAATATCACATTTTAATCAAGGAGAATGAAATGGCGAACATCAAATCCGCAAAGAAACGTATCAAAGTTATTCAAACCAAAACGCTTCAAAATCAAATGATCAAATCTCAGTTGCACACTGTTGTAAAAAAATTCTTGGCTGCTGTTGAATCCGGCGACAAGGAAGCCGCTACTGCCGCTCACAGATTGGCAATCAAAAAGGTTGACCAGGCAGTTGCTCACGGCATTTTGCACAAGAACACCGCCGCTCACAGAAAGAGCGCATACACCTTGAAGCTCAACGCTATGGCGTAAAAAAACAAACCCATCTAACCCAATGGGTCAAAGGAGCTGTCTCACTGTTCGTGAGACACCAAAAAGGAGCCGAAGTCGGCTCCTTTTTTGCTCCTATTCGTTTTCCTTTTCACGCAAAATGACGCGGGCTGTCTCAGTGAGACAGCCTGTTTTTCTTTATGTACTTATGCGACGGCGATGGGCGTAGAGGTATTGAAGGGCGACGTATGCGGCAATCAAAAGAAGCACCGACCCGCCAAGTATGATAAACATACTTCCCTCTTCGACCAAGCTATCAAAGAAATATATACGGCAATCCACCGCCTCTTGTAAGCCCTCTATTGCCATTTGGGGAAACCCCTGTTTCTCCATTTCCGCATAAACACCCCGTAACGCGTGGTTTCGCAAAAGAGATGTGCCATAGGTACCTGGCAAAAAGGACAAAACCCTCTGCAAGCCAATACCGAAGTTGGATATAGGCATATAGGCGCCGCAAATGAAGCCATACACGGAGCTGACAATCGTTCCAACGGCAGATGCCTGCCCATTGGTAGAAAGCGGAAAGCTGATAAGCGAGGAAAGCGCCGTTCCAAACAAAACCAAGAGCAATACATCAAGGCACATCAAGAGGACATCACCCATACTCATATACCAGCCCAAAAACGCTAAATAAAGCAAGCAAGCGCCAAGGGCAACATAGCAAATAAGAAGGGTGACAAGGGCTGTTGCGATAAAATATCCCATTGCCAAAAGAGAGGGAGAGGTGGGGGTTATGGAAAAATCCATATGCGCCCCCGTCACTTTATCCTGCACCATCAACAAATTGGAGCAAAACGCAACCGTTATCGTACAGACAGCCAACAATGATGAAACCAACTGCCCGCCGACCATTCCCCAGGTAAGAGAGTCTGATACGGCAAAGCCCTCGGGCATGGAAAGCAAAAAGCTATCCCGATAGACATTCCCCAAAAACGTAGCATAAAGAACCAACAAAATCAAGGGGGTAATCAAAGAGGTGAAAAACATCCCTTTGTCCTTAAAAAACAGCTTGCAGTTTCTCTTCACAAGAGCATATAACCTATTCATTATTTTTCTCCTCTTTCTTATTCTTGGAAAAAGGACGTATTTAAGGCTTTACCTGTTACCGCCAAAAACACATCGTCCATCTTTCCCTTGGAAATTTCATAATCCACGAAAATTTCCGGATGCTTGCATATAAGCTCTGTGGCAGCGGCGGTGTTCTTTACAACTATGCGCGCCCCTTCCTTGACTCTTTCGTATGGCAAGGCTAAGGTATTCAAATCCTCTTCCTTGGGATGATACAGGGTAATAAAATCTCCCGTATAGGTGTTTTTCAAGGAAAGCGGCGTTCCCTCTGCCGCGACCCTTCCGCTATCTAATACGATGACGTAATCCGCCTCTGCCGCCTCTTCCATATAGTGCGTAGTCAAGAAAACGGTCATATTCTCTTGCTTGCGAAGAGAGGTAATGGTATCCCAAAGCAGGCGTCTGGTCTGCGGGTCAAGACCTGTTGTCGGCTCGTCTAAAACCAGAATTTGCGGGTGGTGCAAAAGCGCTCTGGCGATATCAATGCGCCGTCTTTGTCCACCTGACAGCTTGCCAACGGTGCGAGAAAGCAGGGGCTCAAAATCAAGCATCACGGAAAGCTCTCTTATCCTGTTTTGAAGCGTCTCTCCTTTAAGACCGTACAAAGCACCGCGGCTTATAAGATTATCCATAACGGTCAGGGGCTTATCCAACACCGAATTTTGAAACACAACGCCCAGAAGTGACGAAACAAAAGCATTTTTCCCCTTGGTGCTTTCTCCGCCAATGAAAATCTCTCCGCTATCCGGTGGGAGCTGATTGCACATCATAGAAATGGTCGTGCTTTTCCCTGCGCCATTGACGCCAAGAAACGCAAAAAGCTCTCCCTTTTTAACGTGAAAGCTCAAATCATCCACAGCCTTGATGTCCCGAAAGGATTTACATAAATGTTTAATTTCAATGATATGTTCCATTTTCTTTTCCTTTGTGTATGTATTACTTGAAAGTGGCTTGACAGCTTCATTATACCATCCTCCTTCACAAATTACAAGGCTTTTTCCTTCATCGGTCCTTTTGGCGCATTATGCGGCGTAAAAGGTGAAGAGTGAAGAGTGAAAAGTGAAGAGTGAAGAAGTAACGGGAAGCTGAACCTTTTTCTTCAAAAAACGAGGGGCTCGATTCCTTTGAGTATTTTTCTCCAAAAAAAAGACACCCTAAGGTGTCTTTTTTATTTAATGTTAGTTTTTCTTAACAAGGGGAATGATTGAGCCTGCAAGACCTGCGATTGCACCAATCCACAATACATACATACCGAATCCTACTTTGCCAGCGCCGTAAGCAGAAGCGATAGAATTTGCTTCAGAAATCTGACTTGTTGC
>JAGBFG010000038.1 GCA_017936565.1 Clostridia bacterium
AAAGGTAAGGTGACTATTATGAAACAAGCATATGAAAAGCCTGTTTTGGAAGAAATCCGTATTGAGACGGAAGACATCCTGTTGCTTTCCGGCGAGCTTGACGAAGGTGGAGAGCTGTTCGGCAGCGACAAGAATTGGAACTTGAATCTCTGATTCTGAAACAGAAAAAAGCAAAAAAGAAATAAAAGAAAACCAACTATGCATCAAAAAACGGTGCATGGTTGGTTTTTTGTTTGAAAAAACAAGCTTTATATATGAAAATTGCCCTAAAATGTAAACAAAAGGTTACAAAACAGCCGCTTCTGCTTCGGCAGATTTGATTTCGTCGGGCAAAAGGGGAACGGCAAAGCGAATTGCCTCGGGCAAGATTTGCAGAGTAAAGTGGCGGGATGTGACAAGCTCTCCGTCCAAGGTGTATCCAAAGGAGTCATCCTCGGCGATAATTTCCACTCTTTTTCCCCGCTTATAATGCAAAATAGACTCAAATTTCGGGTTGTCCAGATGCTCTCCCTTTTTGTATACGCCGATAAGTGAGAGAAGCTTGAAAACGGAAACAGGCTCAACCAAGCAAATTTCCAAAAGCCCATCCTCGTTGTCGCTTTTCGGGGCGCATCTGTAAGAGCCGCCCACGTAGCTGCCATTGGCAACGGTGCAGAGCAAGAGCGTGTCCTTCTTTCCCAAACGCTTTCCGTCCACAAACACCTTGGCTTTGCTTTTCATAGCGTGAAAAAGGGAGTGAACAATGCCGTAGGTATAGGCTTTTTTACCGTGTAAAAAGGGCTTGTTTTTGACCTCTGCCATTTTCTTTGCCACGGCGTATTCAAAGCCGAAGTTTGCCACGTTGATGGAATATCGCTCTCCATCGGTCAAAACGTCAACATCGCGCTCCTTGCCGTTCAGCAACGCCTCGAAATCCATAAAGCGCGCGGCGCCGCCGTAATATTTCACAAAGTCATTACCGCTTCCGCAGGGGTAGCAGGAAATAGAGACGCCGGGGTGACCAAGCGCGCCGCTCATAACCTCATTGAGCGTTCCATCCCCACCGCAAGCGTAAAAACGGACGGCAATACCGGGGTTGTTTTCTAAATAATGACGGACAAACCGAGTCGCATCCCCCACTCCTGTGGTTTCATAGACCTCGCAATCGTATCGGGGACAAAGCTTTTCTATTTCTGCCTGAATGTAGGGAAGGGCGTTTGCCGGGCCTGCGTGCGGGTTTACCACAAAAATGTGCTTCATACTGCCTCCGATATGTCTTAATTTTTACTATATGTATCACTATAACACATTTTGTCGAAAAAAGCAAGAGAAATGATTACAAAAAGCAGAATGCTTTTTAATGCAGGATGCAAAATGCAGGATGCAAAATGCGGAATGCAGAATGAAGACAAAAATCAACCTTTTAACTGTCTTGACTTTTTTGGAAAAAAGCCTTATAATAAAGAAGAGAAAAAAGTGCGCCGAAAAAAACGGCGCGGGGAGATGGATATGACGTATCTTTTATACAATCCTCTTGCTAACAACGGGGGCGCAGAGGCGGCGGCAAAGGCGCTTTCCTTGATGGGAGAGGTGAAATATACGGATATTCGCAAGGTGGGAGATTTTTGGGCATATCTTGGCGGAAAAGACCCGACTGACCGCATCATTGTCGCGGGCGGTGACGGGACGCTGCACCATTTAGTCAACGCCTTGGGGGGGGCTGTGCCCGCGCATCCTCTTTACTATTATCCTTGCGGAAGCGGAAACGATTTCGCAAAGGACATTCCCAACGAGCAAAAGAAGGATGGGCTTATTTTGCTTAATCCTTATCTTTGCCATTTGCCCCAGGTAGAAGTGAACGGGCTTCGCCGTTATTTTATCAACAGCGTTGGCTTTGGCATTGATGGGTATTGCTGTGAGGAAGGAAGCAGGCTGCGTAAGACCACCGACAAGCCTATTCGTTATTCCTCTATTGCCATAAAGGGCTTGCTTTTGTTTTTCAGACCGAGAAATGCCACAGTGACGGTAGATGGGGAAGAGTATTACTTCCCGAAGGCTTGGCTCGCGCCCACGATGAAGGGGCGATACTACGGCGGGGGCATGATGCCAACGCCTAAGCAAGACAGGCTTGATCCTACGTATGACGTTTCTTTTATGACCGTCTACAAGACGGGCAGGCTCTTTGCCTTGTCCTTGTTTCCCTCGCTTTTCAAGGGGGAGCATATTTATCATAAGCGAGTGAAGGTATTGAAGGGGCAAGAGATATCCGTTTCCTTTGACAAGCCCTGTACGTTAGAGGTGGACGGAGAAACGCTTTGTGAGGTTTCCTCTTATAAGGTCATTGCCCGACCAAAAGAAAAAAAGCGGTAAAGGAGAGAAGAAAGAGACATGCTGCTACACGTTATTTTTTGCCTTATGGCGCTATTTCTGACGGGCGGGCTTGTTTTGGGGCTTGGACTTTCGCCTTGGTTTTGGTTCGGCTTGCCTGCGGCGTATGTTCTTTGCGCTGTGACGTATCTTTTAATCCTTCTGGTAACGACTATTTTTATACCGAACAGGAACCAAGGCACAAACAGCCCCTTCTGCCGTTTTATTTTATATCATTCGCTTCGTTGGTTTTTGGTGCTGTTTCATACAGAGGTGGTCTTTGAGGGAAAGGAAAAATTGCCCGAGGAGCCGTTTGTACTCGTTTCCAATCACAACTCCGCGCTTGACCCGATTGTGACCTTTTGCACGCTGCCGAGACGCAAGATTGCTTTTGTAGCCAAGATGTCCATTCTCAAAATTCCCGTGGCGGGAAATTATATTGCCGCTTGCGGCTTTCTGGGCATTGAGAGAAACAAACCGCTGCAATCGGCGCGCGTGATTAACCAAGCCGCCGATATGGTAAAAGAGAGCGGCTTTGATTTCGGTATTTATCCTGAGGGAACACGCAGCAAGGACGGCACGCTTTTGCCGTTCAAGAAGGGCGCGTTTCTTTTGGCGAAAAAGGCAGAAGCGCCGATGGCGGTGGCTCTGCTGGAAGGAACGAGGAAAATGCGCTTTCTGAGCTTGCGCAAAACAACTGTTCGCGTCAAACTGCTTGCGGTTATAGATAAGAAAGAGGTTGAAGGTGCCGACACAGAGGCTTTGAGTGAAAAGACGCGAAGGATACTGTTAAAGACAGGGAATTTCAAATAAGCGTGACGGTAAAAATAAAAAAGACGAGGGTTAGCGCAAGAACGTGTTCCTTCGTCTTTTTTGTTTTAGCTTTTTACTTTCAGCTTTTCATTATGCATTCAACATTCTGCATTTGATAAACTGCCTTCGGCGGTTTGCAGCGCCTCTGCCAAGAGGCGAAAGGCGGTCTTGACTGCCGCCGCTCTTACCTTATCTCTGCCGATGGCGCCGAAATGGCGCGTTTGGGTGGTGACGTTACCGTTGATGGAAATGCCAAAGCAGACGGTGCCCACGGGCTTTCCCTCAACCCCTCCTGTGGGACCCGCGATACCCGAAATGCCAACGCCGACCTCGGAGTTCGCTTCCTTCGCGCACCCCTTTGCCATTTCGGCGACGGTTTCTTTGCTGACAGCGCCAAAGCGCTCTAATGTTTCGGGGGAAACGTGCGCATATTTGATTTTTGCTTCATTTGCGTAGGTGACAAAGGACACGTTCAAAACAGAAGAGGCAGAGGCGACCTCAACCAAAGCGCCCGCGGCAAGACCTGCGGTGCAGGACTCGGCAAAGGAAATGTGATAATTTTTTTCTTTGAGCAGGGTAACAACTCGTTCAACGTAGGGTGTCATAAAAGCTCCGTTCTCCGCTGTGGGCGGTTGTGTGATATACATTTACGTGTTTTTTGGGGGGACAACAAATAAAAACGAAAAAGTGACACGGCGCGCCAAGGCTTCCGCTTCGACAATTTGCACAGACAGCCGCGTGGAGATAGTCAAGGTCTCCTTGCCAAAGCGCACGGAAAGGGAGTTTTCCTGATAAACTGCACCAAAGGGAAGCAGGGAAAGGGGGATAAGCCCCTCACAGCTGTTGTCCAAGCGGACGAAAACGCCAAAGGACGTGACAGAGGAAACAGAGCCCTGCCATTCCTCGCCGATATGGTTTTCCGCCCAGAGCGCCTGATAAAAGGCGTTCATCTGTCTTTCAGCGTTCACCGCGCTTAACTCCGTCTTTGCGGCGGCTGCCGCGGCACGGCGAGCGAAGGCTGTGTATTTCGCGGGGGATTCCTTTTCAAACAAAACGCCCTTTAAGATGCGATGCACCGCAAGGTCGGACAGGCGCCGAATGGGAGATGTGAAATGGCAATACAGGGGAAGGGCAAGACCAAAATGCCCAAGCGGCTCTGTTTGATAGGTCGCCTTTGCCATACAACGCAAGAGGGGAAGAGAAATGGCGTCAAGCAAATCCTTTTCCTTTGCCTCCTTCACCACCTCGGAAAAGGCGGAAACGGGCAAGGGTTCTTGCCGCAAGGGAAGGGGAGACAAGCCGAGATTATGCAGATACAGCATAAAGTCCAAAAGCTTGTCCTCGGGCGGCTCGGCGTGGGTACGATAGACGCAGGGAATACCCTTTTGGTGAAGCAGGGTTGCCACGCCCTCGTTTGCCAAGAGCATAAACTGCTCAATCATTCTTTCGCTGACTCCACGCTGACGGGCGGTTATTTCCGTGGGAATGCCGTCCTTGCCCATCACGAAATACGGCTCGCTCTCTTCTATGGAAAGACAGCCGCGCTGTCGCGCCGCCTTCTCTCTTTTTTCATACAGCTCCCGCATATCCGAGAGCATAGGAAGAAGGGCGCGGTATTTTTCAAGATAGGGAGAGCTTTCGTTTTCCCACAGCTCGTTGATTTCCGAATAAACTCCGCGCACAGAAGAAACGATAATGCCCTTGACCACCTCGGTTTGTAAAAGCTTTCCCTCTTTATTCAGGGTGAGAATGACGGAAAGGGTGTATTTTTCCTCTCCCGCATTCAAGGAGCAAGCGCCGTTTGAAAGAGCGGGGGGAAGCATAGGAATGACCTTGTCCGCAAAGTAGACAGAGGTGCCGCGATGCAAGGCGGCGCGGTCCAAGGGGGTTTTGGGGGTGACGTATTCAGACACGTCTGCTATATGGACAGTAAGAATATAGCCGTCCTTGGTTTTTTCCAAGGAGATAGCATCGTCAAGGTCCTTGGCGTCTGCTCCGTCTATCGTCAAAATAGCGGTGGAAAAGCGCCGTCTTCCCTCTTCCGTTAAGGGCGTCGCGGCAACCCGCTCGGCTTGACGGAGCGCCTCGGGCTCAAAATCGGGAATGATGCCGTTTTCCGCTAAAATCGAGGCATAATTTGCTTCTTTTGTGTGGGCAGGGCCGAAGGTGCGCACCACCCTTCCCCAGACATAGCGGGACCTGTCGGTGATGGCAAGCTCGACCTTGTCGCCCTCTTTTGCTTCTGCTATATTGTCCACCCCGATTTCCTCGGGAAAGCGGTGGCTGTCAGGAATGACAAAATACCGTAGCATATTTCCTCGCATACCGCGAATACGGACAGAACAGAGCGTACCTATCAAGGTGATGCTTGCTTTTTTTATGATTTCTTCCACAGCGCCCTCTCTTTTTCCTTCTCTTGTTGTCGAGTAGGAAACCAAGACGGTATCCCCGTCAAGCGCGCCCTTGGTTTTGCCTGCGGGAATAAAGACATCTTCCTGACCTTCCTCGCCAGAAAGGGCGCAAAAGCCAAAGCCGCGCTGTGTACCGCAAAAGACGCCCTTTGCCGTTTGCGTGTGGCGAGAGGGGTGTCTGCCTTGCGGCTTGCGCCTTGCGTATGGAAGGGGCTTTTTTACTTTGCCTTTGTTTTTGAATGCTTTTTTCGTTCCGTGTTTCAAGGGGACTCCTTTATCTGTTTCTATACGATTTCTATACTGTCAATTTGGTCGATTTGCCTGCTTTTATACGGCTTTTCGGAAAGAGAGCCTTCTTTGCCGAAAAAGAGAGCCCACGAACCGAAGGGTTAGTGGGCTTGCCGCACATAGGCGATACTCTTATTGATTTGCG
Source organism: Clostridia bacterium (assembly GCA_017936565.1). Classification (GTDB taxonomy): domain Bacteria; phylum Bacillota; class Clostridia; order Oscillospirales; family CAG-272; genus UBA1740. The sequence goes on from JAGBFG010000038.1 coordinate 6,004, forward strand.
GAATTTGCTGCGTTTTCGGCTTCCTCGACTTCTTCCACCGTGGGAATTTGGGAAAGACCTAAATTATCATACTTCGGCTTATAGTCGCCGGGCTGTAAAACAAACACAAGCAACACACAAACCACGAACAAAATGCTGACAACGCTAGTAGCGCGACCAAAGAATTTGTCAAGCTTGTTGCCCTGCTCTTTTCCGAAAAACGTTTCCGCGCCTCCTGCAATGGTGCCGGACAAGCCATGGGACTTGCCGTGCTGCATCAAAACAGCCACAGTCAGTATAACGCCCAAAACCAACAAAATAATTTGAAGTGCTAACACAAAAATCACCTTCCTTTCTTTTTGTGCCGTCCTTGTCTGTTCTGCAAGACAAGTGCGCGCGGCTCCGCGCCGCCGATAAAGCGGAAATGCGAGAAGACAAACCTCGCCAATCATACATTGTCACTATTTTAGCATATGCTTTTCAAAAAAGCAAGGGTTTTTTTGAAAAAAACAGGATTTTCACAAAAAATATTATTTCTCCAAACGAAGCACCTTGTTTACCGTAGAATTGCAAACGGCAGGGGATAAGAGACGGCAGGTTAAGAGCCTGTTACCGATCTCGCGCAAAATCTGCTCGGATGGCAGGGGCAAATCGCCGTAATTGGTGGCGTTGATTTGCGGAGATTTGGAAAGCAAGGTGCAGTATCTCTCATAAAGGTCTGATGACAAAACAGCAAAAAGACCGTAAAGCAAGGCAGAGTCAAGCTCGCTATTGTCCATTTTCTCGATGTAGTTCAGCTTGTTGCTTGTGCTGATATAGCGGAAATGAGGCAGCTGGGATGAAAAATAAATGCCGCAGTACAGATGCCGCTTGTCCTTCTTGGCGGGCACGCGCTTGATTAAGAGCATATTGCGGTTGGGCTGCGCCAGAGAGGGTATGACGGGAATAATATATTTAGACGTGTGAGGACGGACAGTACCGTTGTCCAAATCCGCGGGGCAAATCAAGGGAATGGCGCCGTCCTTCGCCTCGGTGCGAAGCGCTGTCGGGTAACGGGATTCCAAGGTAAGCCCTGTACGCATTCTCAGACGCAGAGAGGACAGCGTTTCAGGGAAGGAGCGCACCAAGGAGAGAATGGCAATATCCACCTCGGACTCAGGAAGAAGCAGAGCGCCGCTCTCTTGGTTGACAATCAGGGAATAATCCATAGGATGTAGCAGGGTTATTTCCTTTCCCTTGCCGAAGGAAGAGGAAAGCAAAATCTTGAAATCCCGGGGCATAGGAGCCTTGACAAGCTTCAAAAGCAGAGAGCCCTTTGCTTCATTTGGACGGTAGGCGTCCTTGGATTTGCGGAAAAAGGAGTGTATTCTTTCAATGTAGGCTTGCTGCATAAAATGCTTGCGAAGGGGCGAGAGATTGACGTTTCCCGCATAAGAAACGGGCAAGGAAGCAATCATTTGCCCGCCTTCCTTCAAGGAAAAGAGCGCCATTGCCGCAAAGGCAAAGGCAATGTCCGAGACGCCGCGACAAAAGGGGCTGATGGCGAGATACTCGGGAGAGGGCGCGCGCAGGGGCGCAGATGGCGGGTTCATCATAATGATGTCAAAGGGCGGCTCCTCCTCAGCAGAAAAGAGGGAGAGCGTATATTGGTCGTTTTTGGTTAAAACGAAGTTTTCCTGCTTGATACGGTAGGAAAGGGCGATGCCGTATTCGCGGCGGCATTTTTGCCGCAATCTGCCCAGATTTTTTTCAAGAGTCGGAACGAACAGGGCGTTGTTTTCATAGCAGACGATGGTGATTTCCTTCGCGCTTCCTCGGCGGCAAACTGCCTCTACTAAGGCGGCGGATAAAATGCCCGTGCCTGCTCCCGGGTCCAAAATGCGCAAGGACTCTGTCTTTGGCACCGTCACAAAGGACGCCATCAGGGCGGCGGTTTCCTTCGGCGTAAAGAATCGCCCGATACGGACGTTTTTTTCCTTGGCTTGCTCGCGAATCAATTTGCGCGTGCTACGAATGGCAAGATTGAGCATATACATTCCTTTCCGCTGTCAGAGCGACAAAAAATGAGACTTTTTTTAAGTATACCATTTTTTTTGCGTCTTTGCAAGAGAAAACCGACAAAAATCTTCTCTTTTTGCGCGCAAATCGAAAAAAAGTATTGCATACTATTGCAAAGTGAAGAAAAAAATGATATACTTAATATATAGGTAGGTATGCTACGAAAAGCAAATTTGCGAAAGCGCAGGAAAGGAAGGGCGTATGGCACAAGAGAACAAGTCTTTTTCGTTTTTACACGGCGGCAACGTGTTTTTAGACGCGCCAATGCCCCGCCTGCGTAGCGGGGGCGATGAGGACCGCACAGAAGAAAAAAGACAGGCTTTTTCCCGACTGATAGACAAGGTCAGGCAAGAGAACGTTTCTCTTGTCTTACTCGGGGGCAATCTGGTGGACGGTGTTTATGCCGCCCGCGATACGTTACGCTTTTTGTGCGAGGCGTTTGCCTCTGTGCCTACCTGTCAGTTTGTTGTTTGCACGGGAGAAGAGGACAAATACGAGGGAACGAGCATTTATTCCTATGAGCTTTTTCCCGATAACGTGCATATCTTCACCTCTGCTACGGTTTCGTCTCTTGTCTTTGCGGATTTGGGCGTTTGCGTGTACGGCTGGGGGTACGCTTCGGGGGACAAAACCCTGCTATCCTTGGAAGATCTTGTGACGGATAAAACGATGTATACTGTTTTTTGCGGTCCTGACAACACCTTTTCGGGCGAGGGCGAGAGCCTTTTGTGGAAAAAGGCGAAATCCAAAGGCGCGAACTACGTGGGCTTGACGGCGAAAACCGCTTCCTTTGAGGGCTTTTGCAAGACTTTAGATGGGCTTGCGGCATACAGCGGCTCGTTTGAGGCTTGCGGCTTTGAGGAGTGCGGGCCTTGTGGGGTGAACCTGCTCTCGGTAGATAGAGAGGAAGGCGGGTTTGTGACAAAGCCTGAGCGCCTTGCCGTTGACCTTTTGCGGTACGCGGTAGAGGAAATAGACATTTCGGCTCTTACAAGGGATGAAATTGAAAGGGCACTGCACGCTTGTGTTTCTTCTGGCGGATACGGCGAAAAAACCGTTTTGCGCGTGGTATATACCGGAGAGGTTGCGCCCGATTTTCTGCCCCCGCGCTTTGCGGATTTTGCGGCGTTTGGCGTTTACGCCTTGCAGATATGCGACAGAACGCTTCCCACCAAGGATGCGGCGTATTTAGAACGGGAGAGCTCGGCTCTTGGAAGACTCTATCGGTCACTTTTGCCGAAGATGAAAACGGGCACGCAGGAAGAGAGAACGCGCGCCGTTCGCGCGTTTCGTTTGGGCTATGCTGCCTTGCTTGGAAAGGATATGGCAGACATTTAAGGCTTCTCGGGCAAGCTGTATTTATAAAAGCATATGGAAAAGAATATATAAAAAGCATATATTAAAATGAAGAAAATTTTTGGGGAAGGGGGCGAAAGAGGTGTATAACATTGCCGTTTGCGACGGAAACCTGCAAGACGCGGCGGAGCTTGGTTCTATGGTTCGCAGTATGTGTCTTGAAATGGGCGCTTCCGTTTCGGTGGACAGCTTTCGTACCGCGCGGGCGTTATACGAGGCTCTGAAGGAAAAGCGGTATCAGCTGGTTTTTTTAGAAATGGAAATCGGCGGAATGAACGGAATCGATTTGGCTAAGAAGATCCGCTTTCAGCAAGGAGAGACGGATTTCATTTTTGTGACTGCCAAGGAAGACTACGCCTTGGCGGCTTACAGCGTTTTCCCCGTGGGCTATATTTTGAAGCGGGTGACCCGCAAAAAGCTCTATGAGCCGTTGCAGAGGGTTTTGCGCCGTCATATGCGCCTGCCCACCGTCCTGATGCAGACCCCCTTGGGAAGCGAGGTGTCGGTGCGCTTGCACGACATTGTGTATATAGAGGTCTTCCAAACGGACCTGACGGTGCGCTGCCGTCACGGAAGCCATCATTGCGCGGGCTCCTTGGGCGGTGTGGCAAAGAGCCTGCCCGCGGAGAATTTTTACCGCGCCCACCGAAACTATATCATCAATCTGCAATACGTAAAGGGAATAGGGCGGTATTTTTTCCTGACCGATACCGATGAGAAGGTTCCCATTGCCAAAAACCGATATACAGAGGCTCATGGGATCTATGAAAAATACATATCGAATTAGCAGGAAATGACTGATTTGGCAAGTTCGGGAAAAGCCCTTGAACTGTTTTGGAAAATCCAGGAAAAAAAACAACAGGACATTCCCATTCGTGTCGGATTTCGACCGTTCATAAAAAAAGTATTGAATGTTGTCATACTGTTGTGTATAATATACTCACAAACATTTATTTTTATATGGAGGCACAAAGACTCATGAAGAAAAGAAACAACTTCCGCTTGATTAAGTATGTCGCATTAGTGGCCGCTCTTGTTGCTTTGGTCGCTCTTTGCCTTACTTCCTGCGGCAAGGCATTGCCCACTCAAGTAGAGGTCATTGCCGACCCTGCCAAGACCGAGTACAATTTGAATGATGTATTCGATTGCACCGGCGCAAAAATCAAGGTTACATACGATAACGGTTCGACTGAGGAGTTCGATGTTACTCTTGGTATGATTACACCTACCGAGTTTACCTCGACCAGCATCAAACACGTAACGGTTACTTATGCTGAAAACGGCGTAAGCGTTACTACGGTTATCAACGTAACTGTTATCGACCAGTTCGCTTCTGAAAGAGCGCAGGCTATCGCCGGTATGAATCCCGTTGCGGAAGCCAACAAGACGGACCTTGGTATCGCTGCTTTGATTAGCGAGTACACCAAGGACATCAAGGCTGCTACCTCTGCTGAAACTATCGCTGCTTTGGCTGCTCAGTTCGCTGCTGACTCCAGCGCATATCTGGCTGAGAAGGCTGATTTGCTTGATGACCTTGCAGGTCTTATCGCAAAGGTTGAGGATGAAAGAGACCTTACCCTTTACGATCAGTACCTCACCGCAGCTAACAACGAGGTAACGAAGGCTAACACCGCTATTAAGGCTGCCGCTACCATCTCTGCTGCTGAAAAGGCATTGGCTGACTGCGAATATGCTTTGCACACCTTGCTCGACACCCAGCAGGTTTACGAGAAGGAAGACGGCTTGAATGATCAGAAGCTCGCTCTCTTGAAGGAAATCGTTACCTACAAGGAAAGAGGAAACCTTCTCATCACCTACGTTGAAGAGGTTTTGAACGATCCCGCTACCTCTGATAGCGTGAAGGGCGTTCTCCGTGCTCAGATTCAGACCTACAACACGGCAATCGACACCTTGAACGACGCTTACAACGCTGTTATCCTTGCTTTGGATCTTTCTAAGATTCAGGCTTTGATTGACGAAGCTCTTGAAGATTTGCGTACGCCTATCGATGATATCTATGACACCTTGAAGGGTGGCATCGAGGAAATCGTTCCCGCTCCCTTCTTTGCTGATAAGCAAAACGGCGCGTGGGCTCTTAACACCGACGCTGACACGGTTGGCGCACTTCTTAAGTCCGTTCAGGACAACTATGACAAGGCAGTTGCTTTGTTCGGTACTACCCGCACCAACGAGATGATGGAAGCATACAAGTATATTGATGCAGACGGTAAGACCGCATACGCCGACTTGATGGCTGACTGGACTACCATTGACACCACCTACAACACGCTGGTTGATTGGCAGGATGATTCCATCACTGACGTTATCGGCAAGCTTGATGCTGCAATCGCTTCCAAGGCTGACGCTGATATTGCTGCTGCTTGGGTTGCTTTGCAGACTTGGGGCAACGGCAAGGTATTCACCTTCAACGATACCACGACTGTTATGGCAAGCAAGCTCGGCTTTGATCTTGAGTGCGTAAACGGTACTTACGCCTTCCCCGAAACCTTTGGCAAATATGCTTTGACGCTCGACCATATGATTACCTACTTCGTTCCTAACTACAACGAGTTCCTTGAGGCTGTTGCAGAGAACGAGGCCCTTGAGTTGAAGCAGACTGTACAGGCAATCGGTCAGGTTATTTACTCCGCTGATTTGACCCTTGACAGCAACCAGGCTATTACCGATGCTCGTCAGGCTATTGCCGATTACATCGCTAACTACGGTCAGGATAACTACGATCAGTACTGCTGCGAAAACGACGAGGACGTACTGCTCAAGACCGTAGAAGAGAAGGCAACCGAATGGACCAACCGCAAGGCTCTTGCAGACTCCATCATCGCCAATGTGAAGGCTTCTGTAGCTGCTAAGAACATCGCTGCTATTGAAATTAAGGACTACACCGACGACAACTCCGTTCTCGCTAAGGCATATGCTGATTACGTAGCGTTCCTCGCTGCTAACACCTTGACCGAAGACAGAGGTACTCAGGTTGCCGGCTACGTAGTAAAGGACGTTCTCCAGGTATCTGCTGATTACACTGCAGGTGAGGTTGATGCTGTTGACGCTGTTGACGCACAGCTCATCGCTCGTGTGAAGGAGTACATCAAGAAGTACATCATCGTTACCATCGTTGATGACATCGCATTGGAATTGAACCCTGCATTCGCTACGAAGCTTGGTCAGTACACCAAGAACGAGCAGAGCGCTGAATACAATGCAGTAAAAGAATACTACATTGCTCAGGTAGCTATCATGAACGCTTACGTTGTTGACTTCTCCGGCGTGAACGCAGATGCCACTAACCTTGTTAAGGTTGGCGACGCTACTACTTCTGTTCTGGATGTCAATGTAGTTGCTGTTGACGCTTTGGCTGCGAAGTTGGCTGGCGAAATCGCTAACTACGTTCCTGTTGTTTAATCAACGAAAAGCAAGTTAAATGCCGCGGAGCATCTCTTACCGACCCGCGAGGGAAACTGAATAAGCGATGCTTCGGCACATAGGACGGACAGCTTCGGCTGTCCGTCCTTTTCGTTTGGCGAAAAACGCAAAAAAGAAACACGCGAGTCTGAAAACAAGCGTGTTTCTTTTTATTATATCTTTTTGCATTTTACAGTGCGCTTTCCTCAAACAAGCACCGCAGCATTTCTTTGGCAATGGCCTCGTGACCCTTGTCAGAGGGGTGACAGGAGTCACCCGTAACACCCGAGAGCCAATCGCCCTGCCCGTAATTTTCGCCGTCTACCACCAAATGCTCCATCCAAAGACGGTGCTGATCAATGACGGGAATGAAGCGCTCTTTTGCGGCGGCCTGCATCTCTGTGGCATACGGTTCAAGATGGCTTGCGGGGCGCTTGCCCGTATCATTGTAGGTGGGCGTCATTAAAATGACGTCGGCTTGCGGGTTTCCCCCTTCAAGCTCGTCTAAGAGCTTATCCAAGTTCTGACGAAAACCCTCGGGCGTTACGAATTTAGAAGCATCGCACGAGAGCGCGTCATTGATGCCGACCATAATGATGTATAAATCGGCGGCTCTTCCGTTTATTTCTTTGCCGATGAAATCATTCTTTCGGTTGAGCATTCGCTGTATCGTGTTGCCGCCGATTCCCGAACGAACCACGGTTAAAACCCCGCGCGTTCCCTCTTGCACGCAAACAGGCTCTCCGTAGGATAAAAGAGGAAGAAGCTCGGCGTTTGGTGTCGGGTGGCGCTTGCCGTCGTAACGAAGCACACGGCGGTCTTCCTTTTTGAAGCGCTCAGCCAGCCCTCGCGCGAAAACCGCAGTGTAGGTTGCTTCGTCACTTGTCGCGCGCGCCCCTTCGGTGATGCTGTCACCAACTATGAAAATTGTATAATGCTCGGAAGCGGAAACGCGCCCGACAATTTCTTTTATTGTTTGGTTTCTCATTGTCTGTTCTCCTTTCTTGGATGCCATCATTATACATCACAAGCAAGGGTTTGTCAAGAAAAACACCTTATTTCCCGTTTTTCTTTTTGGTGTCTTGGATGTCCTGCGCGGTTGTGGCTTGGGGCGTGGTAAAGGTCGCGCCGTTTACGTCGTCACAGTAGCAGGAGCTTGTGGGATGAGGAACATCATCGTTTGTGCTGTAAAAGGCGGTTGCCGCTTCGGCGGTATCCTTCGAGCCGCCGTTCTGCGTTTGGGTTTGCAAGCAAGAGCAAGCCTCCTCGCATTTTTCAAGACAGCTCTCGCCTATTTGCTTTGCCTTTTGCATCATTTGCTTGCCTTTGCGGGTTTTACACAGCGCAACAATCCCCACAACGCCTAAACCCAAGGCGCCGCCAAGCAGAAATGCTCCCCAAGGACTATGTTGCTGACAAGGCTTTTTCATCATAGGAAAAAACATTTATTTCTCTCCTTTTTTTATTTGTAAGAATGAAACATTCTTTTGTTTTATCTTATCCGTCAGGGTGAAAAAATATGCAAAGGAAGGGCAAATAAAAAATGGAAAATTATATGCGGAGCAAAAGAAAAGGCGACAAAGCCAAAGGGTATAAAACCGAAAGGCTTTGTCGCAAAGAGAAACAGGAGCGAAGAATTATTTTCGTTTTTCCAGAATTTTGTCAAGAGAAAGACCGTATTTGGCGGCAATGTCGCCCGCGTAGCTCTTTCCGTCAGGCTTTTTGCGCAGAATGAGGAAGGAGCGCTCTCCCTTTTCTATTCCTGCCACCAGCGTGTCAATTTTGCATCCGCCAATTTGGGCAACGCGCTCGTTTATGGCGTCAACCGAGGCTGCCAAATCGTGCAAGTGGGTGGAAAAAATACCGCGGCAGGAAATGGCAGCAAAGCCCGCCAATAGCTCGGATGCAATATAGGAAGCCTCATAAGCGCCCGTGGAAGAGAGCGACTCATCAAGCAAAATCATACTTTCCTCGGTGACCACGTCCAGAATTTCACGAAGGCGCGCACATTCCTCGCCTAGCCGCCCCTTGTCAATGGTGTCCTCAGCGCCCGTGGGAAAATGAATGAAAATCGCGTCAACAGGGCTGATAGAGGCGCAAGCGGCGGCGACAGGCATACCCAGCTGCGCCATCGCCTGCGCAAGACCCAAGGCGCAGGTAATCACGGATTTTCCGCCGCGGTTTGGTCCTGTCAGAACGTAAAGCTGACCTTCCTTGTCAAAGGAAAAATCGTTGGGCACAACGGTGTCTTGTATTTTGAGGGCAACAGCGGGGTTGTATAAGCCGCGCGAGACAAATGCCTTTTCCTCTTTGGAGAGAATTTGGGGAAAAGCAACGGGATTTTGGTAGGAGCCGAGCTTCTTGCACAGCTCGGTTGCCCGTGTGAGAAATTCAATTTCGGGCAAAATACGGAGAAGAAAATCGGTGTTTTCAAGCACGTATTCGCTTACAATCGCGCGCCATTCGCGCACAGAAGAACGGAAAACACGGTCAATGGCAGAATAGAAGGCGCTTTGCAGGGCTTCCTTGCGGTTGTCCGAATGGTCCTTTTCAAAGGGAACGATGTCGGCGATGCAGGTAAAGGCGTCGTTTCGGAAGCTCATACGTAGAATTTTATCCAATACCTTTCCCGATTTGAAGGTTTCGGCGTTGATGGAAATGACGCCCGCGTCGCAGGGGCGCAGCTGCGCGTCTAAATTCACGCCCACCGTAATGCTCTTGACCTCGTGAATACGAGAGGAAAGCTTGGCAAGATTTTCGTTCAGATCGCGGTAATATTCGCTGTCAACCAACACGGAAATCACGGAAGAAAGCGTTTGAAAAGCGGGACTTTGCACCTTGTCCTTCAACGGAGCAAGCCCCTCATAAAGTGTGTTGACGCAGGAAATGTATAATTCAATCTCGGTAATGCTGTACAAATAGGATTCGCCCGAGGGGTGTCTGTTGACGTCCAAGCGGCGCAGCTCCTCAATGTCGCATAAAATAGGCAGAGCCTTTGACAAGGTCTCACTCAAAGCGGGGAAGGCTTCCATATCCGCTAAGGTCTTTTGGCGGTATAAAATGACCTCGGGGCTCTTTGTGAAGTAATCAGAAAGGCGGCTGTTTTTTAAGGCGAGAATATCGCAAAGCCCCAGCTCCTCGCAAACGGCTTCGGTGATGAGGGGAGAATCCTCACCGCTTTCGTGGCGAAGCAAGGCTTCTTCATTTGGATAGAGAAGGCTCAAAAAACGAGTTTCCATATAAAAGGCTTCCTTTCAGCAAATATGGCTAAAAATACTTTATCATCTTATTGTAACACATATTTGTGAATTTCACAAGAGGAAACCGCAATATTTTGCGCGACAGCTTGAAAAATGAAGAGAAAAGAGCCCAAAAGGGTAAAGGGGAAAGAAGATGAAAGAGGAAGAAAACAAAAAGAAGAAAAAACAAATTATTGAACTTGTAGATACAGTTTGTTCTATTTTCGTTCATAATTGTGTGCTATAATACCATACTGTCAAGGAGAAGCCTTGACAAACGGGCCATTAGCTCAGTTGGTTAGAGCTCCCGGCTCATAACCGGTTGGTCCTGGGTTCGAGTCCCCGATGGCCCACCAAAAATTCTCGGGAGCAAAGTTCCCGAGAATTTTTACTTATTACCTCTTCACTCTTCACTTTTCACTAAAAACGCTCCCGAGAATTTTGAAGTAATAGGTAATAGTGAAGAGTTAAAAAGTGAAAAATACATTGGTTCGGATAGTTCTCAAGTTAGTCCATCAAAAAAATCCGAAAGCAAACGCTTTCGGATTTTTTATCCAAGACCGAAGGGTTTGGTATGGAATCACGGCGCAGCCGTGGGGGGCATCGCGGCTCGTCCGCGTATGAAATCAGTCGATAGGCTGCATCTCTCGTCCACCTTCGGTCTTGATTCCATACCGTCTGCGATGGATTCCATTCAATGCTATGCATTGATTCCATGTCGCAACAAGTTGCGGATTTAGTACGAAAGGAGCGCTTGGCTATGGCTAAAAATCCTTTGTTTGAACATTCCGAAAAGTTAGCGATTGAGATCGTAAATCTTTGTAAAAGCTACAAGAACGATTCTAACACCGCTTTTCAAATTAAAAAGTCCTCGTCAACCGTTTTTGCTAATATCACCGAAGCGCAGTATCCGCAAAGCCCTGCGGATATGCACTCAAAATTTGAAATTGCTCGTAAGGAATGTGCTGTAACGGAAAGTTGGTTAAAGCTTATTTTCGCATCGGGAGCGATTGACGAACCGACCTTCAAATTCTATCGAAACCTTTGCGGAAGAATAAAAAGAATGCTCGCCGCATCTTGCATCACAATTGAAAACAAATTAAAGCAAGGCTAACCGCCTTGCTTTTTTAGCGAGCGACTTGTAGGGGACAAGCATCTGCTATGGACTAAAAGTAAAAGTGCAAAACTACAAAAGCCACCACTGCCACAGAAAAAATTCGTTATTCTCTTGACAGTATATATGTATTATACTGAAAACGGAAGACGCTTTTCGTCAGACAGAAGACAAAAACGACAGGAGAACCAAATGAAAGTTTTTATTACGATTCTTTTTTACGTTATCGCTTTCTTTGTTTCCTTAAAGGTATTGAGGTTGCTTTGGTATTTCTTCCACCATCTTTCATTTTTTACTGAAATCAAATGCAGGGTTAAGAAGATGGGTGGAACCGTCAAGCTTCTGCACTTTCCTTTGCGCTCGTTTTTCTCCAAATATGACGGAGAGGATATTCTGATACATCTTTGCGGCGAAACAACCGCTTTGAAATTTTTTCCGTATTTCTTGAAAGGGAAAAACATTATATTAAACGATCACGAGCATATGATAACACAGAATAACTTTATTCTGTTTGGCGGTGGTAGCGGTGGAACGGCTCGTCCACCGATCCATGATGCGTCGGCTATACACAATGCAAAAAGCAAAAAATATTCCTCTGTCTTTTCTTCATCGGCAGAAAAGAAAATTATGCTGTTTTCTCCTGCGCCAATTTCCATAAAAGGAGTACAAATCGGTGGTTCCATAATTTTGGATAATAGCGTAAAAAATTATCATTTTAAAATTTGGACCGCAAAAGGCTTTCTGCAAAAGCTTGAACGGAAATCTATATATTCTTCTACCAAATAGCTGTATCGCTTGTTTGTAATCTGCCGAAAGCGAACTAAAAACGGTTCATTTTGCGCCTTTTTGGCGCAAAAAGACGCGGGCTGTCTCGAAGGACAGCCCGCTTTTATTTTTAACTCTTTTGTTATGCTGTTGCTTTATTACGGGAATGCGCCGTCAAGCCGTTATAGAATACTTCCTTGCGAATTCCTCGTATTTTTCGTCGTAGTGCGTGTTCTTTTGCTTGATTTTTTTGATTGCCTCGTGGGCGTTCATTGTGTGCTCGCTTGCGTCAATCATACCGACGGCAATGTTGGAGCAATGGTCGCTGACTCGCTCGAAATTGGTGAGCAAATCCGACCAGATAAAGCCCGTTTCCACGGTGCAGGAGCCATCCTTCAATCTGATAATATGATTGTCGCGAAGGCTGGTTTTCAGGTCGTCAACGACCTGTTCCAGCGGTTCAATGTCGTATGCAATGGAAAGGTCGTCCTTTACAAAAGCAGACTCTGTTAAGGTGAGAATTTCATCGAGCGCCGCGCACAGAACGCTAAGCTCTGCCTTTGCCGCGGACGAGAAGGAAATCTCCTTTCTGCGAAGCTCCTCAACCGATTCAAGAACGTTGACCGCGTGGTCGGAGATGCGCTCAAAATCGCCGATGGCTTTGAGAAGCTTGGTGACGACGGCGCCGTCCTCATCGGACACCTGGTTTTTACTGAGCTTTGTCAGGTATGTGCCGATAACGTCCTCGTAATGGTCGGTGTCGTCCTCAATTTTTCTGATTTTCTCTGCCTTTTCGGGCGTATAGTCCGTGATGGCTTGTATGCTGAGTCGGAAGCCTTCTACTGCCTCGGTTGCCATTTTGGAAGCCAAATGACCGCTCTGGGCAATCGCGATAGCGGGGGTTGCCAGAAGACGCTCGTCAAGCAGCGCTGCCTTCTCGGGCGATTCTCCTTCGGGGATAAGCTTGTACGTCAGCTTTTCCAAAAGGGAGGATGCGGGAAGGAATACAGCGACGCAAAGGAGCTTGAATACAGTATGACAAACGGCAATTCCGAGGTAGGATGCCGATTCGTTTAGTATCATCGGCTCAAAAATAGCGGAAATGATGCAGAACACGGTGAGCCAAAGAACCGTTCCTAATACGTTAAAGGAAAGGTGAATAAGAGAGGCGCGCTTTGCGTTTTTGTTCGTGCCGAAGGAAGAGAGAAGCGCTGTGACACAAGTACCGATATTTTGTCCCATAATGATCGGGATGGCGGCGGCGTAGGAAACGGCGCCCGTTACACTCAATGCCTGCAAAATACCGACAGATGCCGACGAGGATTGAATAATAGCGGTGAGGACTGCGCCGACAAGCACGCCGAGAATGGGATTTTGGAAGGCAAGGAAGAGATTTTGAAATTCGGGAATGTCTTTAAGCCCTGCTACCGCGCCACTCATAGCGTCCATACCGAACATCAGCGTCGCAAACCCGAGAAGAATCGTTCCCGTATCCTTTTTCTTGGAGGATTTGCAGAACATCGTGAAGGCAATGCCAATAAGCGCCAAAATGGGCGTGAAGGACATAGGCTTAAGAAGCTTCAAAATAATGCTATCACCCGATATGCCGCCAAGGCTGAGAACCCAGGCGGTGATGGTTGTGCCGACGTTCGCGCCCATGATAACACCGATGGATTGCTTCAAGGTCATAATCTTCGAGTTAACAAAGCCGACGACCATAACGGTTGTGGCAGACGAGCTCTGAATGACGGCGGTAACGCCAAGCCCCGTCAGGAAGCCCTTGAACTTGTTGTTTGTGAGCCTGCCAAGAAGCGACTTTAAGCTGTTTCCAGCGCGTCTTTCAAGACCGTCGCCCATAATGTTCATACCAAAAAGAAACAGACAAAGCCCTCCGACGAGGGTAAGCACATTAAAGATGTCGAACATTCCGGTTCCTCCGTTTGTTATATTGGGTTTAATCGCTGATACGTTTATCATTGTATTATGCCTCATTATACCATATTTTTCTTCGAAATGCAACAGGTTTTGAGCAGATAGGCGAGAAAGAGAGGCGCATCTCTTGACATCCTTCTTAAAAAATAGTACAATAAAACGAAAAAAGAGATAAGAAAAGCCTGAAAACGAAATTCTGAGCTTTATATAAGAGGGAAGGTATGATTATATGGAGATAAGACACGCCAAGAAGGCAGATTTGCCGCAAATCCTTGCTATATACGAAGCGGCTGTTATATTTATGCGGGAGCAAAACAACCCGAACCAATGGACCAAGACGCCCGAGGTGAGCCTTCTTACAGGGTTTATTGAGCAAGAAAAGCTTTACGTTTGTGAAGACAAGGGCGAGATTGTTGGGGTTTTCTATTTTGCCATTGAAGAGGACGAGACCTACAAGGTGATTGACGGAGAATGGCCGAATGACAGGGAATACGGCGTTATTCATAAAATCAGCGCCTTGCATAAATCAAAGGGCGTTGGCACCTTTATGATTTCCTGGTGCTTAAAGCAGATTGACAACGTAAGAATTGACACCCACGAGGACAATGTTCCCATGCAAAATCTGCTTGCTAAATTAGGCTTCTCGTACTGTGGCGTAATACGGCTTCAAAACGGCGAGCCAAGGCGCGCCTATCAAAAGGATCTAAGACAAAGAAACACCTAAAAAAGAAAACGCTCTTTCCAAAAGCCAAGGAAAAGGGCGTTTTTTTTTGAGCCATTCAGCGCGCGAAACGGACGCCTATTGCGGCTTCTTTTGAAAATAAACGGTATAGGGGAGAGGGACGTCCTTCCCCAGGGCAAAGCCCTCTAAGGAACCGACGTTGCGGATGTAGAAGGTGACCTTGTCTTGCTCTATCTCCATCGCCAGGTATTGGGCGAACTTTGGGGTGGCAGTTTTGGGGAAAAGCTTGTATTCCTCCCCGCCGCCAAAGCCCCAAACGGCATCCTCTTCAAAGTTTTCAAGAGAGAAGGGACGAAGCCCTCCCATATGCACCAGAGAAAAGGCGTACTCGGGCAGGCGAGAGGAGTCTGTTTGTCCTTGGTTGTTATCATAGGGAAGGAAGGAGCCGTCCTTTTGCTTGACGATATGAAGAACCGCCGAGGAGGAATCACGGTACATACAGTCCTCGCCGTGCATATGCCCATAGAGGTAAAAGAGGTTGTGATGCCCCTCTAAAGCACGGTAAAAGCGGGATGCGTTCCCATTTATCATCGTTTCCTTGAGCTCGGTGCCGCCGTAATAAAACAAAGCGGAGAGATGTCCGACCAAAAAAACAGGCTTGTAGCCGTCGGGGTCAACTTCGTCAAGCTTCCTTGCCACCCAGTCGACAGTTTCGTTGGTATAATAGCCCTCGTGGGAGTTGAAGGCGGTGTTGGGGTCAATGTTGATACCGATAAAATCCACCCCGTCCACCACGTAATGGAAGGCGTCGAGATAGGGAAGCTCCGCAGGCTTCTTGTCGCAACGGACAAAATACGCCTCGCCCTCGGGAAGAATGCCCAAGGTCTTGTTCATAGGACCTGTCAGGTAAAATTCGGTGGAGCTGTAAGGCTCCTCGCCCACGGGCGCGTCACCAAGGTACATATCGTTGTTTCCTGCCACGTATAGCACCCGCTCACCCTTGGCAGAGGGGGCAAAGCAGCGGATGTATTTTTCTTTGATATCCAAAAAGTTCCTTTTAGGCAGACCGCAGGAACGTTCCCAATAGGGATAGTCGGAGAGGTTGTCGCCACCGCAAATAGAAAGGTCCGCAGGACCAAAGGCGGCAAGGGCGTCCTCGACTGCCAGGTATGCCGAGCGGCGCACTTGGGTGGGATAGTCGAGCATTGCCTGCTGAGAATGAACATCGGTAAAGCCGAATACGGTTAGCTTTTGTGGCATGATAGGTTTGTCCTTTCGGGTGTAAACTACACTTTACAAAACGCGGAAAGCTCCTCTTGGGAAAAGCCCAAGGTTTCTGCCACCTGCCGCATATCGTCGGGCAAGGGAGAGCGGAAGGAGAGTGGCTCCTTTGTACGCGGATGCGGGAAGGAAAGACGCGCCGCGTGCAAGGCGGTGCGGGGAAAAGCGTCCGCCCGCAAGCCGTAAAGCCCATCGCCCAAAAGGGGATGACCGATAGACGCCATATGGACGCGGATTTGGTGGGTTCTTCCTGTGATGGGAAAAACACGCACAAGAGAAACGCCGCCCCTTGTGCCAAGGCTTTGGTACAAGGTCAGCGCCTCGTCCCCCTCTTCGTTTTCCTCGCAAACACGGCGGAAAATGACGGATTTCTCGGCGCGGCGGATTTTCTTTTCAATTCTGCCCTCACCCTCTAACGCGCCGTGCACCAAGGCAAGATACTCCTTTTGTATTTCGCCGCCTTGCAAGGAGCGAGAGAGTGTATGAGCGGCAGCCTTGTGCAACGCCAGAAGGACAATGCCGTCGGTTTCCCTATCAAGCCTTGTGATAGCGCGAAAGACAAAGGGACGATTGCGATAGTAATAGCGCAGTGCATTTGCTAAGGTATCTTGCCTATGCAGGTGAGAGGGGTGCGTTGGCATTCCTGAGGGCTTTTCGCAAAGGCAAATATCCTCGTCCTCATATAAAACCGAAACGGGAAGAGGCAAGGGCAAAATTGCCTCATTGACGTCTTCCCGTGTATCCTCGGTGTGAAGGACGATACAGTCGTTTTCCTGTAAGACAGCGCGCACGGTTACCTGTTTTCCGTTGAGCAAAATGCCATTTTCTTTTGCTTTCAGGTCGGTTAAGGCGCGGCGGGAAAGCCCCAGCCTTTCTCGCAAAAGGGTGCGAAGAAGCAGCCCGCCGTCTTCTTTTTTTACTGTATAGACCAACATATGCAATTAATAAAGGCGAATGTGGCTGATGATTTTTCCGCCGCAGGCGGCAAAGCGCTCAACAGAGTCAGTCCAGGTGCTTTCGGACATCATAGGTGTCAGGAAAGCGTTTTCCTCGCCCGAAATAGGCTCAGTTTCGCCAAAGATAATGCCGATAGCGCTTTGCTCCGCGCCCTCTGCCACCACGTACCGACGGCAGAAGAAGGAAGAAAAGTCGCTCGGCGTGCCGTCCTTTGCCGCGCTCCAAGCAGGGCGGGCGACGGTGCCTCTTGCAATATGGTCAATATCGGCTACCACGGCAGAGGCGGTGGGGTGAGAGCCTGCTCCTCTTCCGTAAAGCATGACGTCACCAACAAAGTTGCCCCGCACGAGAACGCCGTTGTAAACCCCCGCGATTTCCGCAAGAGGAAGGGATTTGGGAATGAGAAAGGGCGCAACCATAACATACAAATCGCCCTCTGCTTCCTTGATAGCGCGACCAAGAAGCTTGATGGAGCAGCCGATTTTTTCAGCCGCCTGCACGTCTTCCTTGCGAATGGCGGTGATGCCCTCGGTGTGTATAGCAGAGGCAGGAATCATCTCTCCGAAGGACAGGGCGGCAAGAATGGCGATCTTGCGGCAGACGTCAATTCCCTCAATGTCGGCAGTGGGGTCCTTTTCGGCATAGCCCTTGGCTTGCGCCTCGGCAAGCGCCTCGGAAAAGGGAGCGCCCAAGGAAAACATCTGGGTTAAAATATAGTTTGTTGTACCGTTTAAGATACCCGAAACCTCGGAAATTTTATTGTGAGCCAAATCGTCCACCAAGGGAGAGAGGGCGGGAATGCCGCCGCCGACGGCGGCTTCAAACAGGTAATAGACACCCTTTTCCTTGGCTATCTGCAAAAGCTCTGTTCCGTGCGTTGCCACCAGCTCCTTGTTGGAAGAAACAACGCTTTTTCCCGCAAGCAGCGCGCGCTTTGTGAATTCATAGGCAATGCCCGCACCGCCGATTACCTCTGCCACCACGTCCACCGTTTCATCCTGCTCGATGACGGAGAAGTCCTTGACAAACAGGTCGCGGAAGGGGGAATTGGGAAATTCGCGGATGTCTAAAATATATTTCAGGGTAATATCCTTGCCTGCCCGTTTTGCCAGCAGGTCTTTGTTTTGCGTCAGCATTTCTGCAACGCCGCTACCGACGGTGCCGAAGCCTAATATAGCGATATTCATTGTTTATACCTTCCCTTTCTTTCGGGTTCTATACTGTTTTACCCATTATAGCACATAAGGGGAAAAAAAGTCAAGCGCTTATTACGGTTTATGGGATGAGAGGGGAAGAAAGCGCTCTTTACAGGCGCTCTTTTTCCGCGTGCTTCCTTGAGAGCCCTCTTTGGCATAGCTTAACAAGCTCCACAGCAGGGATGACGAGAAGGGCAAGCGCGATGCTGATGATATAGTGAGAGAGGTCAAGACCCGTGGGAACGAAATCAAAGAGTCTTGCGAAAAATGGAATTTCAATAATCAAGGTACTGAAAAGGAGGGATGCGCCCATTGCGAGATAGAGAATTTTATTGGAGGAGCCCACCGTAAAGATAGAGTGCCTTTGGGAACGCATATTCAGGGAATGGAAAATCTCACACATAGACATTGTGAAGAAGGCCATCGTAATGCCCAGGGCGCTCTCGCCACCCTTGATATAGGAGGGATCCGTGCTTTGTCCGATAAAGTAAGAAAGGAGCGTCAGCACGGTAACGAGCGCACCCTGATAAATGACGTCAAACCCAAGCCCGCCCGCAAAGATGCCGTCGGTGGAGCGGCGGGGCGGCTTTTGCATACTGTCCTTCTCCGCTTTTTCCACTCCAAGGGCAAGCGCGGGGAAGGTGTCTGTGATGAGGTTGATAAACAAAAGATGCGTGGGCTTTAATACGGTGACGCCAACCAAGGATGCGGTGAATACCGTCAAGACCTCGGCAAAGTTGGAGCCGAGCAAAAACTGAATTGCCTTGCGGATATTGTCATAAATGCGTCGCCCCTCTGCCACAGCCCCCACGATGGTGGCAAAGTTGTCGTCAGCCAGAACCATATCCGCCACATTTTTGGTTACGTCGGTGCCCGTGATGCCCATACCAATGCCAATGTCGGCGGTTTTAATGGAGGGCGCATCGTTGACGCCGTCCCCCGTCATCGCGGTGACACACCCCAAGGATTGCCAGGCGCTGACAATACGGGTCTTATGCTCGGGCTGCACGCGGGCGTAAACACGGATATCTCTGACGCGGGCAAGGAAGGCTTCCTCGTCCATTTCTTCAAGCTCTGCTCCCGTAATAGCTTGCGCGGAGTGGGAGATGATACCAAGCTCCTTGGCAATGGCAACGGCGGTATCCTTATGGTCGCCCGTAATCATCACGGGCGTGATGCCTGCGGACCGACACTGCGCAATCGCCACCTTTACCTCGGGACGGACGGGGTCGATCATTCCCGTTAGTCCGATGAAAACAAGCTCCTTTTCCAAGGCGACGGAGGAAATTTCAGCAGGCTTGCTTTTGTAAAGCCGCTTGGCGCACGCCAGCACTCGTAAGGCGTCGCTTGCCATTTTTTGATTGGCAAGAGCAATCTCGGCTCTCTTTTCCTCAGTAAGAGGGAGAATTTCGCCGTTTTGCTCGTAAGCCGTACAGCGGGATAAAATCACGTCGGGCGCACCCTTGGTGTATTGCACGACTCCGTCTTCTTTTTGATGAAGGGTACTCATCATCTTTCGCTTGGAATCAAAGGGAAGCTCGGCAATGCGGGGCAGAGCCCTTTTTAAGCCGTTCTTTTGAAGGGAAAGGGAAGCGGCAAAATACACCAAGGCAGCCTCGGTTGGCTCACCGACGACCTCGCCCTTTTCGTCCTGCTCGGCGTCGGAGCAAAGCGCCATTGCCGTGGCGATCTCCTTGGCATCTCCCACGTGCGCGGTGACGGTCATTTTGTTTTGCGTCAGCGTTCCCGTTTTATCGGAGCAAATAATTTGGGCGCAGCCCAGCGTTTCAACTGCGGTTAAGCGGCGGACGATGGCCTGCTTTTCCGCCATATGGGTGACGCCCATTGAAAGCACGACTGTTACCACTGCCACAAGTCCCTCGGGGATGGCGGCGACGGCAAGAGATACTGCCACCATAAAGAAGCTTAAGAAGGGGATATCGGCAAAGGCGGTTCCTGTTACAAGCGCGCGCACGGTGTTGAAAAGCAGAATAAAGGCGCAAATGCCGATAACGGCAAAGGTTAAGACGCGGCTTAGCTGTGCAAGCTTCTTCTGCAAGGGCGTTAAGCCTTCCTCTGCTTCCGTAATGGCGGCGGCGATTTTTCCCATTTCGGTGTCCATACCCGTGGCAACGACCAATCCAACCCCGCGGCCGTATACCGCGATGCTTCCCATATACACCATATTCTTGCGATCACCTAAGGGAATGTCCCTTCCGTCTTGGGATATGGGAAGCGCAACATCCTTGTGCGCGGGAACGGACTCGCCCGTTAAGGCTGCCTCCTCCACCTGCAAATCGGCGCATTCCAACAAACGGCAGTCAGCAGGAATAGAGTCGCCCGCTTCCAGCAGTACCACATCCCCGACCACCAGATCCTCACTCTTGACACGGGTGATGTGACCGTCCCGCAAGACGCGCGTGGTGGCGGCGGACATTTTCTGCAACGCCTCAATGGCGGCTTCTGCCTTGCTCTCCTGCACAACACCCAGAACGGCGTTGACCAGAACTACGAATAAAATAATAAAGGTGTCGTACGGAACTGCCCTTTCCACGACATCAAGCACTGTGGAAACAAGGCAAGCCGCAAGCAGAATGAGTGTCATAGGGTCCTTCAGCTCTGCGAGAAAGCGGCGCCACAGGGGCGTTTTTTGCTTTTCCTTTAATTTGTTTTTACCGTTTGCCTCCAAACGGCGCAGGGCTTCCTTTTCGCTCAGCCCTTCCTTTTGACTTTGCACGGAGGAGAAAACGTCGGATAGCTCTTTCTTGTAAATAGAAGTTGGCATTTTGTTTCCTTTCTTTTTTGCGCACGTAGCGGAATAAAAAAGACTTTTACCGACAGAGGAAAAGTCTTTCGGTAAAAGTCTTACTCGTTTCTTTGATAAGAAAGGTATCAAGCGGGTCAAGGCATAAACGCCGGACCGTGAATGACGCTTAATACGCGCACAAGGCGGAGTTACTCCCTTTTATATTTTCATTATACGCCTTTTTTTTAAAAAAAACAAGAGCTTTTTGTGAAAATTTGGCGTTTTTTTGAAAAAAGCAAGCGACGCTTAAAGAGAGCCTTTTCAATGCTCTGCCGTGAGCCAGTTTTCTCCAATACCGATGCTGACGGTCAAGGGGACGGAAAGCGCAACGGCGCCTTCCATTTCTTCTCTTAAAATGTTCGCGGCTCGCTCAGCGTCCCTTTTGTGCACCTCGGCTATCAGTTCATCGTGCACCTGCATAACGAGTGCCCCGTCGATGCCTTCCTTGATAAAGCGGCGCTCAGCGTTCACCATTGCCTTTTTGATGATGTCCGCGGCGCTTCCTTGCAGAGGGGTGTTCATTGCGACTCGCTTGCCAAAGGCGCGCAGCTGGAAGCGGGGGGAGGAAAGCTCGGGAATATAGCGACGGCGCCCCAAGAGAGTGTCCGCATAGCCCGTTTCCTCGGCGTGCTTCACCAGCCCTTCTAAATATGTGCCAATGGCAGGATATTGGTTGAAGTAGCTTTCGGTATAGCGCTTTGCCTCGGCAACGCTGATGCCAAGGTCGTTTGCTAAGGAAAAGGCACCGATGCCGTAAACGATACCGAAGTTGACTGCCTTGGCGCTTTTGCGCTGCTCGTCTGTCACCTCTTGCTCGGAAATATGAAAGACGGCGGCAGCCGTTTGCCTATGAATGTCACGCCCTTCGGCAAAGGCGCGACACATTGCCTCGTCTCCTGAAAAGGCAGCCAAAAGACGCAATTCAATCTGGGAATAGTCCGCGTCAACCAAGACGTAGTCCTCTCCCTTGGTGATGAAGCAACGGCGCATTTCTCTGCCAAGCGGGGTGCGAATGGGAATGTTTTGCAGGTTTGGCTCGGCGGAGGAGAGCCTGCCCGTTGCCGTTAAGGCTTGCTTGAAATCGGTGTGAATTCTGCCCTCGCCGTCCGCCACCTTGCAAAGACCCACGGCATAGGTGGAATAGAGCTTGGTCAAGTGGCGATAGGTCAAAATTTCTTCAATAATAGGGTGAGCATACCGCAGAGATTCCAACGCCTCGGCATCGGTGGAAAAGCCGTTTTTGGTTTTCTTGATGCCCTTGGTGGGAAGACCAAGGCGGGTAAAGAGCACCTCTGCCAGCTGCTTGGGGGAATTGATGTTGAAGTCAACCCCTGCCATAGCAATGATGTTCTCCGCATACAAAACGGAGCTGTCAAAAAGCTTTTTGCCAAAGGCGGTCAATAGGGCTGTGTCTATGCGAAAGCCTCTTCTTTCCATACGGGCAAGAACCGGGGAAAGGGGAAGCTCAGTTTCGTCCAAAAAGGGAAGAGAGCCGATTTCTTTAAGTCTTTGTCGGTAAATATCCTCTAAGGCAAGCAGTGCCTCAATGGGCGGGCAAGAAAGCCCTTCCTCTTCGGCAAGGTCAGAGAGCGCCTTTTTGCCGTTTTCCGCCCGCAAAAGATAGGCGTATAGCTGAATGTCCTTGGGAACAAAGTCAACGGAAGGGAAAATGCCCTCTGCAAAGAGGGTATGCAAAAGCCGTTTGCCGTCAAAGACGATGACCTCGCGAGAGGGCGCGAAGAGGGACGAGAGCGAGGAAAGCTCTCCTTGGAAACAAAAGGTGGCTTTTCCGTCATAAAGAAGAACGCCCTCTTCTTGACAGAGCAGAGAAAAGCGGTTTCCAATGCCTGCCAGAATTTCTTCCGCGGTGCTTGCGGAATAAGAGGTCTTTGCGGTAGATGAAGGGCAGGCACAGGGCTCGGGTCTATCAGAATGAGAGAGGGCCAGCTTTTTTTGTAGCTGGAAAAGCTCCAAATCGGCGCATTTTTCGATCATGCGCTCTCTGTCAACACCAAGGTAGGCAAGGTCGTCCAAGGAAAGCGCCAAGGGTACCTCGCGGCAAATGGTCGCCAGCCACCGCGAGTCATAGGCCGACTCTTTTCCTTGGGATAGCTTTTCTCTTAACCCTTTGGCGATAGAGGGGTCGTCTAAATGCGCGTATAAATTATCAAGGTCACCAAAGGTGGAAATCAGCTTGGTGGCGGTTTTTTCGCCAACGCCCGCCACACCTAAAATGTGGTCAGAGGAGTCACCCATCAATGCCTTCAAATCGACAAGCCGGGTAGGCTCAATGCCGTACTTTTGGAAAAAGGCGTCTCTGTCGTAGGAAAGCGTTTCACCTGTGGATGCCAAAAGCACCGTAACGGAGGGTGAAATTAGCTGCAAAAGGTCGCGGTCACCCGACAGCACATAGACGTGGGTATCCTCTTTTTCGGATCCCATACGGGCAACCGTGCCCAAAATATCGTCTGCCTCGTAGCCTTCCTTTTCCAAAACGTGAAAGCCGAGCAAGGACAGACACTCCTTGGCATCAGCAAACTGCGCCAAAAGATCGGGGGGCGTTTCGTGCCGCCCTTCCTTGTAGTAGGAAAAGCGCTGCTTGCGGAAATTGGGGGCTTTCAGGTCGAAGGCAACCGCGGCATAATCGGGGTTTATATGCGTTAAGTGCCTTAAAACGATATTGAGCATACCGTAAATGGCATTCGTGGGTCTTCCGTCCTTGGTGGAAAGAGGGCGAATGCCGTAAAAAGCGCGGTTGATAATACTGTTGCCGTCAATTACCAAAACTTGTTTCATAAAATCTCCGTTCCGCCGCGAGCGCGACGAGGGTCGTTTATAGGCTTGTGCTTCTTCTCAAAAAGGGAAGGCAGGGGGAAGCTTCCAAAATCAGAATTTTCTTCTGTCAAAATCAATGGTAGCTTCCGCGGATGTGTCATAGAGAGGGTTGTCCTCTCTTTTGATGGGAGCGGTGTCCTGTTCGGTTAAAAATGCGGCAGAGGAAGCCTTGTTTTCTTCTTCCTTGGGGAAGGAAACGGACAACAGAACCAGCCGTGCCAAAACATATAGGAAAAGGGCAAAGACCAAAAAATCGTGCATAAAGGAGCCGACAAGAGCGTTCTCTCTCGCGGCGAAATAAATGAGTCCGGGCAAGGAATCGGCTGCGGTCATTACCAAGGCGGTCATTGCCGAGAAAGCATAAAAGGGGGCCCCCCTCTTGCCCAAGCGCATACGCGCCTCTGCCAAAAAGAAGAGAAGCAGAGAGAGGAAGGTCATTTGATCGAAAATTTTAATGGGGCTGTTCAGGGTGAAGGAGGTATTGAAATAAGCGAGCAGGGCATAAAAAACGCAAAAGAGCGCCCCACCAAGACAAGTGCCGACGGAAAGCGAGAGAGATTTCCTCGAAAGCGCCACCGCGCCCATATAACCAATTAAGGAGAGGGAAGAAAGAAGACAAAGCACCAAAAGCAAGGTCTCAGTAGAGGTAGCCGTCTTTCCTAACATAGCAATGGCGGTATCCAGTATCCAGACAAACGCGGCAAACGCGGCGAAGGCGGAGGAAAGCAATGTCAGGGGAGAAGAGGAAAAGTCAGGGCTTGGGGCTCTGTCCCTCGTGATAATAGCAAAAAAGAGAAAGAAAATAACGGCAATCGCCAAACAAAGTCCATAGCCGTAGGAGGATAAAAAGCTCTCTTGGAAATGACCGAGCGCGGCGTCGTATTTCCCAAGCACCAGCACCGTGCGCAGAATAACCAATAAAAGCGCGAAAAACGCGGCTATCAGCAGGGCGCCTTGGTATAATTTTTTGGCGGAAAGTTTCATTTTTTTGCTTCCTTCTTTCATTTTATATATATATAGGGGTGTGAAAACGGAATAACGAGGGGAAAGACCGCTTTCCCCAAAAAGGAAATAGAACACGCAAAATACCGCTCCCCAAAATAGAGAGACAAAATCCAACAAAAGTATTGTAACTTAAATATATTAATAAAATGTAACTCTTTTCCAATTTCCTATATTATTGTGAAAGTTGCACAAAAAAATAATAAAAAAGTGCGAAAATTTTTACGAACAAAAATTTCCAAAGGTGTTGCATTTTTGAACAAAATGCTTTATAATAGTAAGGCTTGATATGCGATGAAGCGGGAGGTTGCCGTGAAAACGGGTAATTTCCGTGGAGTATGTCCGACAAACGGGCGAAGCAAGACTCACACTTGTTTCCGGGGAACGCCGCAAAAAAAGCGGCAATGCCTCGGCTTTTATCAGGGCAGTGCGGAAACGCACGGGCGAGTGTGAATGGAAAATCGCCCTCCGAAAAAATAAAGGAGGCAAACCAAATGGCACAGGAAAAAATCAGAGTGAAGCTCAAGAGCTACGATCATACGCTTGTTGACGCAGCAGCGGCAAAGGTTGTTGAGGTAGCCAAGAGAAACGGCGGGACCGTATCGGGACCTATTCCGCTTCCCACTGACAAGGAGGTTATCACCATCCTTCGCGCAGTGCATAAGTACAAGGATAGCCGCGAGCAGTTTGAAACCCGCACTCACAAGCGCCTGATTGACATTCTCAATCCCCAGCAGAAGACGGTTGAGGCTTTAATGAACCTCGAGCTCCCTGCCGGCGTTGAAATTGAAATCAAAGCGTAAAAAACATTGTTATCCCACATTCCGGTGGTCAAGTTGATGTCGTCGGGCAACCGATAATTCAAAGCATCAACCAATAATCATGGAGGAAAAAATGAAAAAAGGCATTATCGGCAAGAAGCTGGGCATGACCCAGATCTTCGATGAAGTCGGAAACGTCATCCCCGTAACCCTGATCGAAGCAGGTCCTTGCGAGGTGGCACAAAGAAAAACCGTTGAAAACGATGGGTACGATGCAGTTCAGCTTGCTTACGTTGAAGCAAAGGAAAAGCATCTGACCAAGCCGGAAATTGGTCACTTTAAGAAAGCCGGCATTGCTCCCAAAAGACACTTGAAGGAATTTCGTCTTGACGATTGCTCCGCACTTGACGCAGGCGCGGTTGTTTCCGTCGATACCTTCGCCGCAGGCGAGAAGGTCGACATCACAGGAACATCCAAGGGCCACGGTTATTCGGGTGTAATCAAGAGATGGAACCATCACCACCTTCGCATGACGCACGGTACCGGTCCTATTCACCGTCAGCCCGGCTCTATGGGAGTTATCGACCCTGCCAGAATCTTCAAAAACAAGAAGATGCCTGGTCAATACGGTAATGAGCAGGTTACAATCTTGAACCTTACCGTTGTTAAAATTGATGCAGAAAAGAACCTGATTGCAGTGAAAGGTGCTGTTCCCGGTGCAAAGGGCGGTATCGTCTTCATTCGTGATTCGGTGAAAGCGTAACGGAAGGAGGAAAAACGAATGTCTATTATGAAAGTTGTGGACATGGCAGGTAAGGAAGTTGGAGAAATCACGCTGTCCGACGCTATTTTCGGCGCTGAAATCAACAAAACCGTCCTCCATACCGCTGTCAGAGCATATTTGATGAACCAAAGACAAGGCACACAGTCCACCTTGACCCGTACCGAGGTTTCCGGCGGCGGCAAAAAGCCCTGGAAGCAAAAGGGAACCGGTCACGCAAGACAGGGCTCTACCCGCGCACCCCAGTGGACACACGGCGGTGTTGCTCTTGGACCTAAGCCCCGTTGCTACCGTCTTTCTTTGAACAAGAAAACCAAGAGAGTCGCTTTGTTCAGCGCTCTTAGCAGCAAGGTTGCCGCAAACGAGATGGTAATTGTGGACAAGATTGCAACCGAGTCTTACAGCACCAAGACGATGGCGGCTATGCTCAAAGCAATCGGCGCTGCCAAGAAGACCTTGATCGTATTGCCCGAGGTTGATGCTGTGGTTGTAAAGAGCTGCAATAACATTGAAGGAGTGAAGACGACTGTTGCGAATTCCCTCAATGTATACGACATCTTGAATTGCGATACATTTGTCATGGCGCAGGGTGCGGCTGAAAAGATTCAGGAGGTATATGCGAAATGAGAAATGCAGCAGATTTGATTTTGAAGCCTGTCATCACGGAGAAATCCATGGATATGATCGGCGCAAAGCGTTATGTATTCAAAGTTGCCAAGGATGCAACGAAGGCTGAAATCGCCAAGGCGGTTGAGGAAATGTTTGCAGGTACTAAGGTAGCTGATGTGAATACCATTACAATGAAGAAAAAACCCAAGAGACTTGGCGCTCATATGGGTTACACCGGCGAGTGGAAGAAAGCAATCGTTACCTTGACTGAGGATTCCAAGACCATTGCATTCTTCGACGGCTTGAACTAATCGGGAGGATAGAAGAGAATGCCTACCATGAATTATAAGCCTACAACTCCTTCTCGCAGAAATATGACAACCCCTTCTTTTGATGAGGTTACCAAAAACACCCCTGAAAAAAGCCTGATTGTCACCAAGAAGAAGCATGCGGGACGGAACAGCTACGGCAGAATCACCGTTCGTCACCAAGGCGGCGGAAACAAAGTTAAATACAGAATTATCGACTTCAAGCGTCAGGACGAGGAAGCTGCAAAGGTTATCGGCGTTGAATACGACCCCAACCGTACCGCTTACATTGCCCTGCTTGAAAACGAAGCGGGTAAAAAGAGCTATATCATCTCTCCTGTCGGCTTGACTGACGGCGATGTGGTTTACTCGGGCGCTGCGGCTGACATTAAGCCCGGCAACACCCTTCCCATTTCGGCAATTCCCGTTGGTACTATCATTTACAACATTGAGTTGTATCCCGGAAAGGGCGCACAGCTTGTTCGCTCCGCCGGTGCTGCGGCTCAGCTGATGGCAAAGGAAAACGGTCAGGCACAGGTTCGCTTGCCCTCGGGCGAGGTTCGCATTGTGCGCTTGGACTGCAAAGCAACCATTGGACAGGTTAGCAACGTTGAGCATGACACCATCAAGATCGGTAAAGCCGGTAAGAAGCGCCACATGGGCATCCGCCCGACCGTCCGCGGTTCCATTATGAACCCGTGTGATCACCCGCACGGTGGTGGTGAAGGCAAGAGCCCGATCGGTCGTCCGGGTCCGGTTACCCCG
>JAGBFG010000039.1 GCA_017936565.1 Clostridia bacterium
ACCTCTATTCTCTACACCAAGGGTCCTGACAAGGCAAGCACCGACAAGGTACAGCAAAAGGCATACGAGCGGAATAAAGAGGTTGCTGAGATGTTGAACATCTCGGTCAAATATGAAACCACCGATGACTATCTGCTGGAAGCCTTGGACGCTATCGAGAAGCAAATGAACAACCCCAATCCTCCCGACGTTTATTCCGATGACATTTATGCGCTTTTGCGCGCTATGTTCCAGGGCTACTTAAAGAACGTTTTAGATTTCGGCACCAACAAGGACGGCACTCCCGTGCAGAACTTCTTTGATTTCACCTATGACGGTTGGTATCCCGATTATATGAAGGGTGTCACCTTGGATGCCAACAAGCAATACATTCTGGCAGGCGACTACTTCATTGACCTTGTACGCTTTGCTTGGGTTATTTTCGTTAACGTTGACCAGTTCAACGAGGTCTTTGCCAAGGACGTTACTTGGAAGAGTTATGACGAGGCTGCGGGCCGTATTGATTACAACTCGGACTACTGGACCTACGATGAGCTGATGTACTTAGCAAACAAAGCCCATAAGGACAACCAAAACATAGGTGTGACTGACGTGGACGACGAAAGAATCGGTCTTTTGTTTAATTCCGTTTCTGAGCGCATTGCTCTTTGGACCTGCGGTCTTTCCATTGTAGAGTGGAAGGGCGCAAACGGCGAATACGTTGAGCAAGGTAAGGGAACGCCCAACATCGTCGGTCAGCCCGGAACAGACCCTGCCACCAAGTCCCTGCTTTCTAATGTTGCCACCGCATACAAGGAGCTTTTCAGAGCAGGCGGCGTGTATAACACCGGTTACGCAGGCATTAACGGTAACAAGGAAGCAACGGATTTGTTTGTCAACGCGAGAGCTATTTTCTCTACCATGCTTTTGGGCGAAATGGAATCTAAGGCTTTGCGCGAGGTAACCTTCAACCGCGGTGTTCTTCCCTTCCCCAAATACGATACCGCGCAAGAGGACTTCCACACCCTGGTTCACGACCAGGCAGAGGTTGGTTGTATCTTGACCAATGCTAAATCTCCCACGATGGCTTCCGCCTTTATGCAGGCAATCAACGAAGAGTCCAAGGACGTTCTTCACGAGTACTACGAAAACTCCTTGAAGGTCAAGTACAATACCGCGGGTGAGGATTCCGAAAGCGGTGTTCGCTTGATGATTGACTTGGTTTACGAGAGCATTGACTCTCCCTTTGAGTCCTTGGTTTCCAACTACATCTGCTTGGATGCAGGCAACGGCGCGGAAACTTACAGCGTATTCACTTATATGCGTCAAGACGCTAAGAACAACACTGCCAACTTCTCTTCTAAATACGATGAAGCTGTCAACATTTTGCAGTCGAAGCTGAATCAGTTTATGGAAATCTTTAATGACCGTTTGAAATAAGATAAAACAAAAAGAAGCACGGAGCATCTTGCTCCGTGCTTCTTTTATACACGAATTGCCGAAATGGGAAAAACGGTCACAAAAGACACATTAATAGTTTTCGGCGTGAATTTCAAAATAACTTTTCGGATGGGCGCAGGTGGGACAAACCTCAGGAGCGGCAGTACCAACCATAATATGCCCGCAGTTGCGGCATTCCCAAACCTTTACAGAGGATTTCTCAAACACGGTAGCCGTTTCTACGTTGTGAAGCAGGGCGCGATACCGCTCCTCGTGATGCTTTTCAACAGCTGCGACCAAGCGGAATTTTCTCGCGAGTTCAAGGAAGCCCTCTTCCTCAGCGGTTTTGGCAAAGCCCTCATACATATCTACCCACTCATAATGCTCGCCTTCGGCAGCGGCAACAAGATTTTCGGCGGTGTTTCCAATGCCCTGCATTTCCTTGAACCACATTTTTGCGTGCTCTTTCTCGTTTTCTGCCGTTTTCAAGAACAGAGCGGCAATTTGCTCATAGCCTTCCTTTTTCGCCACCGAAGCAAAATAAGTATACTTGTTTCTGGCCTCCGACTCACCTGCAAAGGCGGCCTCTAAATTTTTTTGTGTTTTAGTTCCGTCATACTTGCTCATTACTCTTTCTCCTTCTTTTTATATATTTTATTATGCTAAAAAATAATCCATGGTTAACATCAGACAAAAGCCGAAAAGCAGCGCGTAGGTGGCGCTTCTCTCGTTGCCGTGAGCATGAGTTTCGGGTATCATTTCATCGCTGATTACATACAGCATCGTTCCCCCCGCAAACGCCAAGGCAAAGGGCAATATCCACTCTGAAACAGCCACGGCAAAATAACCGATAAAGGTTCCCACAACCTCAACGACTCCCGTCAAGGACGCCAAAAGAAAGGTCTTTCTCTTACTGATGCCTGCCGCCAGAAGCGGCGCTATAATCACCATACCCTCGGGGATATTCTGCAAGGCGATACCGCCCGCCACAGCCAAAGCCTCAGCGGTTTCTCCTGAGCCGAAGCCAACGCCCGCGGCAATTCCCTCGGGCAGATTATGAATGGCAATGGCAAGCACAAACAAGAGAATTTTGCCGACGCGGGCGTTGCCCTCACCGTGCGGCTCTAAATCAGCACCCACCAAGCGATGCAAATGCGGAACCAATCTATCTATGACAGTCAAGCAGAGCGCACCGCAAAAAACGCCCGCAACGGTTATCAAAAGACCAAATTTCCCGCCCTTTTCCAAGGAAGGCAGTACAAGCCCTATCACCGCGGCGGCAAGCATAACACCCGCCGCAAAGCCTAATACCGCATCGCTGAACTTGTGTGAAATTTTCTTAAAAACGAACCCTAAAATTGCGCCGAAAACCGTAGCGCCGCCAACACCGAGTGCTGTTAAAAGAACCATTTGCATGGTTTTTTCCTTTCCATTTTGTACGGATTGGCCGCTTCAAACGACCTATTATTTGCCGCAAACGCAAGACATTATACACTCAAATAGAAAAACCGATTTCTTACCAGTCAATATGTAGCGTGGCACTCACCGTTTCCACTCGAATGACGCCCTCTCCCGAGCCAAAGCGGCAGCCGTTATTCAAGGTGTGAACGTACTCGCTGCTGGCTTCCATAATACCGCTCGTGGTTTCAAAATAAACGGTACTGCCCTTTTCTTCCGGCAGCTTTATATATACGTTTCCGCTGACGCTTTCAACATTGGCAGAGGAAAAGGAAGAAAAGAACGCGTCAATCTGTCCGCTCACCGTTTTAAGCTCTGTATTGGTACCGCTAAAAGAGGAAACCGACATATCGCCCGAAACGGCAAAAAGCTTCATTTTTTCTTGAACAACCGTTTCACCCAGCTCTATTTCTCCGCTTGTGGAAGAAACAGAAACGTTCTTAACGGATAAGGTATCTACCGCTATATCGCCCGAGGTGGTGGCAATGACGGCGTTTTCAACCGTCGTCAAGGACGCGATATTGACATTTCCGTTTGTGGTGGTTACGTCCAAGCCGGTTGCTACCACAGAGTCCGCCTCTACGTCGCCCGAATGCGTATTGACAATCAGGTGAGAGGTAGACAGCTGATGCAAGCAAACATCCGCCGTGGTGGTAATGATGCTCACATCAATTTCCTTCGGCACCTGCAAGGTCAGCTCTTTGTCATTTTCGTCCACGTTGGCGCGCAAGCCCGATTCCCAAAAGCGAATAATGAGCGTTCCGTCCTCTTTCAGCCAATAGTGCATTTGTTCATTCAAGGGAAGTCCCGTACCCGATTCAGAAACCGAGAGAATTTCTTCCTCGCTTGTCTGCACCTCAATGTTGCCGCAATACCAAACCACCGTTATGCTTTTTACATCTTCCCTGTTATATTCAAACGCGCCGATTTGATATTGGTCGGCATTGGCATAAATGCTTGTGACAACGCCCTTGTTGCAAGAGGTCAGCATACAAAGCGACATCAGCATACACACGCACAAAGCGCAAATCACAATTCTTCTTTTCATCATAAGTGATACCTTTCTTTTTTGGCAGGTCCTTTTCAGAGGGAAAAGCCCTATGAGCCTTTCCCTTGGCAAAGCCAAGACCTTGCTTCATATAGGAAAACGCAAGTCACTTTACAAAATCCAATATGTTAAGCGCCATTTACAAAAACGGACGCAGAAATTTCTTTTTTATAATATATGCGCTTGCCCTACAAACTATTTTATACCTTTTATACAAGTTATACAAGCCCCCAAAGCCTTGGGCAAGGCAGGTTTAAGGGGAAGAAAAAACGCAAAAGCCTTCCGCAACAAGGTGCTTTACGGCTTTTTAGAACGTGCGGCTTTATAAAAAGGAAGAGCCATTCGGGCGGTTGTCCGAATGGCTCTTTGGCTCTACCGCCTCATTTATTTACGATTTATTAAAACGGAGCGGCAGATACAAGATTAGTCTTGATAGAAGGTGCCAAGCTTCACCAAGCGCTCATATTTAGCCTTGGCGCTTGCCTCTGCGCGAGCGAAGAGCTCTTCTGCTCTTGCGGGGAAGGCTTGTGCCAAGCGGGCATAACGAGCCTCGCTCTTAATGAAGTCTTGGTAAGAAGCGGTGGGAGCCTTGGAATCCAAGGAGAAGGGATTTTCACCGGCTGCCTTCTTAGCAGGATTGAAGCGGAACATCTGCCAGTAGCCTGCTTCAACTGCTCTCTTCATTTCAGCCTGGCAATTTGCCATGCCGCCCTTAATAGAGTGCATTTCGCAAGGAGCGTAGCCGATAATCAAGGAAGGACCGTGATATGCCTCAGCCTCGGTCAATGCCTTAATGGTCTGGTTCATATCTGCGCCCATAGCGATTTGTGCTACGTACACATATCCGTAGGACATAGCGATTTGCGCCAAATCCTTCTTGCTGATTGCCTTACCGGCAGCAGCGAACTGCGCAACCTGACCGATATTGGAAGCCTTGGATGCCTGTCCGCCCGTGTTGGAATAAACCTCGGTATCGAATACCATAATGTTTACGTCCTCACCCGAAGCGATAACATGGTCCAAGCCGCCAAATCCAATGTCGTAAGCCCAACCGTCGCCACCGAAGATCCAAACGGACTTCTTGGAGAGGTATTGCTTTTCGGCAAGGATCTTTGCGCGCAAGGGATTGTCGCAGGTGCAGCCTTCGAGCATAGCGACCAATGCCTTGGTTGCCTTTTCGTTAGCGGCGCCGTCCTCTAAGGTGTTGAGATATTCGTCAATGATAGCCTTCTTGTCAGCATCCTCAACAGTTGCTGCCAATTCCTTCACGTAACCAATCAAACGGTCGCGAATGGTCTTTTGACCGATAGCCATACCAAGACCGTGCTCTGCGTTGTCCTCAAACAAGGAGTTCGCCCAAGCAGGACCTCTGCCTGTTTCACGGTTAACGGTGTAAGGTGTTGCGGGAGCGGAGCCACCCCAGATAGAAGAGCATCCCGTTGCGTTGGAGATATACATTCTTTCGCCGAAGAGCTGGGTGATAAGACGCGCGTAAGAGGTTTCAGCGCAGCCTGCGCAAGAGCCGGAGAATTCGAGCAAGGGTTGCTTGAACTGGCTGCCCTTTACGGTGTTGTTGATGATTTCAGGCTTTTCGGAAACAGAAGCCACACAATAATCAAAGGCTGCCTGCTGTGCGAGCTGGCTTTCCTGAGATACCATTTCCAAGGCTCTCTTCTCGGGCTTAGTGGGACAAGCCTTTACGCAAAGGGTACAACCCATACAGTCAAGGGGAGAGATAGCCAAGGAGAATTTGTAGTTTGTTTTAAGAACAGGCTTGGGTGCGAACTTGGTGCCTGCGGGTGCGGCAGCAGCCTCTTCCTCTGTCATAGCAAAGGGACGGATGGTTGCGTGGGGGCAAACGTAAGCGCAGTTGTTACACTGGATACAGTTTTCCTCGTGCCATACAGGAACCTCAACGGCAACACCGCGCTTTTCATAAGCGGCAGCGCCCTGCGGGACGGTACCGTCTACGTAAGGAGTAAAGGCGGAAACAGGAAGCGCGTCACCCTGCATCTGACCTACGGGAACAACGATATTCTTCACGAACTTAACCAAATCCTGACGCTCACCGGTGATAGCGCTCTCTTCGGTTTTGTCCTCTGCGGTCTTCCAGGAAGCGGGAATAGCAACCTCGTGAATGGCGTCAACACCAGAGTCGATAGCCTTGTAGTTCAGGTCAACCACATCCTGTCCTTTTTTCAGGTAGGACTTCAAGGCAGCCTTCTTCATATACTCAATAGCCTCTTCGATGGGAAGAATGGCAGCGAGCTTGAAGAATGCAGACTGCAAGATGGTATTGGTGCGCTTGCCCATACCGATTTCAATCGCTTTGTCGATAGCGTTGATGGTATAGAATTTAATGTTGTTGTTGGCGATGTAGCGCTTGGTTTCGGCACTCAGGTGCTGATCAAGCTCTTCATCGGACCATTGGCAGTTCAAAAGGAAGGTACCGCCGGGCTTTACATCGTTTACAATCTTATAGCCCTTGAGCATATAAGAGGGAGTGTGGCAGGCAACGAAGTCTGCCTTTGTGATGTAGTAAGCGGAGCGGATGGGAGAATCACCAAAGCGCAAGTGAGAAATGGTGACACCACCGGTTTTCTTGGAGTCATACTGGAAGTATGCTTGGATGTATTTATCGGTATGGTCGCCGATGATTTTGATGGAGTTCTTGTTTGCGCCAACGGTTCCGTCGCCGCCAAGTCCCCAGAATTTGCAGGAGATGGTGCCGGCAGAGGCAACGTCAGGAGCATCGGTTTCTTCCAAGGAAAGACCAGTCACGTCGTCTACGATACCAATTGTGAAGTTTGCCTTGGGGGCTTCCTTTGCCAGATTTGCGTATACAGCGAAGATGGAAGCAGGGGTGGTGTCCTTAGAGCCAAGACCGTAACGACCGCCAACCACATCTGCCTTTCTGTCGCATTTTGCCAAAGCAGCAACAACGTCAAGATACAAGGGCTCGCCAAGAGAGCCGGGCTCCTTGGTTCTGTCCAGAACAGCAATCTTTTTCACAGACGCGGGAATAGCGGCAGCCAATTTCTCAGCCACGAAGGGACGGTACAAGCGAACCTTCACAAGACCAACCTTTTCGCCGTGCGCGTTGAGGTAGTCGATAACCTCTTCGATAACGTCGCAAACGGAGCCCATAGCCACGATTACGCGGTCAGCATCGGCAGCGCCGTAGTAGTTGAACAGGTCATAGTTGGTGCCAAGCTTAGCGTTAACCTTGCCCATATACTCTTCCACGATTGCGGGCAAAGCATCGTAATACGCGTTGCAAGCCTCTCTGTGCTGGAAGAAGATATCGCCGTTTTCGGCAGAGCCGCGAAGAACGGGAAATTCAGGGTTGAGAGAACGCTGACGGAATGCCTGCAAAGCATCCATATCAACCATTTCAGCCAGATCCTTGTAATCCCACGCTTCGATCTTCTGAACCTCGTGAGAGGTACGGAAGCCGTCAAAGAAGTTGAGGAAGGGAACGCGACCCTTGATGGTTGCCAAGTGAGCAACAGCGCCAAGGTCCATAATTTCCTGCGCGTTGGTTTCAGCCATCATAGCAAAACCGGTCTGACGGCAAGCATACACGTCAGAGTGGTCGCCAAAGATGTTCAGCGCGTGAGACGCAACACAACGGGCAGATACATGAATAACGCAAGGCAACAGCTCACCGGCGATCTTATACATATTGGGGATCATCAAAAGAAGACCCTGAGATGCGGTATAAGTCGTAGTCAAAGCACCGGCTGCCAAAGAGCCGTGAACGGCACCGGCTGCACCGGCTTCGGACTGCATTTCAACAACCTTTACATTGTCGCCGAGAATGTTTTTCGCGCTCTCGCCGAAAATGTTTTTGTCGGAAGCAGACCATGTGTCTGTCACTTCTGCCATAGGGCTGGAAGGAGTGATGGGGTAGATAGCTGCCACCTCGGTAAACGCATAAGAAACGTGCGCAGCCGCGGTGTTACCATCCATGGAAATCTTTCTTCTTTCCATTTGAGTTTTCCTCCGTATATAAAATAATATTTTGATAAACAAGCTTACCTTATATATTGTAGCACTTTCCTTCTCAAAAGTAAAGAGATTTTGAGGATTTTTTTATCGAAAATCGCGGTTTTTATTGACAAAGTAGGAAAATAGGTCTATAATATATGTGTAATTTTTGAACAGTCGCCAAAAAAGCGGTTATTTTTTCCGTTTTGGCATATAATATAGAAAGGATTTCATCCATGCTTGGAGATCAAAAAGTCGTTTTTTCGGGTGTTCAGCCCTCAGGAAACCTTACCATTGGAAACTACCTTGGCGCAATAAAGAATTTCGCTGCTTTTTCAGAGGAATACCGCTGCTTCTACTGCGTTGTGGATATGCACGCCATTACCGTGCGTCAAGTTCCCGCGGAGCTGCGCAGACGCACCTACGAAACGCTGGCGCTTTATATGGCTTGCGGCCTTGACCCTGAAAAAAACACTCTCTTCGTGCAATCGCACGTGCCTGCTCACGCGGAGCTTGCTTGGATGTTAAATTGCTACACGATGTTTGGGGAGCTGTCCCGTATGACGCAGTTTAAGGACAAATCCGCCAAGCACGCGGACAATATCAACGCGGGTCTTTTTACCTACCCCACCTTAATGGCGGCGGATATTCTTTTATATCAGACCGACCTTGTGCCTGTTGGTATTGACCAGAAGCAGCACTTGGAGCTGGCGCGCAACATCGCAAACCGCTTTAACCAAGCCTATTCTCCCACCTTTGTCGTTCCTGAGCCTTATATCGCCCAAAGCGGTATGAAGATTATGTCCCTGACGGAGCCGACGGCTAAAATGTCCAAGTCTGACCCCAATCCCAATGCCGTGGTTTATATTTTGGACGAAAAGGATACCATTTTGCGTAAATTCCGCCGCGCCGTGACTGACTCGGGATCCGAGGTGAAATACGAGGAAGGCAAGGACGGTATTTGCAATTTGATTTCCATCTACCGTTGCTTGACAGGCAAGAGCATCGAAGAGGTAGAGCGGGAGTTTACAGGAAAAGGCTACGGCGATTTCAAAAACGCCTGCGGCGAGGTTTGTGCTGATACGCTTGCCCCTGTGCGCGAGGAATTTGCCCGCTTAAATGCCGACAAGGCTTATCTTGAAAGCGTGATGAAAAAGGGCGCAGAGGACGCATCCCGCGCCGCCGCGCGCACGCTTACCAAGGTAAAAAAGAAGCTCGGCTTTGTGGTGTAAGGCGCCCAAAAAGCACAGAACTCCCATTTTTGTATCAACATACAGGCAAAGCGTTTTTTCGCTTGCCTGAAAAAAGAGGCATTTACATATTCCCCTTGATTTTCAAGAATGAAAGGATATGATATGCCTCTTTTTTCTTTTGCTTTTTTTCTTGTCGCCGCACTTTTCACCGTCGCTCTTACGCCCCTTTCCATTCGCTTGGCGTACCCCTTGGGCGCGATTGATCTTCCCGACGGATTTCGCAAAAGGCATAGCGGCGCCATTCCGCGTCTTTGCGGTCTTGCCATCTATTTTGCGGTTTTTTTCGTGTTCATTTTCTTTTTTCTTCCCGAAAAGCAATGGGCTGCCCTGCTTTCCGGGGGCGCTATTATTGCCGCGCTTGGCATTTCAGACGACATTTTTTCCCTCTCTCCCTGGCCTAAGCTTTTGGCAGAAGGGGCTGCGGCCTCGCTTCCCTTCTTTTTGGGGCTCGCACCCACTCGTTTCACCCTTGGTGAGTATGCGTTCTCGCTCCCTCCGACTTTGAGCCTTTTGTTCACCGTTTTTTGGGTGATGACGCTGACGAACGCCTTTAATATGATAGACGGGCTTAACGGTCTTGCCGCCACCCAGACCCTTCTCTCTGCCCTCTCTCTCGGTCTTTTCGCTTCCTCTATCCCTGCCTTCGCGATAGCGGGCGCCGCCTTTGGCTTCTTGCCCTATAACCAAAAAAAGCCGAAGGCTTTTTTGGGGGATGGCGGTGCTTTGTTTTTCGGCTATGCGCTGGGCGTTTTGTCCTTGGGTACAGAGGGGACGTTTTCTCTCTTTATACCCTTTTTGTTTTTGGTGCCCCTTTGGGATGTGGCATCGGTGGTTGTCCTGCGGCTTTGGCAAAAAAGAAATCCTTTTTTAGCGGACTCCTCACATCTGCATCACCGACTTTGTCAAAAAGGCTTTGACGCTTGGCTTGTTGTTTGTCTTTTGGCTCTGCTTTCTCTTGGGGGCGTAGCAGGATATTTGCTTCTTTCCTATACTCCCTTGCCCCCTTTTGCCACCATTCTCTTTTTAATCCTTTGGTTTTTTTGCTTGCTTTTTATCTGATTTCAGCTGATTTTTCTTTTTTTCCTTCTTTTTTTGCTTTTCTTTTCTGTTTTTTTGTCTTTTTTCTGTTTTTTTTTTGAAAATACTCTTGACAAAATCAAAAACCTTTGTTATAATATTGCCCGTTGGGACGTGCTGCTATGGCTCAGTTGGTAGAGCACATCCTTGGTAAGGATGAGGTCCCCGGTTCAAATCCGGGTAGCAGCTCCATAAATATGCACCTTTAGCTCAGTTAGTAGAGCAACTGACTCTTAATCAGTGGGTCCCGGGTTCGAGTCCCTGAAGGTGCACCAAAAGGAAAAGTCAGTCTGTAAAGGCTGGCTTTTTCTTTTGCCGAAAGGGACTCGAAGGGGAGCGGTAGTGAATGACAGTCCGGGGGACTGTCAG
>JAGBFG010000040.1 GCA_017936565.1 Clostridia bacterium
GGTGATGATGGTGATGATGCGCCTCGTCAGCCAATTCTTCGAGGGCTTTGGTCAAGCTATCCGTATGCTCCATTGCCTCTAAAATTTGTTTTCCCGACAAAAGCTCCCAATCCGTTGTAACGATTTGGGCGGTTCGATTATGCTCCTTTAACAGCTCCACCGTTTTT
Organism: Clostridia bacterium; assembly: GCA_017936565.1. GTDB lineage: Bacteria > Bacillota > Clostridia > Oscillospirales > CAG-272 > UBA1740. Next base: position 168 of record JAGBFG010000040.1, read on the forward strand.
TGCACGGCGTCCTCGGAAAGACGGCCTGTATGGCTCAAAATAATGGTCCCCGCGTGCTCAATTTGGTCGTTGAAGAATTCGCCAAAGTTTTTCATATACATTTTGCATTTGGTGGCATCAACAACGGTAATTGCCGCATTGAGAAGGGCGTCCTTCGCGTGGATATTCTCTACCGCGCGCACAACGTCGGAAAGCTTACCGACACCCGATGGCTCAATTAAAATTCTGTCGGGTGCGTAATCGGTCAAGACCTTTTCAAGCGCCTTTCCGAAATCCCCTACCAGAGAGCAACAGATACAGCCCGAATTCATTTCGGTGATATTCACGCCAACGTCCTGCAAAAAGCCCCCGTCAATACCGATTTCGCCGAACTCGTTTTCAATCAAAACCAATTTTTCGCCTACATACGCCTCTTCAATGAGTTTTTTAATCAGCGTCGTTTTACCGGCGCCCAAAAAGCCTGAAAATACATCAATTTTTGTCATACCGTTTTCCTTTTCTTTTGCGTACTTTACCGCATCATTATATATCAATTTTTATAAAAAGTCAATGGTTTTACGCCATTTATACGATATATAAGCCGTCGTCTCCCACCTCTACGTGCAAGGTCGTTTGGGGCGCTATATCCTCGGCAATGATTTTTCTGGCTATCAAGGTTTCAAGCTTTGATTGCAAAAAGCGTTTGAGGGGTCTTGCGCCAAACATCGGGTCATAGGCGCTTTCTATGATAAAATCACAGGCAGCATCCGACACAATCAAGGATATTTGCTTTTCAGCCAGCCGCTTTTCCAGATTTTTGAGCAAAAGCGAAACGATAGCCTTTACGTTTTCCTTGGTTAAGGGCTTATAAAACACAATTTCGTCCAAGCGGTTCAGAAACTCAGGACGGAAGGAGCGGTGCAAAAGGGTGTTCACCTGATTTCTCGCTTCCTCGGAAATTTCACCCTCTTTTATTCCGTCCAAAATATAGTCAGAGCCTAAATTCGAGGTCAAAATAATGATGGTGTTTTTGAAGTCTACGGTTCTTCCCTGACTGTCGGTAATTCTGCCGTCATCTAACACCTGCAAAAGCACGTTGAATACATCTGGATGGGCTTTTTCGATTTCATCAAGCAAAATAACCGCATACGGACGGCGACGCACCGCCTCTGTCAACTGTCCGCCTTCTTCGTAGCCCACGTATCCGGGAGGGGCACCAATCAAGCGAGAAACAGAAAACTTTTCCATATATTCCGACATATCAATGCGAATCATCGCGCCCTCATCATCGAACAGCGCTTCTGCCAATGCTTTTGCCAATTCCGTTTTGCCGACGCCCGTAGGTCCTAAAAACAGGAACGAGCCAACAGGGCGGTTGTGGTCCTGAATGCCCGCGCGGGAACGCAAAATGGCTTCACAGACGCCCTTTACCGCTTCATCCTGCCCGACAACACGCTGATGCAGAATTTCGTCCAAGCGCAGAAGCTTCTCTCTTTCCCCTTCCATCAATTTGGCAACGGGAATACCCGTCCAACGGGCAACGATACGGGCGACCTCTTCCTCGGTCACCTTATCGCGAAGAAGGACCTTTTCCTGCGCACCCTCCTCCTCCGCCTTTTTAAGACGGGCTTCCAAATCGGGCAAGGTACCGTATTTTAAGGCGGCGGCTTTATTCAAATCGTATTTATCCTGCGCCTGCTCAATGTCAGCCTTGACCCTTTCGATTTCCTCGCGGATTTTTTGGGCTTCTCCAATGGAATCTCTTTCTGCCTCCCATTTTGTCTTCATTTCGGCGAATTTTTCTCTTAAATCAGACAATTCCTTTTGGATTTGCTCTAAATGCTCTTCGGAAAGTCTGTCGGTTTCCTTCTTCAATGCCGCCTCTTCAATTTCAAGCTGCATAATTTTTCTTGCGATTTCATCAAGCTCGGTTGGCATAGAGTTCATTTCCGTACAAATAACGGCGCAAGCCTCGTCAATCAAGTCAATCGCCTTATCGGGCAAAAAGCGGTCAGAAATATAGCGATTGGAAAGAACGGTGGCGGCAATTAAGGCGGCGTCTTGAATTTTCACACCGTGAAAGACCTCGTAGCGCTGTTTCAGACCGCGTAAAATGGAGATGGTATCCTCAACGGTTGGCTCTGCCACTAAAACAGGCTGAAATCTTCTCTCCAACGCGGAGTCCTTTTCAATATACTGACGGTATTCGTTAAGCGTTGTCGCGCCGATACAGTGCAATTCTCCGCGCGCCAGCATTGGCTTTAAGAGGTTGCCCGCGTCCATAGCGCCATCCCCCTTGCCTGCGCCGACTATGGTGTGCAATTCGTCTATAAAGAGCAAAATTTTGCCCTCTGACGCCTTGACCTCATTCAGCACCGCCTTCAAGCGTTCTTCAAATTCACCTCTGAATTTTGCCCCCGCTATCAAGGCGCCCATATCTAACGAAAAGAGGGTTCTGTTTTTCAGGTTTTCGGGAACGTCACCCTTAGCAATACGCAAAGCGAGTCCCTCAGCGATAGCCGTTTTTCCAACGCCCGGATTACCGATAAGGCAGGGATTATTTTTGGTTTTCCGCGACAAAATGCGGATAACGTTGCGGATTTCCTCATCACGCCCAATGACAGGGTCAAGCTTTTGGTTACGGGCAAGCTCTGTTAAATCCTGCCCATATTTTTTTAGGGCATCGTAGGTATCCTCGGGGTTATCCGAATTAACGCTTCTGTTCCCTCTTACTGTGCGCAAAACGGTCAGAAAATCGTTTTTGGTGATACGGTGCCGAGCAAAGAGCCGCTTAACACTTGAAGAGGGCGAGTCTAAAAGCCCTAACACTAAATGCTCTACCGAGATATAGGAATCCCCCATATCCGTCGCCACCTTTTCCGCTTGGCGAATGGCTTTATCCAAATCCGCTGAAATGAAGAGCTTATCAACTGAAACGCCCGAAACCTTTGGCGCCTTGCCAATCTCCTCTTCCGTGTCCTTTTTCAATTCGTTTACCGCTATCTCCATTTTTTTGAACAGAGCGGGAATCAAGCCATCCTCTTGGGAAAGCAAAGCCAGAAGAAGATGCTCTTGCCGCCATTCCTGATTGGCATACTCCACGGCAATCCCTTGGGCGGATTGCAGGGCATCTATGGTCTTTTGCGTCATTTTCTGTAAATTCATCGTATCTCTCCTTTTATATCATAGGTATTTTTACATAATTTTAGAGGTTTGGGTGATGTATTGTCTATATACGGCTTCCACCGCCATTTGCGCAAGAGAGGGGTTATAAACCAAGCGGAAATACTCCTTCAATGCCGTATCAAAGGCGCGAATATAGTCCGCTATCAATTCCCCTAATTCCTTGGCGCTGAGCGCGCTGCTTAAACCTTGCTCGCGACGCAGGGAAAAAACGCGGCTGTATCTAGCGGGCTCCATTCTGTCCTTGACTTCTCCGATAACCTTTTCCTCCAAGGAGTGCCAAAGCAGACAAAACTCCGCCATCATCTCCATAAGCGTGGCATTTTGGGTACGCAGGGTTGCCTTGAATTCCCCTAAAAGCCCCTCTTGCATATAAAGCTCCACGCTGTATTTTACAGTTGGATTGTATTTATAGCTTAAAGAGGATGCCACGACAAAAAAGGTGTCTGACGTTTTCAGATGTTTAAGGGGAACCCCTGAAAGCGCCTCCTGCAAACCGCCGAAAATTTGCGCTCGGTGCATAGAGGGGGTGGTATAGGAAACATATTCCGCCAAAATCTGATTGATAAGCGCGGAGCGGTTCGTTCCCTTTTGGTATGCCTGACGGTCAATCGCGTCAACCACCTCTTCTGAAAGAATCAAGGAATAGACGTTTTTCTTCATAATTGTATTTTTCCTTTATTTTTTAGTCTAATCGCCTTTTTCATAACTTTTTCTTTATTTTACCATAAACTTTTAATTTTGTCAATGGTTTTATATAACTTGCGTTGCAAATTATATAAACAAAATAAAAATAGAGTGTTGAAGATACATTAGATATCATACAACACTCTACAGTGCTATTTTTGATAAGAATTTATTGATATCAGCAAATACCGTAAAGCAAATCGCCATAGGTGGGAACAGGCCAGAAGGCTCTGTCCGTGACGGTTTCCGCCTCGTCAATCACGGCGCGAAGCCCCTCCATAGCAGGACAAAGCTCGTCTCTTACACGGGAAGCGCGCCAGGTTACGTCCTTTTCGGCGCGGATGCTTTGGACAGCCTTCTCCATTTCGTTTGCCTTTTCAAAGGCATCTGTACACAAAAGGGAAAGCCGTTCCATCAGCTCCTTCTCATACGTCTTTTGGGACTTATGCTTGGAAACTTGCGTTTTGTAATAGAGAGATTCGGCTAAAAACTTGGAATATTTGCAAATGGCGGGAATCAACTCGCGCTTTGCCATTTCTACCATGGTAGATGCCTCAATCAAATTGATTTTACAGTAATTCCCCAAGCCGATACGGTAGCGGGATGTAATTTCCTGCTCATTGAAGACCTTATGCTTGGTGAAAAGCGCCAGATTTTTAGCATCGGCAAAGCGAGCATAAGCATCGGGTGTGGTGGGCAAGTTCAGAAGACCGCGACTTTCGGCTTCCTTTATCCATTCGGTATCATAGCCGTTTCCATTGAAAATGATGCGTTTATGATTCGTAATGGTGGTTTTAATCAGCTGATGGAGCGTTTCTTGGAAATCCTCGCTTTTTTCTAAAATATCAGCGAACTCAGAAAGTACCTCTGCTACGGCTGTATTCAGCATAACATTGGGGGGGGCAACCGAGGCAGACGCGCCAAGCATACGGAACTCGAATTTGTTTCCTGTAAAGGCGAAGGGAGAGGTGCGGTTTCTGTCTGTGGTATCCTTGGGGAATTTAGGCAGAACGTGAACACCTATTCTCATTTGCGTTTTTTCTTGCGCGGTATATGCCGTTTCTTCTTCGATGGATTTCAAAATGGATGCCAATTCATCGCCAATGAAAACAGAAATAATGTTAGGGGGCGCTTCGTGACCGCCAAGGCGGTGGTCGTTCCCCGCGCTTGCCGCGGAAATACGCAACAGATCCTGATACTCGTCCACGGCTTTCAGAACGGCGCAGAAGAAGAGCAAAAATTGCGCGTTTTCGTGCGGCGTTTCGCCGGGCTCTAACAGATTGACGCCTGTATTGGTAGAGAGCGCCCAGTTATTATGCTTTCCTGAGCCGTTTACCCCTTCAAAGGGCTTCTCGTGCAAAAGACATACCATACCGTGACGTCTGGCAATTTTTTGCATCATTTCCATCGTCAGCTGGTTGTGGTCTGTGGCAATGTTGGCGGTAGAAAAAATGGGGGCTAACTCGTGCTGCGCGGGAGCGGCTTCGTTGTGCTCCGTTTTGGCAAGAACGCCCAATTTCCAAAGCTCCTCGTCAAGCTCTTGCATAAAAGCCTGTACCTTCGGCTTGATAGATCCATAATAATGGTCGTCAAGCTCCTGCCCCTTGGACGGCTTCGCGCCAAAGAGAGTACGACCTGTATACATCAAATCTTTTCTTTGACTGTACATATCAGCGTCTATTAAAAAATATTCCTGTTCAGGACCAACTGTGGTATGTATAGAGGTTACGTCCTCATTGCCGAACAAATGCAGCACGCGCAAGGCTTGCTTATTCAATGCTTCCATAGAGCGCATCAAGGGTGTTTTTTCATCCAAGGCTTCCCCGCCCCACGAGCAAAATGCCGTTGGCACGTATAAAACCTGATCCTTCACAAAGGCATAAGAGGTCGGGTCCCAAGCGGTATAGCCGCGCGCCTCAAAGGTCGCCCGAAGCCCGCCCGAAGGGAAAGAGGACGCATCGGATTCCCCGCGCACCAGCTCCTTGCCGCTGAACTCCATTAATACCTTTCCTTCTTCACACGGAGAAATGAAGCTATCGTGCTTTTCGGCGGTAACACCCGTCATAGGCTGGAACCAATGGGTAAAATGCGTTGCCCCTTTTTCAATCGCCCATTCCTTCATAGCGTTTGCCACCACATTGGCAACATCCAGCTTCAAGCTTCTGCCATCTCTGATGGTTTTTTTAATGGAAAGATAAATGTCCTCGGGCAACCGCGCTTTCATTTCGGCATCACCAAATACCATAGTGCCAAAAATCTCAGATACGTTTGTCATACTTCCCTAACCTTTCTATACTTCTCTTTGCCGCCGTACTGTATAGACGCCTTTTTGATATAGAGCGTCCTTTCTTACGCGGGTAAACAGAACACCTATTTTATTATATTATTATACCTTTACTTGAAAAAAAAGTCAAGAACGAATTGACTTTTCTTTGCTAATATGGTATGATTTTAGTAAAAAAATTGCATTTTTTATCATTTCCGACACAAAAAGGAGCAAAACAATATGTGTTTTGACAGTATCATTCACAATTTACAAAAAAGACATTTTGACGCTTTTTATGTCAAAGACAAAGAGGAAGCGGTTTCCCTTGCTCTTTCCCTGATACAAAAAGGCAGCACCGTCACATGGGGCGGTACGAAAACCTTGGAAGAAATAGGGCTTTCGGACGCATTGAAGAGGGGCGATTATCGCGTCTTTGACCGAAACACCGTATCCCCCGAGGAAAAGCAGGCATTTACCGAGCGCCATTTCTTTTCCGATTGGTTTATTATGAGCGCCAACGCCTTAACGGAAGAGGGCGAGCTTATCAATATGGACGGCAGAGGAAACCGTGTCGCTTCTTTGATTTACGGTCCTAAAAACGTGCTGGTGCTGGTAGGCAAAAACAAAATTGTTTCCGATTTTGAAGAGGGGGTGCGCCGTGTGCGCGAATATGCTGCTCCCAAAAACGCCCAGCGCTTCTCTATTGCAACGCCCTGTCGGCAGACGGGCAAATGCGGCAACTGTCTTTCTCCTGA
>JAGBFG010000041.1 GCA_017936565.1 Clostridia bacterium
CAGAACGCCATTCCCCTCAGTGGCTTTGATAACGTGCGTTCCTGCTATCAGATGATTAAGGCAATGGTAAAAACCTATCCCGACATCACCTTTGACAAAGAAAAAATTATGATCGTTTCTCCCGATGAGGGCGCAATGGGAAGATGTATGTACTATTCCTCGATGCTTGGCATCGACCTTGGTATGTTCTACAAGCGCCGCAACTATTCCATCGTGGTAAACGGTAAAAACCCCATCGAAGCGCACGAGTATCTGGGTAGAGATATTGCGGGAATGGACGTTATCGTGGTTGATGATATGATTTCCTCGGGCGACTCTATTATTGACGTTGCGCAGCAGTTGAAGGAAAGAGGAGCAAACCGCGTCTTCGTGTTCTCCACCTTCGGTCTTTTCTGCAATATGCTTGACAATATGGATAAAGCGTATGAGGACGGTCTTATCACCAAAATCTTTACCACCAACCTGATTTACCGTATGCCTGAGCTTTTGGAAAGAGAGTGGTATTGCGAGGTCAATATGTGCAAGTACGTGGCGTACCTGATTGACACCTTGAACCACGACCAAAGCATCAGCGGTCTGCTTGACCATTCCAAGAGAATCCATAAGCTCTTGGAAAAGCACAGAAAAAAGAACAATTAATTTTGTCCCTTGCTTTCTTACTTAAAATATGTAAGAAAACTATTGACAAAAGAAAACTTATGTGATACTATATGAATATCAAACCGCTGTATAGCGGTGGAGATAGAGGCGCACCTTGTGAAGAGTACTGCGGAAAAACGGTTGCCAAAGCCGCGCGGGAAAGGAACGGGTGCCGAAGTGGGCGCCTTGGCAAGCTCCTGCTGGCAATGCGGATAATATCTGTATTGTTGTCGCAGAAATGCGGAGAGCTATCCTTGATATTCATGTGGTGTCATATGGAGTATTGTAGGATAGCCTGTTGGCTATCTTTTTTGTTTGTTAAATAAAAGAGCCCTCGGGGCAGAATGGAGAAACGATGAAAGACACAATTTTTACAGGCGCGGCAACTGCGATTGTCACCCCCTTGAACGAAAAAGGAATTGATTACGACAAGTTTTCCGATCTCTTGGAATGGCAAATTTCCGAGAAGATTGACGCCATCGTGGCAGTCGGCACAACGGGCGAGGGCTCAACCTTAACCGACGAAGAGCATAAAGCGGCAATTCGTTTTTGCGTTGAGCAGGTAAAGGGGCGCGTTCCCGTTATCGCGGGAACAGGGTCGAATGACACCGCATACGCCATTGACCTTTCCTGCTACGCCAAAGAGGTAAAGGTAGACGCGCTCTTGCTCGTCACCCCCTATTACAATAAAGCCACTCAAAAGGGAATGGCTCTTTCCTTTGAGGCGGTTGCCAATGCGGCAAAATTGCCCTCTATCCTCTATAACGTTCCTTCCCGTACAGGCTGTAACCTCTTGCCCGAAACCGTGGCAAAATTGGCAGAAAACCCCTATATCGTCGGCGTCAAGGAAGCATCGGGTAATATCTCTCAGATCGCGAAGCTCTCTTCCTTGGTGGGCGATAAATTGGCAATTTATTCGGGAAATGACGACCAGATTATCCCCGTCCTGTCCTTGGGCGGAAAGGGCGTTATCTCCGTGCTTTCCAATCTCTTGCCCCGTGAAACGTCCAAGATGTGTCACCTCTACTTGAACGGTGACACCAAAATCGCTTGCCAGATGCAGCTTGACTATTTAGAGCTTATCGATGCGCTCTTTTCGGAGGTCAACCCCATTCCCGTAAAAGCCGCTATGGCAGCTATGGGCTTCTGCGAGGATTATCTGCGTCTGCCCTTAACCCCCATGGAGCCTGCCAACAAAGAAAAATTGCTTTCCCTTATGAGAAAAGCAGGGCTCTCTGTCTAATAATAAAGAAAAAGGAAACGAGAATATGAAAATATTGCTTTGTGGGCTAAACGGCCATATGGGAATAGAAGTAGAAAAGCTCTGTAAGGAAGGCTATCGGGGTGCCGCCTTGGTCGCGGGCGTTGATGTGAAGAGCGGGGAAGGTGACGTTCCCTGTTACACCGATTTTGACGCCGTCAAGGAAGAAGTGGACGTTATTGTGGATTTCTCCCACCATTCCGCCATTTTCCCACTTTTAGCCTACGCCAGGAAAAAGAAAATTCCCGTGGTCGTGGCAACGACAGGGCAAAACGAAGCGGAGCTTGCCGCCATTACGCAAGCGGCAGCGGAAATTCCTCTCTTTTTCTCCGCTAATATGTCTTATGGCGTGGCGCTCCTTGTGGAGCTTGCCAAAAAAACAGCCGCCGCCCTTCCCGAAGGGGAAATTGAAATTGTCGAGGTGCATCATGATAGAAAAATAGATGCCCCAAGCGGCACGGCATTGATGCTGGCAAACGCCATTTGTGAGGTCCGCCCCGAAGCCTTTACGGTGATGGGCAGAAGCGGTCACGCGCCGCGCACCAAGGAAGAGATAGGTATTCATTCCTTGCGTATGGGGAATGTGGTCGGAGAGCACGAGGTTATCGTTGCCACCCAAAGCCAGACCATCACCTTAAAGCACGAAGCGCATAGCCGCGCCCTCTTCGCCGAGGGCGCCTTGGCAGCCGCCGATTTCTTGGTAGGAAAACAAGCAGGGCTCTATACCATGAAGGATATGGTGTAAGCCGATACTGAAAAAAAGGATAAAAACAATGAATATTGCAATATACGGATACGGTAACCTCGGAAAAGGCGTCTATGCGGCGGCGAAAAACGCCAAGGACGCTTCCATAGTCGGCATCTTCACCCGCCGTTCCCCCGAAAGCGTCAAGGTGCCCGAAGGGGTCGCGGTCTATTCTGCCAATGATTTGCCCGCGTTTCGTGATAAAATTGACGTGCTTTTGGTCTGCGGCGGCAGCGCAACGGACTTGCCCGTCTTAACCCCTGCATTAGCTGAGGATTTCAATGTTGTCGATAGTTTTGATACGCACGCTAAAATTCCCGAGCATTTTGATAACGTCAATAAAGCCGCCGTCAAGTCGGGGCATATCGCCTTGATTTCAGCAGGCTGGGACCCGGGACTTTTCTCCTTGGCAAGGGTGTATGCCTCTGCCGTTTTGCCCGATTGTAAGGACTATACGTTCTGGGGGCGCGGCATCAGCCAAGGGCATTCAGATGCCATTCGCAGAATTGAGGGCGTTTTGGACGCAAGACAGTATACCGTTCCCATCGAAGAGGCTATGCAAGCCGTCAAGGAAGGGAAGGAACCAACGCTTTCTACCCGTGAAAAGCACAAAAGAGAGTGCTATGTCGTGGCAGAAGAAGGGGCAGATTTAGACAGAATTGAAAAAGAAATCAAAACGATGCCCAATTACTTTGCCGATTACGATACCACCGTCACCTTCATTTCCGCCGAGGAATTAAAGAAAAACCACGCGGGAATGCCGCACGGCGGAAGTGTTCTTTGTACGGGCAAAACGGGTCTGAACGGAGAAAATCAGCATTTTATCGGCTATACGCTCGCATTAGACTCCAACCCCGAATTTACCGCCTCGGTGCTTCTTGCCTACGCCAGAGCCGTAAACAAAATGTATAAGCGCGGCATCACGGGCGCAAAAACAGTCTTGGATATTGCGCCGTCTGACCTTTCGCCCCTCTCAGAAGAGGAGCTTCGCGCGCACTATCTCTAATAACCAAAAGGATTTCACACTATGGTAGAATTGCTTAAAAGTGAGCTGATTTGCGATAACCTCACAGTCAACCAAAGGGGGCATTTATGCCTTGCGGGGTGGGATACCGTGGATTTGGCAAAAAAATACGGAACACCGCTTTACCTTTATGACGAAGGGCATATCCGCGCCCGCGCGCGCCTGTATCAGCAAGCGGCAAAGGAAGCCTTTGGAAAAAATACCCGTGTGCTGTATGCCTCAAAGGCTGCCTGCTTCAAGGCGTTGCTTGAAGTGATGAAGGAAGAAAATATGGGTATCGACGTCGTTTCCTCGGGCGAAATAGCCACCGCCATTGCCGCAGGCTTTCCCCTTGAACGCGCCTATTTTCATTCCAATAACAAAACGGATGAGGACGTCCGCTTCGCCATTGAAAACGGCATTGGCGCCTTTGTTGTGGATAACGCCGAGGAGCTTTATGCGATTGAAAGGGAAGCGGCAAAGCAAGGCATCACCCAAAAGGTGCTTTTGCGCTTAACCCCCGGCATCGACCCCCATACCTACGCCGCCGTTGCCACAGGACAGGTGGACTCTAAATTCGGCTCTGCCATCGAAACGGGACAAGCCGAGGAAATCACAAGGCTTGCGATCTCCCCCGCCTTCCCCCATATCCATTTGGCAGGCTTCCATTGTCACGTTGGCTCTCAGGTCTTCGAGGCAGACGTCTTCTTGAAGGCGGTTGATATTATGCTTGCCTTCATTGCCCATATCCAAAGTGAATGCGGCTATGAAATAGAAGAGCTTGACCTTGGCGGCGGATACGGTGTCCGCTATACAGAGGCAGATCCCGCCCTCTCTATCGCCGAAAATATCAAAGAGGTAGGGAAGTGCGCCAAGGAGCGCGCCCGTGCGCTTGGCATCACCCTTCCTACAATCCTCTTGGAGCCCGGGCGCAGTATGGTCGCCGATGCGGGTATGACCCTCTATACCGTCGGCACCGTCAAAAGAATCACGGGCTATAAAAATTACGTTTCCGTGGACGGCGGTATGACCGATAACCCCCGTTACGCCCTCTATCGCTCTGCCTATACCCTCTTGCCCGCCGATAATATGAAGGCAGAAAGAGAAATGCGCGCCTCAGTTGTCGGCAGATGCTGTGAAAGCGGCGATATCCTGCAAGAGAATGTCCCTCTGCCCGATTCCATCAGCCGTGGCAATATCCTCGCCTGCTTAACCACGGGCGCCTATAACTACTCTATGGCAATGAACTATAACCGCATCCCCCGCCCCGCCGTCGTCTTTCTCACCGAAAAGGATACGCGCTTGGTCGTTAAAAGAGAAACCCTCTCCGACCTCTTACGCCTCGATACTTGATGCGTTTGCCCTTGCGTTGCCCTTGGCGCAACGCGACTAAAACCGCCCAAAGCGACTCCGTTCGCCTTGGGCGGTTTTAACTTCACTTAGAAGAAAGCGCTCTGCACTTTCTTCCAAACTTCACTTATGCAAACCTACACCGTAGCCTTGCATAAGCTTCACCAAAAAGAGCGAACGCTGTGCGTTCGCTCCTTTAATTTTCTTATTTCTCCAAATCTCCATCGGTGCAATGCACAGTATAATTGCCCGTGCCTGTGTCCCAATAGTTGCTTTTTGAAATGGCGTTCCACTCGTCTTTTGTGCCACCGAAGTGAATAGAGGTCAAGCCCGAATCATTCAAAAAGGCGACCCCATCAATGCTGATAAGCCCCGCGGAAAGAGAAACGGATTCTAATTTTTTGCACTCTGAAAAGGCGGAAGAAACAATAAATTTGCAGTCCTTATGTACTTCGCAAGAAGCAATTTCCTTGTCCTTCGCTTCAATTAAGACCAAATACGAATTGTCAAGCGAGCCAAGATAAAGCGCGTTGTCGTAGGCGTTATATCGCAAGGCACGGCAACGGCTTGGCGCACCTGAAACGTTCTTAATCCCCATAGGAAGCACGATTTCCTTTAAGCTATGGCAGTTTGAGAAGGCGCGCAGGCTCAACGTTTTGACGCTCTCGGGACTCTCTATTTTCTTCAAGCGCACGCAATAGTAGAAGGCGTTATCCCAAATGGCTCGAAGACGGCTTCCTTCCTCAAACGTAACGCTTGATAGGTTTTCACAGCAGCCAAATGCGGAAAAGCCAATCGTTTCAATGCTGGCAGGAATCACGACTTCCTCAAGATCTTCGCAAGGGAATTTCATACAAGGGCCGCTGAACGCCTCGTTTGCAATTGCCGTGACGGGCTTGCCCTCGTATTCCGATGGTATCACCAAGCGCGTGACGCTATCATTGTCAACAGGCCCCAAAAGAGTATAAGAGCTCTCGTCCTTGTTTAGTGAAAAGTTAAGCTGTAAAGACATATCTTTTCTCTCCTTGCTTTCAAAATGTAGCTTCAAAATCAATGCTTACCTTCACCTGTGCAGTGAAGGGTATAGCTGCCCGTTTTGTGGCTGGCAAACAGCCAGGTTTTCTTTTTCCATTCTTCCTCTGTTCCGTCAAAGTAGACGTGCGCCAGGGAAGAGCAATTCTCGCAGCAGTACTCGCCTATACTCGTCAAGCCGCGCGGGAAGGAAACGCTGACTAAATTCTCACATTCGCAGAACAAACCGCACCCTATCCAAGTGACGCCGAAAGGAATTTTAACCTCAGTTAAGCTCTTGCATTCATAAAATGCGTAAGAGCCAATGCTCTTGACAGAGGAAGGAATTTGTATCTCTTCTAATTTGGCGCATTTCTGGAAGCAGAAGCTTCCAATTTCCGTCAAAGCCTCGGGAAGCTGAATTGTTTTTAAGCCTTCGCAGCAGTAAAAAGCCTTCTCTTCAATGATTGTCATTGTTTTGGGTAGGGTGACTGACGCAAGGTTTTCACAGTTTGCAAAGGCGCTCTTTGGCAAGCGCGTCACGCTCTCGGGAACTTTAATGCTACGTAACCTCGTGCAGCCCGCAAAGGCAGCCACGCCAATAGAGAGAACGCCATCGGGGATAGAAACCCGAACAAGCTCTGTCTGTCTGGCAAACGCATAGTCTGCTATCACCTTACAGTCAGGGCTTACCGAGCAGGTGCGGGTGTTGGGCTTTGCCGCCTTTATCAAAACGGCGTAGGGATTTTCCTCGCTTCCCAAATATAAGCCGTTGTCAAACTTATTATACCGTATGTTTGGGAAACCGTCAAAGGTGCCGATATCTTCCGGAATACCGGACAAATAAACCCTCTTCAAGCGCTCGCATTCGCTGAATGCGGAGCCTATCTTGGTTACTGTGCTTGGTATATGGATGCTTTCCAAGCTGGCGCAACCCGCAAATGCCTTGTAGCAGATTTCGGTCAAGGACTCGGGAAGGGAAACGCTTTGTAAGAATTTACAGTCCTGGAAGGTGTGCTGTTCGAGCTTCGTCACACCAAAAGGAACGGTGATGGCAGAAATAGCGGTTCCTTCAAAAGCGCCAAGCCCAATGTGTTTAACGCTTTCCGGAATGGCGATATCGGAAAGATTGTCGCAGCCCTCAAACGCCCAGTCGTGTATTATCTCTACCGTGCTTGGCAGGGCAAGAGATGTTAAGCTGTCGCACCCCGTAAAAGCGTGCTCTCCAATGCTTGTCACCCCCTCGTGCAGGGTAACGGATTGTAGCTTGGCGCAGTTGTAAAAGATGCCGCCTGATAACACCTTGACACCCGAGGGAACCGTAACGGAAGATAATTGCTCGCAGCCCTTGAAGGCGCTTGAGCCGATGCTGATAACGCCGTCGGGGATCTCAATGCTCTCTAACTCGCTATATCCGTAAAACGCGCAGTGGGCAATAAATTTGCAGTCCTTATGCACGGAAAGAGAAGGAAGCTCCTCGCTCTCTGCCTTCATTAAAGCAAAATACGGATTGTCGGACGAGCCAAGATAAAGAGCGCCATCGTAGGTGTTAAATTCCAAGGATTCGCAGTTGGCAAAATAATCGTCTAAGCAAGTAAGACTGCGCGGCAGAACGATTTGCTCTAACCATTTGCAGTTATAAAAGGCATCAGCGCCAATGGTGGAAACACTGTCGGGAATTTTAATTTTTGATAAGTAAAGACAGGAATAAAAAGCGTGCGCCTCAATGGCTTGAAGACGGCTTCCTTCTTCAAACGTAACAGAAACCATTCTATGGCAGCAGGCAAACGCCCCCGAGCAAATTCTTTCAACGCCCTTCGGAATCACGATTTCCTTAAGATGTTCGCAAGGGAATTTCTTGCAAGGACCGCTGAATGCTTCGTGATAAATGATTTTGCAATCGGGATGAATTTGGCAAGAGGTGATATCGGTTGAAACGGTGTCATACAGCACCATAAAAGGATTTTCCCTGCTGCCTAAATACAAGCCGTTGTCAAAGTGGTTAAAGGAAAGCTTGCTTCCGCAGTCCTTCACAAGATCGCTTCCAATATCCGAAAGGGTGTCGGGAAGGATAAGCGATTCCAAATTCTTGCAGAATTCAAACGCCGAATACCCGATGCTTGTGACAGAGGAAGGAATTTCAACGGAAATAAGACACTCCTTTCGGTTAAAAGCGTTATTCGCAATCGCCGTGACGGGCAAGCCCTCGTGTTCCGAGGGAATAATCAAATGCGAAATACTCTCATCCGCAAGACCCGAAACGGTATACGAGCTTTTGTCCTCATTCAATAAAAAGCGAAGCTGTGAAAACATATCTTTTTCTCCTTATCTTTTTCAAAAATAAAAGTCTTGAAAGCAGAGCGTCCTTGTAAATATTTTTCCACCTATATTTTAACACAGAAACGCACACCTGTCAATTATTTCTTTCAACGGTGCCTTTGCCCCCGCCCATATATAAAAAGCAGGCAAAAGCCTGCTTTGTTTTGTAACTTTAACCTTTTCTTTTATCTTTTCTCTATTATCTCTTCTCTGGAAAAGTCGCGTGGAGATTTAGATAAAAGTGAAGAATGAAGAGGGAAAAGTGAAGAGTACAAAAAGAAAAAGCCGCTCGCGCGACTTTTCTTTTTGGTGCCGGAGGCGGGACTTGCCTTGCCTGCGGGCAAGGCTTTCCGCGGCTCTGACAGTCCCCCGGACTGTCATTCACTACCGCTCCCCTTCAAGTCTCGCCATCACAAGAAACAAAACAAGCACAACCCAAGGGCTGTGCTTGTTTTATTTGGTGCCGGAGGCGGGACTTGAACCCGCACCCTATCGCTAGGACTGGATTTTGAGTCCAGCACGTCTGCCAATTCCATCACTCCGGCTCACAACGGTGTTATTATAACACAAGCAAGGGCGCCTGTCAAGCCCTTTTTGCAATTTTTTCAAAATTTTTATGGTAAAAGTTTTCTGTTTTCTCTTGCAGAAAAGAGGAAAATGCGGTATAATGTACTTTGAGGGAGTTTTCCCTCTTAAATAAAAAGGATTGGTGAATAAAATGGCAGAAAATCAAGTAAAAAAAGGCGGCATCTCCGTTGAGACAGAACATATTTTTCCCATTATAAAGAAATGGTTGTATTCCGAGAAGGAAATTTTCTTGCGTGAGATCGTTTCCAACGCCTCGGACGCTATTACAAAATTAAAACGCTTGGCTTCTCTTGGAAAATACGATGGGGATGAAGACGCCTACCGTATTGACGTGTCCTTTAATAAAACCGAAAAGACCTTGACCGTGGCAGATAATGGCATTGGTATGTCGGCAGAAGAGGTTGAAAAATACATTTGTAATATGGCGCTTTCGGGCGCGATGGATTTTGTCCGTGAATACGAGGGAGAAAACGAAAGGAACGCAGGTGGCATTATCGGTCACTTCGGTCTTGGCTTTTATTCTGCCTTTATGGTAGCCGATACGGTGGATGTTATCACCAAATCCTATTTGGATGCCCCTGCCGTTTGCTTCACCTGCACGGAAGACGGCTCTTACACCATCGAAGAGGGTGTAGAGAGAGGACGCGGAACCTCGGTTGTGATGCACATCAACGAGGACGGCGAGGAGTTTCTTTCCGAGGGAAAATTGCGCGAGGTTCTGAATCGCTATTGCGCCTTTATGCCCGTTGAAATCTATTTGACAGACGAAGAAAAGGAAGAGGATGCCGAAAAGAAGGACGGAGAAGAGATAAAGCCCACCCCCGTCAACGATATAAATCCCCTCTGGCAAAAGAACGCCTCTGACTGTACCGAGGAAGAGTATACCGCCTTCTACCAAAAGGCGTTTTCCGATTACAGGGAGTCGCTTTTCCACTTGCATCTGAACGCGGATTATCCCTTGAATTTCAAGGGCATCCTGTATTTCCCCAAAATTCAGGAAAATTTTGAAAATTTAGAAGGCAAAATCAAGCTCTTCTATAATCAGGTCTTTGTGGCGGATAACATCAAAGAGGTTATTCCCGAATATCTTTTGATGCTACGCGGCGTTTTGGATTGCCCCGAGCTTCCCTTGAACGTATCCCGCAGTTATTTGCAAAACAGCGCCTACGTCACCAAGGTTTCCCAGTATATCGTCAAAAAGGTTGCCGATAAGCTTTCCTCTATGTTCCGCAACGAGCGCGAGAAATACGAGGGGCTTTGGGAGGATATCCGCACCTTTGTGGAATACGGCGCTATTTGCGACAAAAAATTCTACGATAAAGTCAAGGACGCGCTTCTCTTTGTCAAAACAGACGGCACAAAGCTCTCCCTTTCCGAATTGGCGGAGGTGGCAGGAGAAAAGAAAACCCTGTATTATACCTCAAATCCCGCCCAGCAGTCGCAGTATATCGCGATGTATGAAGCAAGGAATATCCCTGTTTTCGTGATGGAAAAAATGCTGGATGACCGCTTTATGCAAACGGTTGAGCAAAACGGCGAGGGCTTGAAATTTGTCCGTGTGGACGCAGGGACCGATGCCTTGCGCGAAGGAGAAACCGGTGAAGAAAAGAACGAAACGCTCTTTACGCTCTTTGAGGTCTTTTCCACGGAAAAGCAAAAGCTCACCGTAAGCGCCGAGCGCTTGGCAGACGCATCTGTTCCTGCCATTCTTACCGTTTCAGAAGAGGCGCGCAGAATGGGTGATATGATGAAGCTCTATGCGCCCGATATGGAAGATATGCCCGTTGACGCTACCCTGATTTTGAATATGGCGAACCCCATCATTTCCCGCTTGGCAGAGGGCGGATACGGTGAAAAGGCAGAAAAGGTCGCAAAGCAGGTGTATAGCCTTGCGCTTCTTTCGCAGCGTCCTTTGTCTTCCGAGGAAATGAAGGAATTTTTATGTGACAGCTACAACGTTCTTTCGGAGATTGGCTGATGTCCCTTTATGACAATATGCGGAGCAACTTAGCCCGCTCCGACAAAGCCCTCGCCAAAGCCCGCGAGCATCGTCACGTCCTGCTTCGGGAATACGCTGAGCTTTGTATGCAAAAAATCCGCGCGGGAAAGGTAACCCTCTCCCTGTCGGCGCTTTTGTCGGACATCCGTCTTGAAGTCGAAGAAAGAAAAGCGCTCATAGCGAAGCGGGAGAGAACGAAGGAAGAGGACCTGTCGAACCCCCTTCTGTATGAGCTTTTATGGGATTTTGCGATGCTTTCGCGTCTACTTGCGGAAAATCTGCGGCAAGCGCCAAGCATTCACTACCCTTGGTGTCGCCCGCGCCCTGAGGGGAACACCGTTTGCTATGTCAAAACCTTGCAGTCGGAAAAGGCGTTTTCCCTCTTTTCCGCCCATTGTGAAAATGCCGCCCTGTTTTACGTCAGCAATTCCGAGGAAGGCTTTTCGGCAGTGGACGGGAAGCGCGCTGACTTTTGTCTTGTGCCCTACGAAACGGCAGAGGGTGTGCGCATTATCCAGACAGAGCGCCTGGCAGAGAAGCACGATTTGCATATCGTCTCCCTCTTTTCCGTTGCCGATAGCAAAAGCGGTGAGAGCGTTCTTTTTGCCCTCTATGCCAAGGATGCCCATCCCTTCTTGCAAAAGGAGCCTCTTTGGGCAGAGCTGACCTTGGCGGGTGGCGAGGAGCTTCCTCTTTTCGCGGGAAGCCTGCTTTCCCTGTTTCCTTGCTTTGAGGCAAGGGTGGCGCGCTTTTCCTGTACTCCCGATTCTCACGGCAGAATGCGGGCGCGCTTTTCTATGACAGAGGGCTCGTTTGAGGCTCTTTGGATTTTTCTCTCCCTTATCAACGACAACGCCCTGAGGCTTGACATTTTTCCATTGATTTCTTCTGAAAAATAAACACGATATCTTTGTTATCCATACGAAAGGAAATGTGTATGAAAAAGAAAACCATTGAATATATTACAAGAGGCACCTGCTCTCGCGCTATCCGTCTGACCTTAACGGAGGACAACGTGATTGAAAGCGTGCGCTTCGTTTCCGGCTGCTCGGGAAACACCTCGGGCATTTCTGCTTTGGTGAAGGGAATGAAGGCAGAGGATGCCATTGCCCGTGTTGAGGGCATCCGTTGTGGAATGAAAAACACCTCGTGCCCTGACCAGCTTGCCAAGGCGCTGGCGCTTTGTATGCAGCAAGAGGCTGAGGAAGAGGACTGATAAAGTAACAGTACCGTATTTGAAATTTTGATTGAGAAAGGAAAAACCTATGGCACAAACAGTAGCAAAGAAGGAATTTGAAAGATGGATGCAATATCCCCATCTTTCTCTTGAAATGAAGCAGGATATGGAGGCGATAAAGGATAACGCCGAGGAAATAGAATTGCGCTTTGGAAGCTCTATGAGCTTTGGCACAGCAGGTCTTCGCGCCACAATGCACGCGGGCCCCGCCTGTATGAACGTATATACCGTTGCCCAGGCAACGCAGGGAATAGCTGCCCTGCTTTTGCAGGAAAACGGTCAGAGCAGAGGGGTTGCTATCGCCTATGACAGCCGCAACCATTCAAGAGATTTTGCTATCGCTTCTGCCGAGGTTTTGGCGGGGAACGGTATTTGTGTGTATTTGTTTGACGATATACGCCCCACCCCTGAGCTTTCCTTCGCGGTGCGGGAGCTTGGCTGTATGGCGGGCATCAATATCACCGCTTCGCACAACCCCAAGGAATATAACGGATATAAGGCTTATTGGGAGGACGGAGCGCAAATTTCTCCTGCGCAAACCAAGGTAGTGGCAGATGCCATCGGGCAAATAGATATGCTCGGTGGGGCAAAGAGTATGCCGCTGGATGAGGGCGTTGAAAAAGGGCTTATCCATTGGCTTGGAAGCGATTTTGACAAGCGGTATCTCGAAGCGGTGGAAAAAACCGCCGTCAATCCCACGCTCATCTCTGAAACGGCAGAGAGCTTGAAAATCGTCTATACCCCCCTTCACGGCACAGGATACCGCCTTGTTCCCGATATTTTGCACCGTGCAGGGCTTCGCCATCTCTATACCGTTCCCTCGCAAATGGTTCCCGATGGGGATTTTCCCACCGTTGCCAAGCCAAACCCCGAGTATGCCGAGGTCTTTGCCGAGGGTATCGCGCTTGCTGAGGAAAAGGGAAGCGATTTGGTTATCGCAACCGACCCCGACGCCGATAGAGTCGGCGTGATGAGTCGCACCAAGGACGGCTCCTTTACCACTATAACGGGCAACCAAATGGGGGCTTTGCTTTTGGATTACGTCATTTCCGCGCGCCGCGAAAGGGGCGTTTTAAGCAAGAACGATTATGCGGTAAAATCCTTTGTTTCTACCGATTTGGCTTGTAAAATAACAGAAGAGAGCGGTGTGACCCTCTACGATGTTTTTACAGGGTTTAAGTTTATCGGCGAGGTCATTAAAAACTATGAAACAAGCGGCAAGGAAGGGACATTCCTTTGCGGCTTTGAAGAGAGCTACGGCTATCTTTTCGGTACATATGCAAGAGATAAGGACGCGGTGGGCGCGGTGCTTCTGATTGTTGAAATGACCGCCTATTATCGCAAGAAGGAAATGACTCTTTCCGACGCCCTGCAAGCTTTGTACGAAAAGTACGGTCTGTATCGCGAGGGAGTCCTTGATTTGTATATGACAGGGCTTGACGGTATAGAGCGCCGCCAAAAAACAATGGATAATTTAAGACAGAAGCCCCCCGTAGAAATCGGTGGCGTTCAGGTTTTAACTCTCACCGACCATTTGGCGCAAACCACCTATTCCTTGGCAAACGGCAGTAAAACCTCGACAGGCTGCGGCGTAACGGACGCGCTTTATTTCGTTCTTGAAAACGGAGATAAGGTGGTTGTCCGTCCTTCGGGCACCGAGCCGAAAATTAAGCTCTATTTCCTCTGCCACGGTGAGAACGACGCCATTCTTTCCGAGCAAATTGAAAAATATAAGCAGGATATGCAAGCCCTTGTATAAACCCTTTATCAAAAGAAAAGGAATAAAAAAGTGACAGACAAACAGAAAAGAACGCGGAATTTTTCCATCATTGCCCATATCGACCATGGCAAATCCACCCTGGCAGACCGTATATTAGAGGCTACCCAAACCGTTGCCGCCAGAGATATGGAAGCAAGACTTTTGGATAATATGGATTTGGAGAGATAATGAGGCATCACCATAAAGGCGCGCGCCGTCCGCTTGACCTATCAGACGCCCGACGGGGAATACTATCTGAATTTGATTGATACCCCAGGTCACGTTGACTTTGGTTACGAGGTTTCCCGCTCCCTTGGCGCTTGTGAGGGGGCGCTGTTGGTGGTAGACGCAACGCAGGGCGTTGAGGCACAAACGCTGGCAAACGCCTATTTGGCGGTGGATAACAATTTGGAAATTATTCCCGTTATCAATAAAATTGACCTGCCCTCGGCAGACGTTGCGCGTTGCCGAAAGGAAATTGAGGACATTGTCGGCGTTCCTGCCGAGGATTGTCCCGCGGTTTCTGCTAAAACAGGGCAAAATATTGAGGACGTTTTAAGAGCGGTTGTTGACTATGTTCCTGCTCCCAAGGGTGATGAAAACGCCCCCTTGAAGTGTTTGATTTTCGACTCCTACTACGACAGCTATCTCGGGGTCGTTGTCAACATTCGTGTTTTTGACGGCAAGTTAAAGGCAGGTGACCGTGTTCGTCTGATGAGCACAGGGGCAGTCTTTGAGGTGACCGAGGTTGGTACGATGGAGCCCTTTGGTCTTCAAAAATGCGAGGAATTGGCAGCGGGCGACGTTGGATATCTGACTGCCAGTATAAAATCCGTGGGTGACACGCAGGTTGGTGATACCGTCACCTCGGCGGAAAACGGAGCTTTGGCGCCGCTTGCGGGATTCCGCAAGGCGAATCCAATGGTATATGCGGGCATCTATCCCCCCGATGGCGCGCGCTATACCGATTTAAGAGAAGCACTTGAAAAATTGCAGTTAAACGATGCCGCCCTATCCTTTGAGCCTGAAACCTCTATTGCCTTGGGCTTTGGCTTCCGTTGCGGCTTCTTGGGGCTTCTGCATATGGAAGTGATTGAGGAGCGCTTGGAAAGAGAATTCGGGCTTGACTTAATCACCACAGCCCCCAGCGTTATTTACAAAATCAAAAAGAGAAACGGAGAGGTGTTGTATGTGGATAATCCCACAAACTACCCCTCGCCTGATGAAATTGAAACGGCGTATGAGCCTGTTGTGAAAGCGAGCATCATTACCCCTGCTACCTTTATTGGCGGCATTATGGATTTGTGCAAGGAGCGCCGCGGCGTGTTTTTGGATATGAAATATATCGATACCGAGCGCACCGAGCTTCACTATATCCTGCCGCTCAATGAAATTATATATGATTTCTTTGACGCCTTAAAGAGCCGCAGTAAAGGCTATGCTTCCTTGGACTATGAGTTTTCGGAATATCGGGAAAGTAAGTTAGTGAAGCTTGATTTCTTGCTCAACGGCGAACAGGTGGACGCGCTTTCCTTTATCGTCTTTGAAGAAAGCGCCTATGCAAGAGCCAGAAAAATCACTGAGCGCTTAAAGGAAAATATCCCCCGCCAAATGTTTGAAATTCCCATTCAGGCAGCCATCGGCACCAAAATCATCGCCAGAGAAACCGTCAAGGCGATGCGCAAGGACGTCTTGGCAAAATGCTACGGCGGTGATATCACCCGTAAGAAAAAGCTTTTGGAAAAGCAAAAGGAAGGAAAGAAGAAAATGCGCCGTTTGGGCAGCGTAGAGGTGTCGCCCGAGGCATTTATGGCGGTTTTGAAGTTAGACGATGAATAATACGCTTGGTCTTTACGTTCACGTCCCCTTTTGCTTAAAAAAATGCCTGTATTGCGATTTCTGTTCTTTTTCGCAAAAAAAAGAAGAGGAAATGACCGCCTATACAGACGCGCTTTTGCAGGAAATGACCTTTTATGCCGAAAGAGCAAGGGGCAGGACTGTTGACACCGTCTTTTTCGGCGGCGGAACGCCAACCTTGCTTCCGTCCTTCTTATTTGAAAGGGTTTGGGAAGCCTTGCATTCTCTCTATTCCGTTTCCAAGGACGCGGAAATAACCGTCGAGGCAAATCCCGCCTCGGCAAGCGAGGAAAAGCTCCTGCTTTTGCGCTCCTTCGGTGTCAACCGTTTGAGCATTGGTGCACAAAGCTTTGCGGATGAGGAATTAAGGGCGCTTGGGCGCGTTCACTCCGCAAATGAAGCCAAGACCTTTTATCAGGCGGCAAGGCGCGCGGGCTTTTCTAATATCAACCTTGATTTGATGTATGGTATTCCCCATCAAACACCGAGCTCCTTCGCGAAAAGCATGGAGCAAGCCATCTCTCTTGCCCCTGAGCATCTTTCTGTTTACAGCCTGATGCTCGAAGAAGGAACGCCGTTCTATCAAATGCAGCAATCGCTTTCTCTGCCCGATGAGGATGCTGAAACGGAAATGACAGAGCTGCTTCTTTCCAAAATGAAGGCGGCGGGGTATGAGAGATATGAAATCAGCAATTACGCTAAGCCGTCCTTTGCCTCGCGGCATAATTTGCGCTATTGGAGAAACGAAGAATATCTTGGCTTTGGTGTTTCCGCTTATTCCTATTTCGACGGCGTAAGGTATGGAAATCACAGAGATTTTTCTCTCTACTGTCAAAGCCCCCTTGACTGTGTTGTCGAAAGGGAAGAGCTGACGCAAGAGGACAAGGCATACGAATACGTAATGACGCGCTTTCGCTTGAAGGAAGGTGTTTCCTTGGCGGAATATCAGGCGCTTTTCGGCGTGTCCTTTGAGGAGCGCTACCGCATCGAGATAAGCCGTTTTGCTGCGCTTGGACTTTTAGAAAGGGAAAACAACCGTATTTTCTTAAACGATAAAGGAATGGCGCTTTCCAATACCGTTTTGGTTGACTTTATGCCATAACGAAAAAAGGTTTCTTAAAAAGGCGGTTGACAATTTGCATTCCGTTTGCTATAATAGAAGCAGAAAAAGGCAAGGATTTTCCTTGTAAACGTATAAAATAAAGGTTTTGTGCCAAAGTAAAGAAAGGAACACGGATATGGCAGAAGAAAAGAGCAAAATCAACGAGGACGATATGTACAGAGGGCAAATCCAGCCCCTGACCGATATGGAAACAGGCGAAACGGTGAATTTCAAATTCTTGGCGCAAGCCGATTTGGACGGAAATACCTATTATGCCTTTGTTCCTGTGGATGAGCTTGAAAACGAAGAGCAGCAGTATGTTATATTGAAGGTTGCCTCTGTGGATGGAGACGACATTGATTTGGTTGATATTGAGGACGATGAAGAGTTTGAGCGCGTAGCCGATTTCTTTGAGGATGAGTATTTCTCCGATATCGATTACGACGAGGACACAGAGGGTGAGGACGCGTAAGCGGTTCTCTTATAAAAGGATATTTCATCCTGCTTAGTGCGTGATAGAGTATATTTGGGCCTACAATTCGTTAAATGGAGCCCGCATTCTTCATTGGTGCGCAGACCTCCCAATTATTCGCCTGTCTTTGACCGCAAATAATTGGACGCTGGGAGCGGAAAAGATGAGAGAGGGCACCACCCTGGATATCAGGGCTAAACTTTGCTCTACACGGCTCGGCGGGAGTTGTTCCCCTTAACGGTAAACACGTTAAGGGGCGTCTTTTTTCAAAAACAGTATAAAAATATCGCTTCTTCTCTTGACAAATCCTATATTTTGTGCTACCATATAGAAACAACGCAGATGTAGCTCAATGGCAGAGCACTCGCTTCCCAAGCCAGTAACGCGGGTTCGATTCCCGTCATCTGCTCCAAAAGGAAGAAGGCACCTTTCGGTGCCTTCTTCCGTTTGAAACGGTTCAAGGAATCGAACCCCTCGTTTTTTTGAAGAAAAAACGAATGAAGGCTGCGCAAAAGAGAGAAAAATCTTACAAAAAGAACTGGCGCAGCCTGTGGGTTCAGATTCCCGTCATCTGCTCCAAAAAAAGACACCTTAGGGTGTCTTTTTTTTGGAGAAAAATACTC
>JAGBFG010000003.1 GCA_017936565.1 Clostridia bacterium
AAACCACCCGGACGGGAGGTTTTTGTTTTGGCTCCCCCTGTTCCACTCCAAACTACTATATTATACTTAACAGCCACGCGCTCACACCGACTGAGCTATCTTGCCATGTTTTTTATAAATTTCATTGACATTTATGTTGATATATGTTATATTTACGAAAAGCCCCCCTCTTTTTAAACGAGACGGGTAGAATGGAGCTTGCTATGAAAACGACGCGTTTTGAATATGGAAATTATCAGTCGGTGTATCGCGCGGCAAATACCGCTTGGAGAAAAGAAGCCAAAGCGGCCCTTGGGCAGAAGGAGGGGCTTTCCGCGCCTTCGTCGGTGGCTTTTGCGGATTTTGTCATAGAAATTCCAGAGGGGCGCGACCCCATTGTCCTGCAACTGACCGACACGCAAATTATAGACTCTGCCCAATGCAGAACCGAAAGCAGATTGTGGCAGCAGGCAAAGGATTTCTGGGCAACGGAAAGGATGAAAGAGCGTTGCTTTGATTATATCACGGAAATAGTCACCGCGCTCAACCCCGACCTTATTATAATGACGGGCGATCTCGTTTATGGTGAGTTTGACGATAGCGGCACAACCTTCACTTCCTTCGTTTCCTTTATGGATAGCTTTCGGATTCCATGGGCGCCGATTTTCGGCAACCACGATAATGAGAGCGCAAAAGGGGTTGATTGGCAGTGTGATCAATTCAGCAACGCCTCCTATTGCCTGTTTGACCAGAAAACACTGACGGGGAACGGAAATTACTCTGTCGGTATCGTGCAGGGCGGCATTTTAAAAAGAATATTCTATATGCTGGATAGCAACGCCTGCGGCGGCGCCAGCGCCGCTTCAAGGGAGAACGGACATACCAAAAGAATCTTGGGCTTTGCAGAGGACCAAATTGCCTGGTATACCCAGTCCGTCCAAAGGGTGAAACAGGTATATCCCGATGTAAAAATTTCCTTTGCGTACCATGTTCAGCAAGCGGTATTTGCAGACGCCTTTGCGCAGTACGGTGTTACACAAAGTACGGAAAAGCCCCATATATACATAGATTTCTTGCCTCAAAAAAGGGACGGCGATTTCGGATATATCGGTGCCCCCCTCAAAAGCCCATGGGACAAGGACAGAGCCGTTTGGAACGGAATGAAAGCGCTTGGTGTTGACTCCGTTTTTGTGGGCCACGAGCACTTAAACAGCGCAAGCATCGTGTACGAGGGCGTTCGCCTTCAATGTGGGCAAAAAACAAGTGAATACGACCGCTGGCTCTGCGTCAATGAGGAAACGGGCGATTTTTGCGGCGGATACACCAAAACGGGAACGTCCATCATCGGCGGCAGCATTGTCGTCTTGTCCAAGGTGGACGGTTCTATTGCCGATGCCTATATTTATTATTGCGAAAACGCAGGGGCGAAGCTGGATTGGCGCGGACTCTTCGAAAAAAGGCGGTGATTTTATAAAAACGTTTTGCTTTACTGTGGACGACAACATTCGGTTTTTCAAGGAAATAACCGAGAACGGCTATCAAAGCATTTTTGAGCATCCTTATCTTGCTATGTACAAGCGGATGCATGAAGAATTTGGCTTGAAGGTGCAGTTAAATGTGTTCTATCGGACAGAGGGCTTTGACCTTTCCCAAATGAGTGACGCCTATCGCGCTGAATGGGAGAAAAATTACGATTGGTTGAAGCTTTCCTTTCACTCTGATTTTGAAAATGTCAAGCCTTATGAATTTTCAGATTATAACGAGGTTTATAAGGATTGCAAGCGAGTAAATGAACAAATCAAAAGATTTGCCTCATCGGCAGCCTTGGCGAAAACCACAACGCTTCATTTTTGTCTTGCCACGGAAGAAGGTATAAGGGCTCTTGCGGATAATCATATTTCAGGGCTTTTGGGCCTTTTCGGCGATAAAGAAAACCCGCGTACGTCATACGGCATCGATGAAGGCTCGGCGGATAAAATACGCAACGGCAAGCTGTTAAAAATCGGGAAAATACATTTCGCTTCCATTGATATCGTGTTAAACTGCTTTTCAACAGAAGAAATTATAGCGCAGCTAAAAGCTTTGACAGAGCGAAGCGGTATACGGGTGATGATACACGAGCAGTATTATTATGCCGATTATCAGTACTATCAGCCTGATTTTGAGGAAAAGCTCAAAGCGACATTTTCCTTTTTGACAGAGCACGGGTATGAAAGTATCTTTTTTGAGGATTCGATACAGTAATGCGCTTTGTGCAAGATAAAAATTCGCTTTTTTGTAGTATTGTGCTTGAAAAAACAAAATACGTATGCTACAATGCTTGTGCCATTTTATGATGCTGAAAGCAACAAAAAAGGAGAAAAGTCATGGATAGAAAGATTTTGGAGCAAATTTACAACCAAATAAAAACACCCTGTAAGCATGGCGCTGTGTTGAAGCTTGACGGCAGAAAAACCGATTCCCCCATCGTTTTCAAGCGCGCGGGGAAGTATTATATGTCCTTTATCAGTATTGACGATGCGTGTAAAACGGGATATAGAACGCATATCGCCGAAAGCGAGGACCTTGTGCATTGGCATCCTCTTGGAGATATCCTCACCGAATGCGGAGAATGGGATAGCGCGCAGTCGGGCGGATATGCGCAGCTTCAGGATAATCTGTTTGGCGGGAGCAACGAGCTTTTAACGGTTGACGGAAAGTACCTTTTCGCTTATATTGGCGGTAGCTTAAATGGCTACGAAACCGATCCGCTTTCAATGGGCATCGCCTTGACAGATGATTTTTTGCATTTTGACGCTTATAAAAAGCACCCTACTCCCGTATTAACAGGAAAGGATAGCGACGCAAGAGAAGGCGAAACGCTGACAATCTATAAAGCCGACATCTTTTATGACGAAAAGAAAACCTTGGGACACTACTATGTTAACGCCTATAACGCCAAGGATGAAACCCACAGAGAGAGTATTTTTCTTGCCGTGTCCGATGACGCGATTCATTGGAAGCGCTACGGCGAAAAGGCGATTATTCCCGCAAAAGAGTGTGAGGATAGCGTCAAAATAAATGGCGACCCGCAAATAGTTATGGTTGACGGATACTACGTTATGCTGTATTTTGTCTATGATGGCGTTAAGGGCTCATATAATACCTTCGCGGTTTCCGAGGATTTGATTCATTGGACAAAATGGGATGGCGAGCCGCTCGTAAAACCGGAATATGATTGGGAAAACGAATACGCGCATAAGCAATGGGTGATAAAGGAAAACAGCGTTGTTTATCATTATTACTGCGCCGTCAACGATAAGGGAGAAAGATTTATAGCGCTGGCAACATCGCGGTAAATGCTCTAAAAAAAGAGGCTGTAAAGCCTCTTTTTTATGTCAGCCTTTTTCCTGAGTGACTCCCTGAAATTGGGCGTTCTTCCTGAACTTACATTTGAATTGCAGGGAGAAATATGTTAAAATATATAAGAAAGATAGCATATGCTTCAATGTTAACTGTGTTATTCTTTCCCATCAATTTATGGAGGTGCGACAGATGAAAAAGCTGTTTGTTTTTGCGCTGGTCGCCTTAATGAGCGTCAGTATGCTGGCGATAAGCGTATCAGCCTCGACTACACATACAGTAGTGTCGGGCGATACTATGTGGAAAATCGCCGTGAGGTATCAGTTAGGATTGAGCGAAATCAAAGCGGCAAACCCGCAAATACCAAACCCCGACTTGATTTATCCGGGGCAAATCTTAACAATACCCACAGCCGACTCCTCGGTTTTGAGCTATGAAAAAGAGGTCGTCAGACTTGTAAACGAGATAAGAGTGCAGAACGGATTGAAGGAGCTTACATATAACTGGGAATTAAGCCGCGTTGCGCGCTATAAATCGCAGGATATGAAGGATAACAGATACTTTTCGCACACGAGCCCCGTGTATGGAACGCCCTTTCAGATGATGAAATCCTTTGGTATCACGTATAAAAGCGCGGGCGAAAACATCGCGCGAGGACAAAAAAGCCCACAGGCTGTGGTAAATGCGTGGATGAATTCCTCGGGGCATCGCGCAAACATTTTGAACGCCTCGTTCACGCAAATCGGTGTGGGTTACGTTGCCAACGGAAACTATTGGACACAGATGTTTATTGGCAAATAAGAACAAGAAAAAATCCAAGTCGAAGGACTTGGATTTTTCGCTTAGCGCAAGTGGATTGACACGCTCTTGGTTTTATGCTACAATAAAACCAGCAGCAAACAATCTGCCCTGAAAAGAGTAAAGAAGAGGTGCGCGAAATGAAAATAATGTCCTTTAATACCCAGCATTGCTTGAACTATATGAAAAGAAATATCGATTTTAATATTATGGCGAAAGCCATTATGGATTGCGGTGCGGATGTTGTGGGTCTGAATGAAATGCGCGACTTTGGTCAGCACCCCGAATATACCGCGCAGGTGGAAAAGCTGGCGGAGCTGACAGGGATGAAATACTATTATTTCGCTAAGGCAATAGAGTTTGAAAACGGCGGTCCGTACGGCAATGCGATTTTGTCTAACATTCCAATCTTAAAGGCGGAAACCGTTTTAATTCCCGACCCAAACCCTAGAAAATATAACGGATAT
>JAGBFG010000042.1 GCA_017936565.1 Clostridia bacterium
CTCTTCTATCGTGTCAAACAGCACACCCCCCATAGTTTGTTGTGCGCCATCGGTGCAAAGAATGCAATCGCCCCATCCTTCGTGGTGCAATCCATAGCATAAACCGCTCCAAGCATCGTTTTCATAATCGCATCCGATATGGCCGTGATAATTGCCCTCATCATCGTGTACGCCGATAAACACCGCTTGCTTTTGACAGAAAGGGCATCTCAATTCAGTCATCCCTGCTCACCTCTTTTCTCTTCGTATTTCGCATATAAACAGCTGCGTTAAAATCATATTTTGTCGCGGGCTCCTCCCTCGTATAAAAAAACTTGCCGCAGCTTTTGCAAAACTTCTTTCGGTATCTGGCACCGTCCTCCATCGGCACGGTCTGCACCGTTCGCAGCGTACCGCTTTTGCAAGCGTCGCACCTTATCTTGTTCATCCTCTCATTTCCCTCTCAATATCCTTTTCATATTTTTCTTTCTCACCCTTTCCTTCCTGTGGCGGAAAGCAAGGTGCGCGATCCTGCCGCGGTAAATATTCGGCTTTTTCCTGTCCACCGTCACGGCATATTCCGTTCCCGTGCGTGTCTGTATCAATCCCCTTGCCACGTCCTCGCATCTCCATCTGCGCTCCTTTTCCTCCTGCAGCCTTTCGGAACGGCAGGAAAATATGAAACATCGCACCAAAGCTGCCCATATCGCCACACCGCATAATATCGCCGCCGATATTATGAAAAAAGTCAACACCGCTCCCCACCTCCGTTTGCAATGCAGTATCTGAACGCATCTATCTGTCCCTCAAGGTAAATTATCCTCTCTTTCAGCTTGGCAATAACCTCGGCGTCGTTCTGCGCCTTTTTTGCTCCTCTTCTATTTTCTTGGAAAGAGCAGCTATTTCCTTCATTGCCGCTTCCCAATCATTCTTTTCGCACGTCATTTTTCTTTCCCCCTGTTTTTTTGCTTTTTCGTTCCCTTTACAAAGCAGCCCCAGCTGCAAAAAAAGTTCACGCTCTTGCCTCTCCTTGCCTTGTATGTCCAACGCTCGCGGCACATCACCACAAATTTCTTGCCGCAAACTACACACGTCTTAGATGGCATTTGGTGTTCAAGCTGTGTCTGTGTGCTCATTCTTCACCTCTATTTCCTCAAATTGCGCGGCGTCAGCGGCACTTGCCGCACTCGGCGCAGAAGCGTTGCTTCCCGCTTCGCTCTTCTTTTCAACGAAAGAAGCTTCCTCTGCCGCAACCTCCGTCACGTAATGCTTGTTTCCGCGCTGATCTGTGAAATTCCTTGTCTGAAGAGAACCGCAAATGCAGATAACGTTACCTTTTCTGAAGTATTTTGTTATAAATTCGGCGGTGCTTCTCCACGCAACGATATTTATAAAATCAGTCTGTGCTTGCTCCCCTTTTGCGTATCTACGGGAAATACCTATTGAAAAAGAAGTTACACTTACACCGGAGGGAGTCTGCTTGAGCTCGGGATCCGCCGTAAGATGCCCGATAAGAATTACTTTGTTAAGTGATGCCATATTCCTCACCTCAATCCGTCACAAATTCAAGCTTTCGTGCAAGCCCCTCGGCAGTCTTGCCGCAAGCGCTTATCTTATATTCGGTCTTGCAGCCTTCCATTTTTGAGCCTACGCAGAAAAATGTTGCGTTTATATGCGTTCCGTTTGGATTAGCATTAAGGCACACCTTTGTAGTGTCGTTTTCGCGCCCGCATACCGGGCATTTAAGCTTTAACATAAATTTCATTTCTTTTTCACTTCTCCTTTTCTTTTTTCAGCATCAGCCTTGCAAGCTCTGTCTCTGCCTCGCGCTCCGTTACAAAGACCTCTTTTCCAAGCTGCTCAAAAGTTCCGAAATCCTCGGTAACAAAAAAATTTTTGCCGTCCCACAAAATACCGCACACGGCAAAGGCGCATATCTACGTCATCCCGCTGTCAGTAAAATCACCGTCCAAACAAGCATAGCAAGTGTCACCAACGCGCACGGGCGGGAAAAGAACTCCTATCCCCTTGAGGGTGTCAATACTCTCGTAAAGCTTTGCGTTAACTTCCGGTGCTCCCACCGTTTGTTTGTTATATTCCATCTCTTTCGTCCTTTCTCTCTGCCCACAGCTGCGCCAGTGCCTGCCATTCTGCTTTCAAAAGTCCCTCCCAGCCTCTTGCCGCATTGTAAGCAAGGAAGCGGGCAGCCTCAATAACAGCTTCTGTCTCGCTGAATCCAAGCTTCCTAAAATATGTCCTTACCTCAAACAGGTCAGGCACAGGGTTTTGGGCATTCTTCTCTTTTCCGCTCTCTTTATTAAAAGAAATAGTAGTTGTAGTAGTTATTTTTTCTTTTTCTTTTCCCCGCGTTTCTTCGGAAATAACGGGGGTTTCTTCGGAAATAATCGGGTTTTCTTCCGTAGAAACTCCGATTTTTTCCGCGTGGGAAAGAGCCTGCGGTAAAACGTAGGCTTGCATATCGCACACGCGCTTCATTTTTTCCAG
>JAGBFG010000043.1 GCA_017936565.1 Clostridia bacterium
AGACGTAAAGTCCCGCTTTACCTTCTACCTCCTCAAAATCGGAGACGGAAATTCCCACCGTTGTTGTCAGGGTGGGGGGCTCATCCGCCAAGAAGTCGCCCTCAATGGTAAAGGTGTTTGCCTTGAAGGATATTTCATCAAAGTCAAGCTCGGCAACATCCCCAATAAAGTGCGTGCCCCCTTCCACGAACAAGGTAACGTGGGTGGGCGTTTTTCTCTCTATCAGAATGCTCTTGCAGGCGGCAAAGGCGTCGGCAAAATCAGTATAGGGCGTTTCCTTCGTTCCGTTGCCCTTGCCTTCCGCTGCAGAGTCAAAGTAGACAATCTCTTCCGTATAGCAGCTGTCTACAACCTGCTCTAAATACTCATTGTACTCACTCTCGATAACACTTTCCTGCTCTGCCATATAGCTGTATACAGCGAAGAGTGAGTTATCCTTAGTATAGGCGAAGTCTCCAAGTCCACCGTAGAAGCACATCGTTTCGTTATCCTTGGATGTCAGCCTTACGTAGGTCTGGATATTGATTTTTTTGTTGTACGCATCGGCAGATGCACCGGGATAGGAAAGGGTGATAGCGCAGGTATCCTCATCCAAGAAGTATTCGGTATGCGTACCCGCAACGGAATCAAACACCACATAGCGATAGCCGTAGGCGCCCTTTTCCAGAACGGGCTTTTGTTCGCTGCCGACATTCAAAAGAATACCAACCTCAACGGAGAAGCCGCTTTGCATCATCATAGCCAAAGCGGAATATTGCAGGTTAAAATAATACCGAATGGCGTCCGTCATATTACTCTTCACGCCAACACCCTCGTGGGAAATCCAAAGACCTGCCATACCGTAGTCAAGAGCCGCCTGCGCCTCTTCCTTGGTCATATCAAAGGACAGACCCGTGAAGGCGCGAAAGACCGTTGCCTTATCGTCAATCTGCTCCAATGCCTTTTCAAGCAGCGTAGTATCCAAATCAAAGTAGTAGCAGATATCTGCCACGCGGTTTTGAAGCAGCTCATCCTCGGTTAAAACTCTGTCATATACACGGACGGCGTACACCGTTCCCGCAAGTCCGCGCCACAGGGTAAACTGCTTATCGGTGACCTCGCTCTTGGAGATATACTTATCCGCTTCAATCAGCTTGGTGAAAACCCTTGCCCCTTCATATAAGATATTGTAATTTGAGGTGGGCATTTCCTCTTCATCGAGCGCATAATCGTGAAGAATGGAATAGTTGACAATCTGCCCGACTGCTAAATTATCAAGGGCTTTGTCCTGCCCAAGCTCAACGCGACCCCCGGGAGGAGGACTGTCCCAGCTATATCCTGCCTGATACATCCAACGGCGCGCCATATTAGCATTGGCGGCGTGGCTGTAACAGGAGAAGCAAATAGCGCGAAGCGGACCGAAAACCATCGCGTTGTCGCTGTAAAGACCATTTGGCGTATAATCATCGTAATAACGGGTTACCTTGCCGCTTTCGTCCTTTACCGTAATACCCTCGGGAGCCATAACGGACTCAATGGTGTAATCTTCCTTGGGAAGCAAGGAATAGTCAAAGCTCAAATAGAAATTGTTTTGTCCTGTGCTGTTACGGTACTCTCTTACGAGGTTGCTGTCGGCAACGGACTGAGGAATCGTGTCGCGAATGCGCAGCCCCCCATCCTCGCTCTTATGCCAGCCGTTCCCCATCAGCATTCCTGCCGTTCCCTTTTGCACGGCATTGCTCCACATCAGGTTTTCTTCCCCGATAACGCCCGTGGAAAAGCCCTTGTACGAGGAAAGCAGGACGGTCAGCCCCTCTGTCACATACAGAGCCTTTTCGGGATCCCATTCGTGAGAAAACGACAGTATAATTTCTTGAATAGCCGCTTCAAGCTCGGCAGCATCTTCCGTGTATTTCACGTTGCGCATAGCGGTAACGATGAAGGCTTGCGTTTCAGCGCCCGCCGCGTTGAAGGCGGTCATATCCGCGCCTGCGTATGCCATTAAGTCAATAAAGTGGTTATGGGCGCCCTCGGCGTCTGTTAACGTTTTATCGTAAAGACGGACGCTGTGAACGGTGGGCGACATATCACGGAACAAAATGAAGTTGCCGTGATAATTTTCCTGATCCAAGTCCGTTGCTATTTCACACGCGTTTTGCTTGGGAAGCTTGTAAGCCTTACCGTTACCCAAGAATTGATAATTGTAATGGGTCAGGCTCTTGGTCAGACTGATGGAAAGATTGACAATATCGGGATTGTTGCGATACACAGAAAGGGAGTTTGTCCATTGCGTCAGCTTGCCGCCGCCCCACGTATCGTGGTTTCTGACATCGTCATACATCATCATAATCACAGAGTTTTCGCGCAAGGGATAGGAGCCTGCATCCTCTGTTCCCGTCAAAGCGCCCGAGAACAGGAAGCCGCGCAAGCGACCCAAGACCATACCCGGGTCGGAATAAATGTATTGAGAGGGGGCGCTTACGCCGTCCCCATTTACGGTATATCCGCGAACCGCGGCAATCATCTCGATGGTATAAGTATCAATGGGAAGCAGGGTACCGTCAAAGGTGATACCGCTTCCGCTATGTCCTGCCTGGTCAAAGCCGATACCACCAAAGCCCCGTTCTTGCCACGTGCCCGAAAGGTTTGCGTTCTGTACAGCGCCGGGGGCAATGTTTATCCACGCCTTTTTATCGGCGGTAACGGACGACTCGCTCTTAAAGGACGTCAAGAGAACGGTCAGCTTTCCGCCGTTTTCCGTCTTGCTTCCGTCAGCACCAACGTATAAAGAGCTATAAAGGAACGCGTCCTTATACGTATCGAGCATTAACTGAGCAGCAGCCTTGGCGGTCTCGTAATTATCTTCGTCCAAGGACACGCTTGCGAACTGCGCATACAAGAAGCTGTTGTCGGCTTTTACGTCAAAGCCCTTCAAGTCCAGGCAATAGAAGGCAGAAACGTCAACAAAATGGTTCTGACGGCGCTCTGCTTCCGTCAAGGGCTTGGTATACAGACGAATACTGTAAGCGGTTGCGCCCATATTGCGGAACAGATAAAAACGGTCATGCGCGGTTTCCGTATTTGTCGCGTCAATTTCACAAGAAGAGGTGCCCTTAGCAAATTTCAAGCCGATAGGCTGGCACACGCTACCGTGATGCAGGAACTGATAGTTGTAGTGCGTTGCGCTCTTGGTCAGGGTGATGCCAAAATTCACCACGCTCGTGTTATAGCGATAGGCTTGCACGGTGTTATAAAAAGCATCTCCCGAGGCGATTTGCTGATAGTTATGATTGCCGCGAAGAGAGGCGGTGTCATTCATAACCACAACCAAGCCATTGTTATTCCGAATGTCATTCGTTTTTTCGCCCGAGAATAAAAACGCGTTCAGCCGCCCAAGCCACATGTTCGAGGTGTTGCTGTAAAAGGCGGCGGGTGTTGCGCCGTCGGCGTTTTCGGTATAGCCGCGAACCGAGGCTATCAGTTCAAGAGAATAGGTATCCACGGGAAGCAGAGATGCGTCAAGCTCTAACTGATGCAAAAGGCTGTCGTCTGCAACATCATAGCCGATGCCGCCCTGCCCTTTGGTGGACCAAGTGCCCGTCAAGGTACCGTGCTTGGTAGCGCCGGGAGCAATATTATTCCAAGTGGCTTTATCCTCTGATACGGACGAATCACCCAGATACGAGGTGAGAAGCAGGGTCAGCTTACCGCCATTTTCGTTTGTACTGCCGTCAGCGCCAACGTACAGAGCGTTGTACCAAAAGGCATCTGCATACGCATCTAATTTTTCTTGGGCGGCGGCTTTGGTGGCGGTATAATTCGCCTCATCCAAGGAAATCTTGGCAAACTGTATATACAAAAGATTGTTGTCCGCCTGCGCGTCAAAGGCAGACATATCAAGCGCATAGAAGGCACAGACGTCGGCAAAATGGTTCTGACGGCGCTCTGCTTCCGTCAAGGGCTTGGTATACAGACGAACGCTGTAAGTGGTTGCGCCCATATTGCGAAGCAAATCAAAGTAATCGTGCACCTCTTCCGTGTTTGCCGTATCAATCGCGCAAGAGGTAATGTTCTTGGAAGGCAGGGCTTCCGCGCCGTTATGGAAGAACGCATAGCTGTAATGCGTTTCGCTCTTGGTTAAATCGATACCAAGGTTCACAACACCCGTATTATGACGGTAAATCTGAAGGGCGTTGTAAAAGGCATCCCCCGAGGCGATTTGCTGATAATTGTGAATGCCGCGAAGAGAGGCAGTATCGTTCATCACCACAACCAAGCCGTTGTGACTTCTGTCGTCTGACACACGAGTGCCCGAGAACAAAAACGCGTTCAGCCGCCCAAGCCACAGATTTGAGGTATTGCTGTAAAAGGCGGCAGGTGTTACACCGTCGGCGTTTTCGGTATATCCGCGAACCGAGGCAACGATTTCAAGAGAATAAGTATCCACAGGAAGCAACGAGGGGTCCAAGCGCAAGCAATGCAAGACGCTGTCGTTTGCAACATCGTAGCCGACGCCGCCTTTGCCCATTGCGCTCCACGTGCCGTACAGAGTACCGTGCTTGGTGGCATCGGGGGCGATGTTGTTCCAGATGGTTTTGTCTGCCGATACGGACGAATCACCCAGATACGAGGTGAGAAGCAGGGTCAGCTTACCGCCATTTTCGTTTGTACTGCCGTCAGCCCCTACATAAAGAGAGCTGTAATCAAAAATCGCGGACGAGCTTTGGCTTTCTTCTTCAACCGCCGCCACAGAATAAAGGGCGACAGGGAAAAGAGAGGTCAGCATACAAAGCGCAAGCAGCGCGCTTAACAATCTTCTTTTCATTTGTTCTCCTCTCGGTATGCCTTTCTGCACACCTTTACATTTGTCATTGTCATTTGTATTATATCAAAAAGATCCTCACAAGTCAATATTTTTTCTTAAATTAGTCAATATTTTTTCTTAAATTAGTTTGTTAAAAAACCGACCAAAAGAAGAAACAAACACGGGGCGAGCCCCGTGTTTGTTTGCGGTATAAAATTGCCTTTTTTGCTGAGCTTGCGCTTAATACTCGTTATTAATCAGCCAGCCCCAGTCACCGCGGCACATATAAGAGCCCGTTTCCTCAATCATACCCTTAACGGTACTTGAGAAGTTGAGCTTGTTTGTGCCCGAATAGTAGCTGGTGTTGCTGATAACAATACCGCGCTGATCATATGGAGTTTCAACGCTTCCATCCACCGAGTAACACTCCTTGAACTGCCTCTCGGGATCCGTCGAGCGTACGTTAAAGGCGTGGTTGTTTCTGGAATGGATGTTATAGGAGTACGCAATGGGCGCCACCCACTGCATAAAGAAGATATAGTTTCTTTGCGTGCGGCGGACGTACATTGTGTAATCCTTATAGCTTGCGTCTACCTTGGATCCTCTGTCAGCACCCGCGGAGTAGTTGACCGCGATGTTGTCATAGAAGTCCCAGTTGGTCGTTGCACCGTCAAAGTAGTAGCAAGAGGTATGCACGCCAAGACCGTTACCCGTATACTGGCTAAGCACAACAAAGTTATGATGGATAAAGTTGACAAGCTTAGGATTTTCGGGCTTCAAGTTACCGCCTACGAAATAGAACGCGCCGCCATCACCCAGATTTTGCATAAAGTCGGTGATGTAGTTATGGTGAACGTCCATATTATAAACGTTATACTGATCTCCCTCTTCCCAGGTTGCCGCATGCCATCTCCAACCCGCAGAAACCGCGGAATAGGAGCAGCCGATGATGGTGTTATACCCTATCTCCACATCCTTACAGGCGGCAAAGTATATAGCGGGAGAATTGAAGCAATCCTGAGCCACTTGATGTATATAGTTGTTTACAACCTTAACATTTTCAGCGCCGCTTCTTTCCGAAAATTCCTCGTTGGCGCTCTTGTGACCTGCAACACGAATAGCGGCGTCTCCGATGTTTTCAATCTCGTTACCCGTGATATTGGCTTTCTCCACTCTGCCTTCCATAAAGATGGCAGCGCCGCCGATATCGTGGATATAACAGTCCTGAATGGTGGCACCGTAAACGTCATAGAATGTAAACGCGCTTCGACGATTGAAGCCTGTCTGGTTCAGATCCGCAGAACCCAAGGTGTTGGCACCTGCCTGCGTTCCCGCCAAGCCGATTTCGGAGGTGGTGTAGTCGTCAATGCCCCAGACAGTCAGGTCGGTAACGGTCAGATTGCGGGCGTTATGGAAGATAAACATATTATCCATCGTGGGATAAGCAAAGGTTGTATCGTCCACGCCGTTTTCATTGAAGTAATAGAGTCTTCCCGTTGCCACATCGTAATAATATTCGTTGTTTTCATCCACGAATTCCATAGCGTTTTGCAAGGAAACAAGTCTCTTTTCCATCGTGTAACCGCCGGGAATTTTGAACAAACTATACTGTTCCTTCTCAAGATACACAGCCACCAGGGTTTCTACCGTACCCTTATAGCCGTTAGGACCGTTGGGAATTTCGTAGTAAACGATATCCTCAAAGTCAACGCCTGCCACGTCAATGATATTGAAGTTCCATTCAGCCTCGGCGTTCATCTCGATTTGCATATCCGCCAAAACGGTCTTGAAGGAGCTTGTGGGATCATACGTGCCTGCTGCCTTCAACGCCGCAATTCTTGCCTCAACCGTTGCGCGCAGGGACTCTACCATATCAATGTGCAGATATAAGACGCCTTCGCGGTATTCGGGATTAGTGGGCAGCGTGTAGGTGATAGAGCTCAGCTTGGCATTGCCGGCAAGCACCTCAACAAAGCGGGGATGGAATTGCTTGAAGGCTTCCTGGTAAAGCGCGTCGCACGCGTGTCCTCTCAGCTCTGCCAGCTTTTCTGCGGTAAGAGTGCTATATTCAGCGGGAGTAAGTCCGCCGTTTACATACGTATCCTTCAAGTCGTAAAGCGCCAGGAAATTCGCGTAATACAACGAATAGCTTGTAATCAAATCCGTTCTTTCGGGGGATGCGGCAAACTCAACCGCAGGGGCGTGCTCATCGATTGTGCCCTCGTTGTAGTAGAACTGCGCCTTCAAGAACGTGCCGGGAAGGTCACGGTCAAAGCGGGAGATATAAGGGAATTCGCCGTTTGCCGTGGTCGTGGGTGTGCTGTGGGCAAGGTCTGCCGTAAAGCCTTCCACGTAGAAATTACGGAATTCGGGGAATTTGCCCTCGCTGTCGGGTGTGAACTGATAGACGTAAAGCCCCGCTTTACCTTCTACCGCCTCAAAATCGGAGGAGGAAATTTCCACCGCCGTCGTCAAGGTGGGGGGCTCATCTGCCATGAAGTCGCCCTCGATAGTGAAGGTATGGTCCGCAAAGGACATTTCCTCAAAATCAAGCTCTAAAATACCGTCAACGAAATGCGTTCCACCCTCTACGAACAGGGTAACGTGGGTGGGCGTTGTCTTGTGCAGCAGGATATCCTTACAAGCGTCAAAGGCATCAACGAAATTGGTGTAGGGCGTCTCTTCCGTTCCGTTGCCCTCGCCCTCTGCGGCAGAGTCAAAGTAAATAATCTCTTCCGCATAGCATTCGTCTACAATTTGCTTCAAATACCTGTCGTATCCGTCCGCAATGACGTTTTGCTGCTCTGCCATATACTTGTAGATAGAAAAGAGCGAGTTATCCTTGGCATAAGCAGAATTGACCAAGCCGCCGTAGAAGCTGGTCACCTCGCCATCGGGAGAAACCAATTTTACGTAGGTCCTGATGTGTATTTTCTTGTTATACGCATCAGCACTGCCGTTGGGATAGGAGAGCGTGATAGCGCAGGTGTCCTCATCCAAGAAGTATTCGGTGCGCGCACCCGTAACGGAATCAAACATCACATAGCGATAGCCGTAAGCGTTGTTTTCTAAGTTCGGCGCTTCTGTTCCGCCAACATTCAGAAGAACGCCGACCTCAATATCGAAGCCGCTCTTCATCATACCTGCCAAGTCAGAATATTGCAGGCTGAAATAGTACCGAACAGCGTCGGCCATATTGTTCTTTACAGCAACGCCCTCGGGGGTAATCCAAACGCCTGCCGTAGCGTTATCAAGAATGGACTGCGCCTCTTCCTTGCTCATATCGAAGGAAAGGCTGGAAAAGGCCTTGAATACGGCTGTCTTGTCGGGAATCTGCGCCAATGCTTCTTCCAAAAGACTGGTATCCAAATCCAAGTAGTAGCAAACGTCCGCCACGTAGTTTTGCAGGCGCTCATCTTCCGTTAATACTCTGTCGTACACACGGACGGAATACATCGTGCTCGCAAGACCGCGCCAAAGCTCAAACGCATTGTCAACGATTTCACCCTTGGTCATATACATATCCGCGTCGATGGTCGTTTTCATAGCGACACTGCTATCGCAGAGAATGGTATACACAGAGGTAGGCAGAGATTCCTCATTCAACGCAAAATCGTGCAAAATGGAATAGCTGACTATCTGCCCTGTTGCCAAAGAGGAGAAGGCGTTGTCCGTACCAACCTGCACACGACCCGTGGGCGGGATATAATCCCATCCGTAGCCGTTCTGATACATCCAGCGACGCTCCATAGCGGCAGCGTCGGCGTGGCTATAACAGGCAAAGCCCATTGCGCGGAACGGGCCAAGCATAAATGCCTTTTCATTGTAGATACCGTATTTCGTGTAGGTGTCGTAATAACGGGTGATATTCCCCTTATCGTCCTCTACAGTAATACCCTCGGGCGCCATAATGGTTTCAATGGTATAGTCTTCCTCGGGGAGTAAAGAATAGTCAAAGGAGAGGTAAAACTCGTTCTGACCCGTGCTCTTGCGGTATTCTCTTACCTGGTTGCTATCGGCAACGGACTGAGGCACGGTGTCGCGGTAGCGCATACCGCCGTCCTCGCTCTTGTGCCAGTTTTTGCCGTACAGGATACCAAAGGCATTTTTGTCAATAGCGTTGCTCCATACTGTGCTGTTTTCGCCCTCAAAAACGGAAGTAGAAAATCCGTCGTAAGAGGAAAGCAAAATTTTAAGTCCGTCAGTTACGTACAAGGACTTATCGGCTTCCCATTCCGCATTGAAGACGGCAATGATATCGTCAATGGTCTTTTCCAAGGCAGCGGCATCCTTGGTGTATGCCGTGTTGCGCATGGTATTCACGATGAAGGCTTGCACCTCGGCATCCGCTTTTTGGAAGGCGGTTATATCCGCCTCGGCGTATGCCATCAAGTCGACAAAGTGGTTCCAACCCTTTTCGTCCTCTGTTAAAATAGCGTCATACATACGAATGGCGTATACCGTACCGGGCGCCCTCTTGAAGAGGAAGAACTCGGTAGAAGAGGTTTCCAAGGGATAACTCTTGCTTCCCTGGGTCGAGACGGTCATACTGCTGTCCGTCAGGAAATGTAGCGCGCCGTCCTTATAAACGTTATAGGTCTGGGTCTGGGAAGCGCCCGTACCCTTCACATCTCTTACATAGCTGATGGTGTGCATACCGCCATCATAAATCGCTTTTTGGTTGGTATCTTCCCAAGAGTCCTTAGAAAAACGGGAAGCGTCGTTCCAGGTTTCGTTGTTGGCGGTGATGCAGAAGCGGTGCGCATAGCCAACGCTATTGCCCTCTTCCCAAAGGCTTTCATAGGAGATGTAAGCGGTCATATTACCGATTGCCATAACGCGAATATCGCTGCTCCAAAGAGCCTTTTTCTGATACTCCTTGCGCATTTCGGTAAAGGTAACGACGGTATCCTTGGGAATTTTAATGATGTTGGAGTCAAAGCTCTTGCCAAGCGCCAGCGTTCCCTTGCTTGATGTCGCTGTATCGTAATTGTAAACGTCACGGGCGTAATCCTGCGTGCCGCTCATCCAATCTACCCAATAGCTTGCGCCGTCCTCAAAAACATCCTGCTCGGTTTTGATGTCGTTTACGGTGTGCGTAATACCGTCCTTCACGAAGGTTGCCTGATAGAAGACATATTGATGGGAGTTCACAAAGATGTCCTTCGTCTTGTTGCCCAAGTTGTCGGTGAAATAAACCTTGGTATCCACCTGTGCCAGAACGTCCACGGTATAATCCAGCGTGCCTACCAAAAGGTTGCTGGGCAAAATCAATTTTTGATTTTCCGCATCGTCCACGGTGTAATAGGGGCTCGTTGTATCAACGCCAAAGAAGCCGTTTTCGTATCCTTCGCCCTTGGGACCCGCGGTAACGTCATATCCGACACCGCCGCCCTCTCTCTTTTGCCAGAGGTCGCCGTCAAAAAGCGCAGCGTTTTTGCTTATTTTATCAATCCAGAGTCCCTCTTCCAAACGCACGCTGCCATCGTCGGTGAAAGCGGTGAACAAAGCCGTAAGATGTCCACCGTTGGCGGTGGCGCTTCCGTCGACGCCCACCATCAGCTTGTCGTAGTCAGAAAAAACGGGCTCGGCGCTGATAACGCTGAAAAGATTTTGGGCTTCTGCCTTAACCGCGCTGTAATTTGCCTCGTCCAGCGTTGTTTGGCTGAATATACTGTACAAGACGCCCCTTGCCTTAGCATCCAAGGCGTCAAAGCCCGTCATATCCAGCTGATAGAACGCACAAACGTCGGCAAAATGGTTTTGCAGACGCTCTTCCTCGGTCAAGGGCTTCGTGTAAAGACGAACGCTGTATGCCGTCGGCGCCATATTGTCGAACAATATGAATCTACCGTAGTTATCCGTATTTTCATCCGCGTCGGCAATGGAAGAATATTGAGTGGGTCTGATACCACTTCCGTTCTTTAAGAACTGATAGCTATGGGTATTGTCGCTGGTGGTCAAATTGATATTAAAAGCGATAATACCGTATTCTCCCTTATAAACGGGAAGCATATTGCTCCATCTGCCATGGATAATATCGGCGTTGTTCCAGGTGTCATGCGTTACGCTGGCGTTATCGTCAAGCGCAATCATCATGTTCTTGTCCTGGAAGTTCGCATCGGCATATGTAAAGCCGGTCATAAAATAACCGCGCAGACGCCCAAGGGCAATACCTGCTCTTTGATGCGTGCCGCCGTAGATTTCCGTCACGCCGTCGGCGTTTTCGGTATATCCGCGGGTCGAAGCAACAAGCTCAAGCGTATAAGTATCAACAGGCAGAATGGTGCTGTCCGTAAAAATCAAGGCATTTTGCACGTCGTTGTTGGCAACGTCGTATCCAATACCGCCCTTTCCTTTGTCTGTCCACGTGCCCGTCAGAATGCCGTTTTGCGTGGCGCCGGGGGCGATATTGTTCCACGTCGTTTTATCGGCAGACACGGACGAGTCGCCAAGATACGAGGTAAGCAAAATCACAAGCTTCCCGCCGTTGGTATTGAGGCTTCCGTCAGCGCCGACGTACAGCGTGCTGTAATCAAAGGATGTCGCTTCTTGCGTAGAACCCCCATTCTGCCCACTCTCTTCAACCGCTGCCGCAGGGAAAAGGGCGACGGGAATGAGAGAAGCCAACATACACAGCACCAAAAGGGCGCTCAGTATTCTTCTTTTCATTGTTTTGTCCTCACTTGTCTATGAGATTTGCAAATCTTTTTGCCTTTATATTGTACCAAAAAACCGTCTTGAAAGTCAATAGAAAAACGCTTTTTCGGTTTCGTCAAAACGACAAAAAACAGCCCTCTTTTTTGTGCAGGTTGTCTCTTTTTCGCGTTTTTTGCTTGACTTTTGTCAAAGTACAAAAGAAGACTGTGCCAAGCGAATTCTCACTCGATACAGTCTTTAATTTCATATAATGCTTTGTGCCACCATCTTCATCAGACAGACGCCTTCAAGCGACAAAAAATCAGGGCTTTTTATCTTCCTTCTGCTTTTCTTTCTTTTTCATCAAGAGAGGCAAAAGCACATGCGACAAAAACGCAAGAGCAATACACCCAACGCCAATGATGTCGGTTAAGGGGTCAGGCAT
Source organism: Clostridia bacterium (assembly GCA_017936565.1). GTDB lineage: Bacteria > Bacillota > Clostridia > Oscillospirales > CAG-272 > UBA1740. The sequence goes on from JAGBFG010000043.1 coordinate 11,868, forward strand.
AATCAGCATAAGCCCGCCCGCCGCGAACAGCAGGGTTTCCCAAATTTTGTTCTTGTGCACCAAGAAGCCTTCCAATGCGGCAGACAGGGAAACGATGCCAAGCAAAGAGGTAATCAAAATACGGACAACCGTGAAAAAGGGGGCCTCATACCCTTCGCAAACCAAGAGCAAATCGGGGCTCAGGGCAAAGATATAGGGGATGATAAAGGCAGTAATGGCAAGCCTTGTGGCTATAACACCCGTTTTTAAGGGGTTTGAGCCCGCAATGGCGCTACCCGCATAGGCAGCCAGAGCCACAGGGGGCGTGATATCTGCCACAATACCGAAATAGAAAACGAACATATGGGCTGCTAAAACGGGAATACCCATTGCTATCAGAATAGGGGCAGTGGTGGTTGCCATAATGATGTAGTTGGCAGTGGTAGGCACGCCCATACCGAGAACGATGCAGGCAAGCATCGTCAAGAACAGGGCAAGCATAATGTTCTTGCTCGCAATAGGAACGATAACGGACACCAAGGTGCTGCCAAGAGCCGTTAAGGTCACAACACCCGAAATAATACCCGCAATGCCGCAGGCAATGGAAACGCCAACGGCGTTGGTGATGCCGTTTTCAAAGCTTTCTACCGCCAAAGAGGGCGTTAAAATCGCGCCCTTGGTGAAGAAGCTGCAAATGACAGCGGCAATCATAGCGAAGAACACGAATTTTCCCTGCCACTCAACGCCAACAGCGCCAAGGGCAAACAGGACGTAGTAAAGCGCCAAAACCAAAATGGGAATGAGGGGAAGCAAAATGCCGCGCAAAAGGGTGCTTTTAGCCTCACGGCTGTCGTAGCTTCCGCCAAAGCGCTCCTTACCAAGATTGGTGTCAATCAGACCAACGACAAGAGCGGTCAGAATGGCGTAGCAGGCGGACATTCCTGCGGTGAAGTAATTCATACAAATAACCAAGACCACAACGGGCAAAAGCAGATAGCTCTTGGTTAAAAGGAGCTTGAAGAAATTGGGGATGGCATCCTTGGGAAGCCCCTTTAAGCCCAGCTTCTTCGCTTCAAAATGCACCATAATGAAGATACCGCTGAAATAAAGCAAGGCGGGAAGAATGGCGGCAATGGCAATGGTGGCGTAAGGAACGCCCGTAATTTCCGCCATCAGGAATGCCGCCGCACCCATAATAGGGGGCATAATCTGACCGCCTGTGGATGCCGCCGCTTCTACTGCCGCGGCAAACTCGGGCTTATAGCCGCTTTTCTTCATAATGGGAATGGTCACGCTGCCGCTACCAACGGTATTGGCAACAGAGCTTCCCGAATACATACCCTCCAAGGCAGAGGAAATAACGGCAACCTTGGCAGGACCGCCCGCTGATGCGCCCGCTATGGAGTTTGCCAGGTCTACAAAGAACTGCCCTATCCCTGTTTTTTCAAGGAAGGAGCCCAAGATAATAAACAGGATAATAAAGTTGATACAAACGGAAATCGGAGTAGAAAAGATACCGCCTTCCACGTTGAAGAACATTTCATAGCAGAAATTCCGTAGCATCGTGACGGGGTTTTTGCTCAGGTATATAAACGCATACACGCAAAAGCCGCCCGCGACAAACAAAATGGGCGCGCCGACAGCGCGGCGGCAGGCTTCTACCAAAAGAGCAAGCGCCACAAGCGCTATGATAATTTCAAGCGTTCCGATGCGCTTCGCCATTTCTATTAAGGCGTCATGCCGCACAACAGGATAGAAATAGCAAATGGCGGTTAAGCCTATTAACACATAGTCATACCACGGAACGTGGTTAACCAGCTTTGATTGCTTCTTATAAGCAGGAAAGGTGAAGAACGTGAACATCAAAATCATACCCATAAAAATGGGCTTTGCGATTTCGGTCTGCAGGTTCAAGACCAAGGAAAGGGAAATCATAAAAATCGCCCCTAAAAGCTTGGCGTATTTCAGAACCAGAGCCCTGATACCTGTAAAAGCGCGCGTGTTTGACTCGCGGTCAACCGCTTTCATAATTTCTTCCGCGCTTCTGACCGTGGATTCGGATTGCAAGGTTTTTTCCTCCTTTTCATAAAAAAATCCGCAGTAATGTGCAAATACACTGCGGATTTTGCCATTGTTTAATTTGCTTGATTATTTGTTGTAGTAGAACGCGTCAAAGGTAAGAGAGGTGCCGTTTTCCTGATTGTAAGCGGCAAGATATTCCTCATAGTAGCGCTTTGCGCCCGCATTGACGGGAACGTTGTCCATACCAAGAAGGGCGGTGCGGATGTTCATGCTCTTACCCGTGTTATGAACAGCGGCAATTTCAGCCTGCTTTTCCCAAAGCGTCTTGGTGACCTGATAAGCCACGTCCTCGTCTACGTTGTTGGAAACGATATAAGTAGCGGTAACGGCAACAGCCTTGGCGGTTGTGCCCTCGGGAATAAAGTCGTAAACGTCATGCGTCACGGCAACCTCAACATAGAAGGGGCTCTCTTCCTTCAAGGCAGCGATTTTATCGTCAGCCAAGGAAACGAAGGTGATAGCGGTAGAGGTAGCAAGCTGCTGCATAGCAGGAGTGGGAACGCCACCGGTGAAGAAGAAGGCGTCAATTTTACCTTCCTTCAAGGCATCGGCAGAAGCGCCGGAGTCTAAGTTACTGACGGTGATATCTTCCAGGGAGATACCGTGCTTTTCCAAAATCTGCGTAGCGTTGGTGACAACACCGGAGCCTTGCGCACCGATAGAAACTCTCTTGCCCCTCAAATCTTCCACAGAGGTGATGCCCTCGCGCGCGATGATCTGGCAAACCTCAGGGTAAACCGCACCGATTACGGAGAAGGACTGAATCTGGTTGCCCGTGAAGTTGGAAACGCCGTTATAAGCGTTAATCATAACGTCATTCTGCACGATAGCGAAATGCGCGTCGCCATCTGCGAGAGCTTCGATGTTTGCCTTAGAGCCGCCCGAGGTTACGGCAGTAAAGGTCGTATTTGCAATATGCTCGGAGAGCTTTGTGGCAACCGCTTGGGTAAAGCCGTAATATGTACCCTGAGGACCGCCTGTTGTAAAAATGTAGGTGTCGTTGCCGCCGCAGGAAGCCATACCCAAAATCAAGGAGACCACCATAAGCGCCGTCATAAGAAGAGAAATAATGCGTTTTCCGTTTTTCATCTTAACATTCCTTTCAAGTTGCAAAATAAAAAAATATGTAATATTATACAACAAAAATGTTTTTCTGTCAACTCATTTTGTAATATTTTTTTGCAGAAACGCAAGTTTTTGCCGTAAGCTCCCTTGCTTTTTGACCTCTCTTCCCTGTTTTTTTCAGAAAAAAGGGCTATGATGGCGCATCTATAAAGCCATCATAGCCCACACGAATGTGTTTATATGTAAATAAATGTTTACAACTTAATCAGGAACGGGCGCTCTTGCCGAGATAGCGGCTGTATTCGACAAATGCCTCATCCCACGCTTTTGTGTTTTCAGCCTCATAGACCTGCAAGGGAGTGGAGTCTTTAATGACGCGTCTTGCTTCCTTCCAATCCTTGATTTCGCCAAGAGAAATCAACTGCACGGCAATATTACCCATAACGGTTGCCTCAGCAGGTCCTGCCACAACGCGCGCGCCCGTAGCGGCGGCGGTCAGGCGGCAAAGCAGGGTATCCTTGATACCGCCGCCGAGCATATTGATCTGACCGAAGCTCTTGCCCGAAAGCTCACAAAGGGTGTTGTAATTCAATTTGTACTTCATTGCCAGGCTTTCGTAGATGCAACGCATCACCTCGCCTCTGGTCTTGGGAACATACTGACCTGTTGCGCGGCAAAATTCCTTGACACGGGAAGGAAGGTCGCCAGCGGTTTCAAACTCGGGCGCGTCGCAGTCGATGAAGCAACGGAAGGGCTCTGCCGCTAAGGCTTCCCTTTCCAAATCCGCATAAGAAACCTGTTCGCCCTCTCTGATCCATTGGCGGCGGGATTCCTGAATGAGCCAAAGACCCATAATGTTCTTCAAGAAGCGGGTCGTTCCCAAATATCCGCCCTCATTGGTGTACTGAATTTTGGCGGATTTTTCATTGATAAGGGGAGCGGCAAGCTCAGTACCAAACAAGGACCAGGTACCGCAGGAGATGTATACAAAATCTCCTTCCGCGGGAGCGGAAGCCACAGCAGAGGCGGTATCGTGGGTGCAAACCGCGATAACGGGAATGGGGTCGCAATCAAACTCACGGCAAAGCTCCTCGGACAAAACGCCATAGCTCTCGCCCGGCTGAATCATCGGGGGAAGAATAGAGGCGGGAATGCCGAGCTTTTCCAAAAGCTCCGTATTGAACTGCTTGGTGTAGGGGTTCAAGAAATTAGAGGTGGATGCGATGGTCGCCTCGGCTCTCTTTTCACCTGTAAGAAGATAGGCGAAAAGATCGGGTATAAACAAAATTTTATCCGTCAGCTTCATAAGCTCAGGACGGTATTTTGCCAGATAATACAGCTGGTACAGGGTATTGATACGCATTGTCTGCGTTCCTGTCAGGCTATACAGCTCCTCGGGGGAAATCAGCTCAAAGACCTCTTCGGGCATACCGACGGTGCGCTCATCGCGGTAATGGTTGGGGTTTGCAAGCAGCTCGCCGTCCTTGGTCAAAAGACCGAAGTCAACGCCCCAGGTATCAATGCCGATGGCATCAATCGCGCCCGTCTTTACGGCTTTATTGATGGCGGTTTTGATTTCAAAAAACAACCGCAATACATCCCAATACATTCTGCCGCCCGTGCAAACGGTATCGTTGGAAAAGCGGTGAATTTCCGTCACCTGCATTTCTTTTCCGTCAAATTCGCCAATCATCGCTCTTCCGCTGGAAGCGCCAAAATCAAATGCTAACACTCTCTTTGCCATGCTTTTTTCCTCTTTATCTGTTATATTTTTTAGAAAAAATGACTTTTACCCGTTACAGTATAGCATTGTTTGGCAAATTTATCAAGTGTTTCTTTGTCTTTTTTTACATTTTCCGTACAGATTACCGCTTTTTGTCATCGGTGGCAGGGTTGTCAATAAGCTCACCTTGCTCGGTAAAGCGCGAGCCGTGGCAGGGGCAATCCCATGTGTGCTCGGCGCGATTGTATTTAAGAGCGCACCCAAGATGCGGGCATCGGGGAGATGTGGGAGTGAGAAGTCCTATGGCGGATTCTATGGCGTTGACGGCGAGCTGTGGGCGAAGCATCGTGCGCGAGGGCGAAAAGACATCCGCATACGGACTTGGCTTATCCTGAACAAGGTCAGAAAGAATGCCTGCGGCGACCATAGCGTTTGTCATTCCCCATTTGTTAAAGCCAGTTGCCACATATACGTTGGGGGTTGAGGCAGCGTACTGTCCGATATAGGGAACTCTATCCAGCGTCATACAATCCTGCGTTGCCCATTTTTGTGTGATTTCGGCGTTTTTGTAATGCGTTCTGGCAAATGCTTCAAGCTCCTGCCAACAGCCGCCCCTCTTGCCTGTGCGATGCCCACCGCCGCCAAGGAGCAAAAGGTCGCCATAGCTTCGGAAGGAAAGACCCGTATCGGACTCGTCCACATACATTCCATCGGGTATTGGCGCGCCCTTCAAGGCTATGACGTAGGAGCGGTGCTGATAGAGCTTCAAGGGATAAAGACCGTGCTTATTAAGCATTGGGAAATGGGTGGCTATTATCAGCTTTTTATACGCAATTTCGCCGCGGCTTGTAGCTGCCCTTCCCGGCATCAGCTCCAAGACCTTGGTATCTTCATAGACAGGCAGGTCCCTTGCGATAGCATATAAGAGCTTTAAGGGATGTATCTGCGCCTGATTTTGAACACGCACAGCGCCCGCGACCTTTATGGGAAGCTCATCCGCTTCCGAAAGCAGAGCCTTTATACCGAGCGTGTTTAACGCATTAACCTCTCTTTCAATCCTTTTGCGCTCGGTTAAGGAATAAACGAAGTTGTCCCGTATCTCATAGTCGCAATCCACTCTTTGACAAAGCCTTGCGTATTCTCGACACGCTTCCGCTTGCGCGTGAAGATACTGCTGTGCTCTTTCCTTTCCGACGCGTTTTATCATTTTGTCGTATATAAGTCCGTGACCGAGGGTAATTTTTGCCGTGGTGTTTTTGGTGATACCGCCGCAAATCCTTGTCGCTTCCACCAAAAGACAGTCCACTCCCGCGTTTTTGAGCTTGTACGCGCACAAAAGCCCCGCGATACCGCCGCCGATGATTAAAACGTCTGTTTTTTTGTTACCGTCAAGCGCGTTGAAATTCTCTTGCGGCAAATCTTTCTGCCATACCGATTGCATTTCTGACCTTGCCCTTCTCTTCCCTGTTTTTTAGCATTAGTATTCACACAGCGGAAGAAAATATGCGTATAAGCCCTCGCTTCCCTTGTCATACTAAAAGCACCAAAAGGAAACGGCAGGTAAAAAAATGGATATTATCAAGGTTATTTTAACGGCGTTTCTGTCAGTGACGGCGCTCTTTATCACCGCAAAAATGACGGGACACAAGCAGGTAGCTCAGCTTGACTTCTTCGACTATATCAGCGGCATTACCATCGGTTCCATAGCGGCAGAGCTCGCAACGGAGTTAGAGAAGCCCTATAAGCCACTTATTGCGCTTGCCGTTTACGGTCTTGCCTCGCTGCTGCTGAATTTACTCGCGCATACATTTCCCAAAACGAGAAAATATATCAACGGCACGCCAACCATTTTAATGGCTGACGGCAAGCTGTACCGCAAAAATTTGAAGCAGGCAAAGCTTGATCTTTCCGAATTTATGCTTCTTTGCCGTGAGCAAGGCTATTTTGACCTTGACGAGATACAGGCGGCAATGTTTGAGCACAACGGCAAGCTGTCCATCCTGCCCAAGGCGGCAAACCGCCCGGCAACGCCCGAGGATTTGGGAATTGCCGTAAAGGCGACGCACATTGGCGTTGAGCTCATTATGGACGGGCGCATTATGGGCGAAAATCTTTCCCGTATGGATCGGGATGAAAATTGGCTGATGAAGCAGTTAAAGACAAAGGGGCATAAAAGCGCAAAGGAAATTTTCCTTGCCGTTTATCGTCCCGAGGAAAACAGGCTGACGCTATATCCAAACGAGTGATTTTCGCATATACTGATACCAAATCAAGTCAGGAGGTACAGTGATGCGCAAACGCAAGCACGGCAACCATCCCGCCATACGCGACTACGGGTGCGACCCGTTTGTTTTCAACATTGAGCACGCAACAGGCATGAACGAAAATTTCCGCACAACGCTTTGGACGGGCAAGCATTTACAGCTGACGCTGATGTCTATTCCCGTATGCGGTAACATTGGTGTGGAGATGCACGAGGACGTTGACCAATTTATCCGTGTAGAGAGCGGCAGGGGAAAGGTTTATTTTGGCACCTGCCGCGACAATCTGCAAGAAAGGGCGTGCGTTGACGGAAGCGACGCCATTCTCATTCCCGCGGGCACGTGGCACAACATCGTCAACATAGGAAGCCGCCCCTTAAAGCTCTACTCGCTTTACGCGCCACCTCAGCATCCCTTTGGCACGGTACATCGGACAAAAGAGGACGCAGAGCACGAGGAGCACTAAAAAAAGTGGCTGATGCCCTTAGCGGAGAATTTCAAAATCCCGCTAAATGCGGGCATCGCATTTGACCGGTCAAACACATCATGGGCAGAAAAGTGGCAAGAAGCTCTGCCCAAGCCTCTATTACACGCAAAAAGAGAGAGCAAATCGGTTTCGTAGCCGAAATGCCCTCTCTTTTTCTGTTGGTTTAATGAAATCGTGGTTTCACCGCAATGAAATCTAAGGCTTTACCTTGGATGAAATCAAATCCGTCCGAGCTTAACCCTGCGAAACAGGATTTTATCGCGAAAGCGATTTCATCTGCCAAAGGTGGATTTCAACCGTCGAACAGGTCAAGGATAAGCTCTCACCTTTTGCCTCAAACGAGCATGCTTTGTAATGCATCTGAGGGTGTCAGGTCCTGGCGGAACTGCAATTTATAAAGCTCCGCATAGATGCCGTCCTTGGCAAGCAATTCCTCGTGTGTGCCCATTTCCGCAACCTCACCCTTGTCTATCACGGCGATACGGTCAGCGTTTTTTACGGTAGAAAGGCGATGCGCCACAACAAAGGTGGTTCTTCCCCGACACAGCTCGTCCAAGGAGCGCTGAATCAGCATTTCCGTGGTGTTATCCAAGGCGCTGGTTGCCTCGTCCAAAATCAAAATAGCGGGGTTTTTCAGGAAAACGCGGGCAATGGAAACCCTTTGCTTTTGTCCACCCGAAAGCTTGACGCCCCTCTCCCCTATCTCCGTATCATATCCGTTGGGAAGAGTGGAGATATATCCGTCAAGATTTGCCTTTTTGGCTGCCTCTATGACCTCTTCTCTTGTGGCTGTGGGCTTTCCGTACAGAATGTTCTCGTAAATCGTTCCACCGAAGAGGAATACGTCCTGCTGCACGATGCCGATATGGCGGCGCAAAGAGGAGAGGGTAATATCCCGAATATCTCTTCCGTCAATGGCAATGCTTCCTTCCTCTAACGGATAAAAGGCGGGCAGCAGGTGGCAAACCGTGGTTTTGCCGCCGCCCGAGGAGCCGACAAGGGCGATTTTCTCTCCCTTGTTCACCGAAAAGGACACGTGATGCAAAACGTCCTTCTCTCCATCATAGGAAAAGGAAACATCGGAAAAGCAAACGTTCCCCTCTACGTTCTCCAAGGTCAGAGCGCCTTCCCTATCCCTTTCGGGCTCGGCATCCATCACCTCGGCGAAGCGGCGAAAGCCCGTAATGCCGTTTTGAAACTGCTCGGTGAAATTGACAAGCGTATTGATTGGCGAGATAAACAGGTTGATAGAAACGATAAAGGTGGAATAATCACCGAAGGAAATGTCACCTCTGTAGAGAAAAAAGCCGCCCGCAATTAAAATAATAACATTGAAGATGTCCGTCACGAAGGCGGTGGTGGAGAAAAATTTTCCCATAGCCCGATAGGAATCCTTGGATGCCGTAACAAACTGCTCGTTGCCCTGTTCAAATTTGCTCTTTTCCATTTCCTCACCCGTAAATGCCTTGGTTACGCGAATGCCCGTGATGCTGCTTTCAAGAGAAGCGTTGATTTGGGCGTTTCCCTTGCGCCTTTCGGTAAACGCCGTTCTCATTTTCTTGCGGAAAAGCGCGGATATCACAATTAAAAAAGGAACGCAGGCAAAGACAATCAGCGTCAGGGCGATATGAATAGACCAAAGATACGCAAAGGACAAAACAATCATAATACCGCTGATTAAAAGGTTTTCAGGACCGTGATGAGCAAGCTCGCTGACATCCTGCAAATCTCCTGTCATACGGGACATAATTTTCCCCGTTTCGTGCTCGTCATAAAAGGAAAAGGGCAGCTTTTGCAGGTGAGAAAACAGGTCGCTTCTCATGCTTGCTTGCATTCTGACACCGATGATATGACCGTAATACTGCACAAAATACCGCAAAAGCATACGCACCACGTATAGCGCCAGCACCAAAAGCCCCGCTACCAGAATAGCACGGTAATTTCGGTTGGGAATGAGGTCGTTCAGCATGCGGTTGGTTACCAAGGGGTAAAGCATACCGATAAGGGAGATAAAAAGCGCGGCGAGCATATCCAAGGTGAGCAAAAAACGGTGGGGTCTGTAATAGGCAAGAAACCGTTTGATTAAAGCCATCAGAAATCCTCTTTTCTGTCAGAATGTGTTTTATCAGTTCAAGGAAAAAAACGGCAATGCCGACATCCTTACTTCACTACATTAAATTATATCCGTTTTTTCCTCGGATGTCAAGAGTGTTTTGGCGGCTTCGCGCCTTTGGGCGAATTTTTAAAAAAGTAAAATTTTATTCAAAAAAGGTCTTGAAAAAATTTTTTTATTTGTTATAATGAAAGCAAGCGTACGTTGCGCTAATAACAAGTGTATGTACTTGGAGGATGAAACTATGGTAAAGATCGCTGATCAAGACGCTTTCAAATTTGATCAAACCGTGCACACGGTAGACACCAACAGAAAAATGCGTGTCGGTATCATCGGAACAGGCTGGATAGCAGAGGCTCATATGGCAGCTTATTTGAAGCAGCCCGATGTGGAGCTTGTGGCAGGCTGTGACCTTATCCCCGGCAAAGCAAAGAAATTCTTTGAAAAATTCGGCGTTACAAACGCAAAAACCGACTATGCCAACGACGAGGAAATGCTGGCAGATAAGTCCTTGCAATTAGACTGCGTGAGCATTTGTACTTATAACCGTCAGCACGCTCCCTGTGCCATTCACGCGCTCAACGCGGGTGTTAACGTTTTGCTTGAAAAGCCTATGTGCGTAACCACGGAAGAGGCTATTGAAATCATCAGAGCGGAAAAGAAGAGCGGAAAGGTTCTTTCCATCGGCTTCCAGCCCCGTTTCAATAAGAATATGCAGAAAATCAAGAAGATCGTTGAAAGCGGTGAGCTTGGCGATATTTATTACGTTCAGACCGGTGGCGGACGCCGTCGCGGCATTCCCACTCCCTTCGGCACCACCTTTATCGAGGACGAAACCGCGGGTCTTGGCGCTTTGGGCGATATCGGCTGCTACTCTCTTGACCTTGTTCTGAACGCCTTGGGCTATCCGAAGCCCTTGACCGTTTCCGGCGTTAAGGCGGCTGTATTCGGCACCGACCCCAACTACGTTGGCTACGGCACGCATCACGAATATGGCAGCAAGTTCACTGTTGACGACTGGTCTGCCGCTTTCATTCGCTTGGAGGGCGGTATTATCGTTGACTTCCGTATCTCTTGGGCAATGAATATGGACACCTCGGGCGACACCCTCATTCTCGGTACCAAGGGCGGCTTGCGCGTTCCCTCTACGGAGTGCTGGAACGGTATTCTCGAAAAGCCCCTCGTTATCTATCACGAGGTTGCGGGCACGCAGGTTGAGACCGTTATTCCTCTGGCACCGAACGATGACCTTTGGAATCTCAAGATCCGTTCCTTCCTCGATGCTTCCAAGAACGGAACTCCCTCTCCTGTTCCTTCCTCTCAGATTTTCTACAACCAGGCTATTCTGGACGGTATTGCTAAGTCCAGCGAGCTTGGCAGAGAGATTGAGCTTGACCTTCCCGAGTTCGACGAAATCTGATTTCGCGCATTTGCGTATTTAGACGAATTGAAGCAAAACAGGGGATTACCTTTCGGTTTTCCCCTGTTCTATTTTCTTTCCCGCAGGGGCGAGAAAGAGAGCCTTCATTTTGCGAAAGGATATCACGATGAGCAAAAAAGAATTAAAGGGCGGGGCAATTCTTTCCCCTGTGCCCGCGGTGATGGTTTCCTGCCAAAGCGGCGAGGAGAAAAACATCATTACTGTCGCCTGGTGCGGCACGCTTTGCACAAAGCCCCCTAAAACCTATATTTCTGTTCGTCCTTCCCGTCATTCCTATTCCATCATCAAGGAAAGCGGTCTTTTTGTCATCAACCTTTTGCCCTCTTCTCACGTGAAAAAGGCGGATTATTGCGGTATTTATACGGGCGCAAAGGTCAACAAGTTTGAGAAATGCGGCTTCACGCCTTTTTATGCGGATGGGTTTGCAGCCCCTATGATTGCCGAATGCCCCGTTTCCATTCTCTGCCGCGTGTCAGAGGTTGTTCCGCTTGGCTCTCACGATATGTTTATAGCAGACGTTGAGGCTGTTTACGCGGATGAAACCCTTTTCGACAGCAGAGGGGCGCTTCGCTTGGACAAGGCAGGGCTTTGCGCCTATGCGCACGGCTCTTATTATGAGCTTGGCAAGAGAATTGGCGCGTTTGGCTTCTCTGCCGCCAAAAAGAAACCGAAAGGAACAAAGCACAATGGTAAAAGAAAAGATTGACCGCATCAACGCCCTGTATGCGAAAGCGCAGTCGGAGGGCTTGACTGAGGAAGAAAAGGCGGAGCAGCAGGCGCTGCGTCAGGAATATATCGCCGAATATCGCTTAATGCTTCGCGGACAGCTGGAAAACACCGTTATTCAGCGTCCCAACGGCACGAAGGAGCCCTTAAAGAAAAAGAAATAATCCTCTTTTTCAAGTGCCCTTCTTAAAAAAGTAAAAATAAAACGCGACTTCCCAAGCGACCAAGCTTTTTGTTGGTTTGTTTTGGAAAGCCGCGTTTTATTTTTACTGAATAGCCTTGTCTAAATATGAAAGAGCCTGCTTTACCGCTTCTTTGCCCCATTCGATATCGGCATCGCGGAAAATTTCGGCAAGCCAATGCTCTTCCCCCGCATAGCGAAAAGAGGAAGCGCCGCTTGTATAGAGCGCGGAAAGAACCGAGCGCTCCAAAAGCTCCAAGCGGTCTTGCGGGGCGGTAAGGGAAAGGGGAAGCACCTTGATCCAGTTAAAGGGATTGTTCTCTCCCTCTAACCGCTCGTAGTAGTCGGCATAGGACTCACTCCCCCACCAGCCCTGTCCCAAGGTTTTTTCCAGATATTCCGTCGTTGCCCGCTTGGCTGCCGCACGGCAAAAGGACGCAAAAGAGGGCTCATTTTCTTGCGGAAGATGTTGCCGTGTCACAACGTAAATATTTCGATACCCCTCAAAAAGAAAGGCCTTGAATATACAGTATACATAGCCTTCAAAAGCGCGCTTATCCATAGACGCTGATCGGCTTTTATCCGCACCCAAGGAAAAGAAGGGGCCATAATGAATGGTGGGAGCAATCATCATTTCCTTTTCCTGCGCCAATTCGTACAGCAAGCCCTCAACCACCAAGCTGTCGCACCCAAGGCTTTGGCAAGGACCGTGATACGCCAAGCCGCCCGCGGGAATAACAAGGGGAAGGTTGTCCTTTTTCGCTCTTTCCGCGTCGCAAGGAAGGATAAGGTCTAAAATCATAAATAATACCACCTCTTACGGAATACGGTTTTGAAAAATGAAAAGGACTGCCTTGATAAAGACAGCCCTTTTGGTTTTCAGGAACGGCAAGCAGGGCTTTTATCAGAAGCCAAGCTCGATAATGCCCTTCTTCAAATAATCGGTGTAGGACTCGATGCCGTTTTCCTTTACGGCAATACCCTTTTCCCAACGGCAGCCGAAGGTGGGGCCGGAGATGAAGGTATCTACCTGGAAGGTCATGTTCTTCTGCAAGATGTAATCGGAGCTGGTCTCCATCCAAGGAGCTTCAACCTCAATCATACCCGTGCCGTGGCAAGGACCGTATACGTAGTTCTTTTCGTAGCCGGCGTCGATGTACATCTGATAGAATTTCTTTGCGACAGAGGAAGCTTCCACGCCTGCCTTGATTTGTTCGCAGGTCCAGTTGTGCATCTGCAAGCAGAAGTCAACCAATTCTCTTCTTTCGCCCTCAAGCTTGCCCATAACAACGGGAAGACCGATAGAGGGAGAATAACCGTCAATCTTAGCGGAGAGGTTCAGCTGAACGATATCGTTCTTGCCGATTTCTCTGTAACGGGAACGGGAAATAGCGTGACGGGTGCTTGCTTCGCTGAATACGTACATAGGAAGACCCTCGTACTCCGCGCCATTTTCATAAATAACTCTCTGTGCAACACCAACCATCTGAAGCTCAGTAACGCCGGGCTTCAAATTGCGGATAACCTCGTTGGTGGCAAGCTCGATGATGCGGAAGCCCTCACGGATACAAGCCAACTCGTTCTCGCTCTTGATCTGGCGCAAGGAAACCATAATGTCGTTGCACATTTCAATAGATGCTTCGGGATATGCGTCCTTCAAGCCCTCGTAGATGGGCAGGGTGCATTCAACGTAGCTTCCCAAGCCGATGCGAAGCTTCTGACCTGTTACGCCAATTGCCTTGAATACGTCGGAAAACGTATCGGGAACAAGCTCGGGGTAGGAGGGGTCAGCGGATTCGCGGAATTCCTTTAATACGAAAACCTTGTCAAGCTTGCCAAAGTCCTTCGCGAAGATAGCAGACTCAGGACCGACAAGCAAGGCTGCCTGTCCGTCAGCGCTGATAGCAACGCCCGCTCTCTCAAACAAAGGCCAGAAGCCGGAGAAATATCTTGCGTTTGCATAGTCGCTCTCGGTGGAAGCAACCAGCATAACGTCAAGCCCTCTTTCACGAATCAAAGCCGCCGCTTTCTTAATTCTTTCTTGGTATTCCCAATCAGGAATGCAAACTCTTTCCATTTTTCTTCTCCTTTTTAGATATGAAAAATTTTTATTCGCATACGCGATATACTGTATTGAGTATACTACACCCTTCCCTGTTTGTATTTACATTTTTGTGAAATTTTTTTGCACAATCGTAAAAAAATTTATTGACATACACCATTTTTTGCGATACAATGATAATGAGAAACGACAAGTCGGAGGAAATGGGACTTATGGATTTTGCCATTAAAAATTTATCTTACGCCTTAGAGGTGACGGGAGTGGTCAACGTTCATTTTTTTGACTTTGACGAATCCTTTGCCACCACCCTTGACGGTCACCCCTTTTATGAGCTGATTTTTGTTGCCAGCGGCGCTCTTTCCATCACGGCGGAAAAATTTTCGGGCTTTTTGGAAAAGGATATGCTTTTAATTCATTCTCCCAATGAAAAGCACGCCTTGCAGGCGGCAGGGAAAGCCCCCTCGGTCATTATCATCGGGTTTACCTATGAGGGAGAAAGCCTTTCTCCCTTTTCCCGTCCTGTCAAGCTGAGAGAGGGGGAAATCAAAAAGCTTGCGGAAATTGTGAAGGAAGCAAGAAACGTTTTCGCGCCGCCTCACAACATTCCCACGCACAATATGAAAAAAAACCGAAACCAGCCCTACGGCGCTGAGCAGCTGCTGAAAATTCTCATTGAATATTTCTTAATTTCTCTGCAACGGGATTACGGTCCTGACCGTCCGCAAAGCGATGGGGTGAAGCATACCTTTTCGGTGTATGAAATAGTCGAATACCTGAAAACAAAATACAAGGAAAAAATCACCTTGAACGAGCTTGCTTTTCTGTTTGGCACAAACCGCACCACGCTCTGCCGCGAGTTCAAAGAGGCGACAGGAAAAACCGTTGCCGATTTTGTTGCGGAGAAGCGCTTGGAGGAGGCGAAAAGGCGCATCGTTACCACCTCTGCCACCTTCACGGAAATTTCCGCTGCCCTGCATTTTGACAGCATTCACTATTTTACGCGCTTTTTCAAGAAAAAAACAGGGCTCACTCCCAAGGAGTACCGCCGAAAGAACGCGCAAGGAGCGTCATAAGGGAAAAGCCCCTTCCCTTTCCCGCAAAAAGTCTTGCAAAACAGGGCTTTTTTACCTTGACTTTTGCTTTTTCGGTGCTATAATAGCCTTGTAAAGCAAGGCTTTTCTCACAAAGCAATTTTTCGTGCACACTGAAAGCGGTATCGCGTCAGCCGTCAGAAAGGAACGCTCACAAATGGCAAGCTACGTTCGCGCAAAAAAAGAAGTGGATATGTTAAACGGGCCCCTGCTTGGCCGTCTTATCCGCTTTTCCATTCCCCTCATTCTTTCGGGCATTTTACAGCTTTTATACAACGCGGCAGATATCATCATCGTGGGACAGTTTGAGGGCGTCAACGCCGTAGGGGCGGTGGGGGCGACCACGTCCTTGAACGCGCTTTTTACCAATTTAGCAATCAGCATCTCCGCGGGCACCAGTATGTGCCTTTCCGCGCAGCTGGGTGCCAAAAATCGCAGAGCCGCCTTTGAATACGTACACACCGCTATTATAACGGCGCTGGTTCTTGGCGTTGGCATTGGCTCTATCGGCTTTTTCTTGTCCCGCACGATGCTGGTTTGGACCAACACGGACGCCGCTATTTTGTCCGACGCGACTCTCTACTTAAAAATTTGCTTTTGCGGTATGCCCGCTAATTTGCTGTATAATTATGCCGCCGCCATTATCCGCAACAACGGCGACACGAAAAGCCCCTTGATTTATCTTTCCATATCGGGACTTCTGAACGTCGGCTTGAACATTCTCTTGGTTGCCGCCTTTCATATGGGTGTCGCGGGGGTTGCCGTGGCGACGGTTTCTTCCCAAGCTCTCTCTGCCCTTCTTTGTCTTTTTCATTTGCACCGACTGCCGAAGGAGCATCCCTGTCATTTGTTTTTCAACAAAATTCGCTTTTATAACAACAAATTCATTCAGATGCTTAAAGCGGGCATCCCTATTGCCTTAAACGGCTTGGCATTCAGTATTGCCAACGTGACCATTTATTCCAACGTAAATGCGTTTGGCGTTGCCGCAACCGCGGGCTCTGCCGCATCCTCGAGCGTGGAGGGCTTTACCTATATCGCTATGAACGCCGTGGGGCAGGCGACCCTTATCTTCGTCGGTCAGAACCGAGGCGCGGAAAACTGGGAGCGCGTCAAGCGGGTTGTTTCCATCAGCAGCATTCTCGTTGTGATTACGGGCGTTGTGATGGCGGTGGTCACCTTTCTTTTTCGCGAGCCGCTTTTGCTTGCGTATCTGGGAGAGGAGGGTGATGCGCTTTCCTTCGGGGTCAGCCGTATGATTTGCGTTTTGCTTCCTTATTTCCTCTGCGGACTGATGGAGGTCTTCGTTTCAGGCTCTCGCGGTATGGGATATTCCTTCTGGCCTATGGTAATTACCGTTTCCTCCGTGTTTGGCTTCCGTATGCTTTGGATAGCGCTGGCTCTGCCGCCGCTCTATGCCCTTATCCCTGACCCCTTCGCGCAATTCAGGCTTTTGTTTCTTGCCTTCCCGATTTCCTGGCTTATCGCCTGCTTGCCCCAATGTCTTTATTTTTCTTTCGTTTACCGCCGCACCAAAAAGGCTCTGTCCAAAGAGCTTGCGGAACAAAAAAGTTCTTTGAGCAATTTTTGAAAAAGGATTTTTCTGCTATGTCTTCTTATATGAATATGAACTTTCATACCCACACGGTCTACTGTGACGGAAAAAACACCCCTGCCGAATTGGTGGAAGAGGCTATTGCCAAGGGCTTTACCGCTCTTGGCTTTTCCGGGCACGCCTATACCCCGATGGACCTGCGCTACTGTATGTCGGAAAAGGGGACAGAGGAATACCGTGAGGAGATTTTTCGCTTGAAGGACGCCTATAAGGGGCAAATTGACATATACTGCGGCTTGGAAATGGACTATTTTTCAGAAACCGACACCAATGGTTACGATTTTCTGATAGGCTCTGTGCATTATCTTTACAAGGACGGCGAATACCATTCCATTGACGGCGGCGTGTCTTATTTTGAGCATCTTTTCTCCTTGTACAAGGGGGACGGATACGCCTTGGCAGAGGATTATTACCGACTGCTTGGCGAGGTTGTTGACAAAACGAAGGCGGATATTGTCGGGCATTTTGATTTGGTGGAAAAATTCAACAAGGATAGCCGCTATTTCTCCGCTTCCCATCCCCGTTATGAAAGGGCAAGCCTTGATGCCCTTTCCGTTTTGCTGAAAACGGGCTGTATTTTTGAAATCAACACGGGAGCGCTTTCCCGCGGCTATTCTGCTCTTTACCCCTCAAAAGCGCTTGTTTGTAAGATGGCAGAAGCAGGAGCAAGGCTCATTCTTTCCTCTGATTGTCACCAAAAGGAAAATCTGGATTTTGCCTTTTCTTCGGTGAAGGAGCTGCCATACTTCCCCGCCATAGAAGGCTGCTTGCTCACTTCCAGCCCCTTTCCGACAAAAAAATAAAGAAAGACGGTTATGTATTGCCATAACCGCCTTTTTTGTTAAGAATATGAAAAGACCGTTAAACCCATTTTCCCCCTGCCTACAAGAGCGATGCGCGTGGGAAAAGCGGACGCACAAAATTTTATGTTTTTTCGCTTTTCCCCTTTACTTTTTTGGCTTTTTTTGTTATAATGAAAGGGTAGTTTTTGCTTTGCGACTCGCCAAGCAACGGAAAGGAAAGGAAAAACCTATGCGGCTTGACAAATTTCTCTCCTCGTCGGGCATTTGCTCGCGAAAAGAAGCCATAAAGCTCACCTTGAAGGGCGCTTTGACGGTGAACGGGAAAACGGTGAAGCGCTCGGACGTTGCTATTTCTCCCGAATGCGATACGGTGTGCCTAAACGGCGAGCCTATTCGCTACGAGGAATTTGTCTACATTATGCTGAACAAGCCCGAGGGGTACATCAGCGCCACTGAGGACGGAAATTTGCCCGTTGTCACCTCTCTTTTGTCCGAAGCATTGCAAAGAAGAGGCGTTTTCCCCTGCGGAAGACTCGACAAGGACACCGTGGGACTGATGATTTTAACGGATGACGGCGCCTTATCTCACGCCCTGCTTTCTCCCAAAAGGCACGTGGCAAAAATATATGGATTTACGCTTTCCTCTCCTTTACCGAAGGGGGCAGAGAAGCGCTTTGCCCAAGGCGTTCCCTTAAAGGACGGGATTTGCAAAAGCGCAAGGCTCTGTCTTTCCGAGGACAGGCTGTCGGGTGAAATTGTTTTGACCGAGGGAAAATATCACCAAATCAAGAGAATGATGCAAACAGAGGGCAGTGAGGTTGTCTTTTTGGAAAGGCGCGCCTTTGGGGGCATTCCCTTGGATACGGCGCTTGGGCGAGGAGAGTGGCGTCCCTTAACACAGGAAGAGGTCACTATACTGAAAAACGCACCCGCTAAAAATAAGGATTTATAAAAGAAAGGTTTTTTATATGAATATCATTGAAATTTTAGCGCAAGAATTAAATTGGGACAAGGAACAAATCCAAAAGACAGTGGAGATGCTCGACGAGGGGAATACCGTTCCCTTTATCGCCCGCTACCGTAAGGAAGTAACAGGTAGTATGAGCGATGAAATGCTGCGTAAATTAGAGGACAGGCTCACCTATCTTCGCCATTTGGACGAGCGCAGAGAGGAAATCTCCGCTTCCATTACCGCCCAAGAGAAAATGACGCCCGAGCTTGCCGCCGCTATTGAAAAGGCGACAACACTGGTAGAGCTTGAGGACTTATATCTTCCCTACCGTCCCAAGAGAAAGACCCGTGCTTCCGTGGCAAGAGAAAAGGGGCTTGAGCCGCTTGCCGCCTTGTTTATGGAGCAAAAAGATGATTACGGCGCCACCGTTGAGGAATTGGCAACCGCTTATGTTGACACGGAAAAGGGAGTTGAGGATGCCGCTTCTGCCATTGCGGGTGCCAAGGATATTATTGCCGAGGACATTTCCGACACGGCGGATTACCGCAAGATGCTGCGCGCTTATATCACCGAGAACGGCTCCTTAACCGCCAAGGCTGCCAAGGAAGAGGATTCTGTTTATGCCGATTATTATGACTTCTCCGAGCCTATTTCCAAAATTCGTCCGCACCGCGTTCTTGCCATCAACCGCGGCGAAAAGGAAGGCTTCTTGAAGGTCGCCCTGTCACTCAACACGGAAGAGGCGATAAACAAGCTTTGCTCCTTGGTTATTCAAAACCCCTCATCCCCCGTTGCTTCCCTTCTGACCGAGGTGGTAACCGACAGCTACGAGCGCCTGATTTTCCCCGCTATTGAGCGCGAAATCCGCAACACCCTCTTTGACGATGCCGCCGAGGGCGCTTTGTCCGTCTTTTCCGAAAACCTGAAAAATCTGCTTCTCATCGCTCCTGTAAAGGGCAAGACAGTACTTGGCTTTGACCCCGGATACGCGCACGGCTGCAAATTAGCTGTCGTGGACAAGACGGGCAAATACCTCTATTCTACCGTGATTTATCCCACCAAGCCCAGAGAGAATATTGTCGGTGCTACCAAGATTTTGGAAGAGCTGGTGCGCAAATACGGCGTGGAAATCATCGCCATCGGCAACGGTACTGCCTCTCGCGAGAGTGAGAAATTCGTTGCGGATTTCATTCACGAAAAGGGCTTGAAGGTTTCTTATACCATCGTATCCGAGTCGGGCGCTTCTGTTTACTCCGCAACGCCCTTAGCAGCAGAGGAATTTCCTGACTTGGACGTAAACGAGCGCAGCGCCGTTTCCATTGCCCGCCGTCTGCAAGACCCCTTGGCAGAGCTGGTTAAGGTAGACCCGAAGGCAATCGGCGTCGGTCAATATCAGCACGATATGAACCCCAAGCGTCTGTCTGAAACCTTGGGCGGCGTTGTAGAGGACTGCGTAAACAGCGTCGGTGTTGACGTCAATACCGCATCCTATTCCTTGCTCTCCTATATTTCGGGCATCAACAAGACCATTGCCAAAAACATTGTGGCTTACCGTGAGGAAAACGGCGAATTTACAAAAAGAGCGCAAATTCTCAAGGTGCCCAAGCTCGGCGCGAAGGCGTATGAGCAATGCGCAGGCTTCTTGCGTGTTTCGGGCTCGGATGAAATTCTGGACAACACGGGCGTTCACCCCGAGTCCTATCCCGTAGCCACCGCGCTTCTCTCCCGCTACGGCTATACTGAGGAAGACGTGCGCAAGAATAACCTTTCTCTTCTGCGCACCAAAACCGAAAAGGAAGGTTTTGGCAAGGTTGCCGCTGCCTTAGACTGTGGCGAGCCTACCCTGCTTGACATCATTGGGGAGCTTGAAAAGCCCGGGCGCGACAGCCGCGATGACGCCCCCGCCCCTATTTTGCGCACGGACGTGCTTGAAATGAAGGACTTGCAGCCCGATATGATTTTGAAGGGAACGGTTCGGAACGTTGTCGATTTTGGCGCTTTCGTAGACATCGGTGTTCACGAGGACGGTCTGCTTCACGTTTCTGAAATGTCTGACCGCTTTGTCAAGCGCCCCGCGGATATTTTGGCGGTTGGCGACGTGATTGAGGTGCGCATCAAGAGCGTGGATTTAGCGCGCAAGAGAATTTCTCTGACCCGCAAGGGAATGGGTAACTAATTCTAATTTATTAGAAAGAAAAGCAGGCGCATTTGTTCTTTTTTCGTGAGAATTGGCGCGATTTTGTGCAAATGTACCAAAAGTGACAGATGTTTTTTGGGAAAAAGAACTCTTTTCAAATGGCTCCTTTTCTGCTATAATAGTATCGTTAAAAAATCGGTATCTTTCAGATACCTTAAAATTCAGGAGGTTCATTTTATTATGGCAAGTCTTTCTTTGAAGCACATTTTCAAAAAATACCCCGGTGGCGTGACTGCTGTTTCCGACTTCAACTTGGAAATTAAGGACAAGGAATTTTTGGTTTTCGTTGGTCCTTCCGGATGCGGTAAATCTACCACTCTCCGTATGATCGCAGGTCTTGAAGAAATCACCGAGGGTGAGCTCTTCATTGGTGACAACCTGGTAAACGACGTCGCTCCTAAGGATCGCGATATCGCCATGGTGTTCCAGAACTACGCCTTGTATCCTCATATGACCGTGTTTGAAAACATGGCATTCGGCTTGAAGCTTCGCAAGGTTTCAAAGGAAGAAATCAAGCGCCGCGTGGAAGAAGCCGCTAAGATTTTGGACATCAACCATCTGCTTGACCGTAAGCCGAAGGCTTTGTCCGGCGGTCAGAAGCAGCGTGTTGCTTTGGGTCGTGCTATCGTTCGTGATCCCAAGGTATTCTTGCTTGACGAGCCTCTTTCCAACCTTGACGCTAAGCTCCGTGCTTCCATGAGAACCGAGCTTACCAAAATTCACAAGAGAGTGGGTACTACCTTTATCTACGTAACCCACGACCAGACAGAAGCTATGACCATGGCAACCCGTATCGTTGTTATGAAGGACGGCTTGATTCAACAGGTTGACACGCCTCAGAATCTGTATGACCTTCCCTGCAACCTCTTCGTTGCCGGCTTTATCGGTACGCCTCAGATGAACTTTGTCACGGGCGCTTTGGTACAAAAGGGCGAGGATTTGCACATCGAATTCGGCAACACCTCTATCAAGCTTCCCGCCGACAAGGCTTCCAACCCCGCTCTTAAAGAGTATATCGGTCAGGACGTTGTAATGGGTATCCGTCCCGAGCATATCCACGACGAGCCTATGTATATCGCCAATATGCCCGACAGCCTGATGGAAGCAACCGTTGACGTAACCGAGCTTATGGGCGCTGAAATTTACTTGTATCTGGCATTTGAAGGACAGGACGACGCCACCAACGGCAAGACCATCATCGCCCGTGTTTCTTCCCGCTCTCAATCCCGCGCAGGCGATCAGATCAAGGTTGCTATCGACGCTGAGAGAATTCACATTTTTGATAAAGACACCGAAAGATGCATTGTTCACTAATGCCTTCGGCATAGGGGGCATCGCTTAAAGCAGACGGAAAACGCCGTATGACAAGTATGCCCTTGGTACTGAAAAGCGGCTTCATTTTTGAAGTCGCTTTTCTTCTTTGCTATGCGCAATCCTTGTATGCATTTCTCACGCTATATCTATTTGAAAAGGAGAAAAGCCATGCCCTTGTATCGCTTTGCTGATTTTGTGTTTGACATACAACCGCGCTACGACTATACGCTTTTTCTGTGTAAGGACTATGAGGTGAAGGATGGGGTGCCCGATTTCGTAATCAAAGCCACAGAGGAAGAGTGCCAAGCTGAAAAGCAAAGGGCGCTTAGCGCCGTTTCCTCGGGATATTGCGAGGGAATGGTGATATACCGCAAAATCTGCAACGCCGTTGCCGCCTTTGATACAATGCTTTTGCACGGCGCAACCGTCAAGGTAGCGGGAAAGGCATATGCCTTTTGCGCGCCGAGCGGTACGGGAAAAACCACGCACATTCATTTGTGGAAGCTCTGCTACAAGGACAAGGTGACCGTTCTGAACGGCGACAAGCCGCTTTTGCGCAAAAAGGGCGATACCTTCTTTGCCTATGGCACGCCCTGGTGCGGCAAGGAAGGCTGGAACACAAACGACTCCGCGCCCCTTTCCGCCATTTGTTTTTTGGAACGGGCAAAAACGAACAGCATACGCCGTCTTTCCAAGGAAGAGGCGCTTATGCGCATTTTTGAGCAGCTGCTTAAGCCCTCGCATATAGCGGGAGTAGAGGCGCTTCTTTCCATGACGGACGCGCTTTTGTCCTATGTACCTATGTATCTGCTTTCTTGCGATATTTCAGAGGAAGCGGCGGCTCTTTCGTTTGAAACGATGACAAAATAATAGAGTCAACTCTTATAATACAAGCCGTCGCAGGTGTTTTTGCGATCAGGCGGAAAGGAATATACTATGAAGATTAAGGACGGATTTATGCTGCGGGACGTAGCGGGCTTTTCTTTGGTGGTGCCCATCAATGCCGAGGCGTCCTTTCAAGGAATGATGCGCCTGAACGGTACGGGAAAATTCCTTTGGCAGCAGTTAGAAAAGGAAGCCGATGAGGTAGCTCTTGTCAGCGCGCTCTGTGAAAGCTACGATATAGACGAAGCCGCTGCCAAAGAGGACGTTGCCGCGTTTCTCTTGCGGCTTGACTCTCTCGGTGTTCTTGAAAAACAATGATTTTGCTTTCTTTGGGCTGTCGCTTTGATAGCCCTTTTATAAACCTGTAAGAACGGTAAAAGGAGAAAAACAATGAAAATTTCAAATGACATTTTGTATATTGGCGTAAACGACCATAAGGTCGACCTGTTTGAAGGGCAATACAAGGTTCCAAACGGTATGTCCTACAATTCTTACGTTATTTTAGACGAAAAGGTAGCGGTCTTAGACACGGTGGATATCTCCTTCACGCACGAATGGCTTGACAACCTGCAAGCCGCCCTGAATGGCAGAACGCCCGACTATCTGGTAGTACAGCATATGGAGCCCGACCACTCTGCCAACATCGGCAGCTTTTTGAAATTCTACCCCGATGCTACCGTTGTGGCAACGGAAAAGGCCTTCAAAATGATAGAGCAGTTTTTCGGCAAGGGCTTTGCGCCTAAGCGTGTGTTTGCCGAAAACGGCAGCACCCTCTCTCTTGGCGCTCACACGCTCACATTTTTGCACGCGCCAATGGTGCATTGGCCTGAGGTAATGGTCAGCTACGATAGCAAGGACAAGGTTTTGTTCTCCGCGGACGGATTTGGCAAATTCGGTGCTCTTGACGTAAAAGAGGATTGGAAGGACGAGGCGCGCCGTTATTATATCGGCATCGTGGGAAAATACGGCGCTCAGGTGCAAGGTCTGCTCAAAAAGGCGGCTGAGCTTGATATTGCCGCCATTTGCCCTCTTCACGGTCCTGTTTTGCAAGAGAACCTGAGCTATTATATTGGGCTTTACCAGACTTGGTCCTCGTATACACCCGAGGACGAAGGCATCTTTATAGCATACACCTCGGTTTACGGTAATACCAAAAAGGCAGTCGAGGATTTGGCTGAAAAATGCAAGAGCAAGGGCGCAAACGTCGTTCTTTGCGATTTGTCAAGAGAAGACCTTTCCTCTGCTGTCGCAAATGCGTTCCGTTACAGCAAGCTGGTCTTGGCAACCACCACCTATAATGCCGACATCTTCCCCTTTATGCGCCACTTCATTGAGCATTTAACCGAGCGCAATTTCCAAAACAGAACGGTGGCGTTTATAGAGAATGGCTCTTGGGCGCCTATGGCGGCAAAGACGATGAAGGCAATGCTGCAAAACGCCAAAAAGCTCACCGTAGCGGAGCCAACGGTTACCATTCACTCCGCCTCAAATGAAGAGACGGGAAAGCAATTAGAGGCGCTTGCAAACGACCTTTGCCGTGAATATCTGGCGCAGAGGGACGAAACCGCAAACAAAAACGATCGGACTGCTCTTTTCAAGATTGGATACGGACTGTACGTGGTCACCTCAAACGACGGCAAAAAGGACAACGGCTTAATCGTCAATACCATCACCCAGGTGACAAACACCCCCAACCGCGTTGCCGTCACCATCAACAAGAGCAACTATTCTCACCACGTCATTATGCAAACGGGGAAAATGAACGTCAACTGTCTTTCCGTGGACGCGCCCTTTGCCGTATTTGAGGTCTTTGGCTTCCAAAGCGGTAGAAACACGGACAAATTCAAGAACTGCGACGTTCTGCGCTCGGATAACGGGCTTGTCTTCCTTCCCAAGCACATCAACGCCTTTATGTCCTTAAAGGTAGAGCAGTACGTGGATTTGGATACCCACGGTATGTTTATCTGCCAGATAACCGAGGCGCGCGTCATTTCCGATGCGGAAACGATGACCTACTCCTATTATCAAAGTAACGTGAAGCCGAAGCCCCAAACCGAGGGTAAGAAGGGCTACGTTTGCAAAATTTGCGGCTATATTTACGAGGGCGAGGAATTGCCCGATGACTTTGTTTGCCCCTTGTGCAAGCACGGAGCTTCGGATTTCGAGCCTATCGTATAATCGTAAAGGAGCGTTATGAATAACGATTTTGACGAGCTTTTTCGCTATGACGGCTGCGCTTCCTGCGGGTATAAGGCAGACACGCACCAAGGAAAAATGGACGTTTCCCGTGTCATCGACAGGCTTGACGCAACCTTGAACAGCGGCGACATAGAAGAGGCTGAAAGATTGCTTTGCCATTGGCAAAGGGAGGCCCTGTATCTGCAAGACAAGCGGGCAGAGCTTTCCATTGTCAACGAGCAAATCGGGCTCTATCGCAGAATGGGTGACAAGGAAAAAGGCTTGACGGCAGTAGAAAGAGCGCTTTCTCTCATTGCCGCCTTGGATATGGAAGAAACCGTTTCGGCGGCAACCGTACTGCTTAACGCCGCCACCACCTTAAAGGCCTTTGGCAAGGCAGAGGAAGCAGAACCTCTTTATCACAAAACGCTTGCGGTATATGAAGCCTCTCTTGCGAAGGACGACCCTCTTTTCGGGGGCTTCTATAACAATTACGGTCTTTGCCTTGCCGACTTAAACCGCAAGGAAGAGGCAGAAAAGGCTTTCTTTTCCGCTTTGGCTATTATGGAAGGAAAGAAAAAGGGGCTCTTGGAGGCAGGGGTTACCTACGTCAACTTAGCCCACCTATATGAGCTTTGGAAGGACGAGCAAATCCATCCTTGCCTGATGAAGGCAAAGGCACTTCTGCTTTCTTCGTCCATTCCAAGAGACGGCTTCTATGCCTTTAACGTGGATAAATGCATTCCCTCTTTCCTCTATTACGGGCTGACCGAAGAGGCAGAGCTGCTGAAAAGGGAAAGAAACTCTTGTAAATAACAGTTTACCTTTTAAGGCAATACGCTTCTTTTAACACAACTACAAAAACACCAAGGAGGGCGACAGATGAAAGGGCTTGCTCTTGCCCGCTCCTATTACGAGAGCTTTGGCAAGGAAATGCTGGAAAAGAGCTTTCCCGACGAGCTTTCCCGCATTGCCGTCGGTCTTGTCGGCGAGGGCTCGGAGTGCAGCGGGTTTGACGACACGTTATCCCAAGACCACGATTTTGAGCCGGGCTTTTGCCTTTGGATATCGAGGCAGGACTATGAAAAATTCGGCTTTCCCTTAGAGCGCGCGTACGCTAAGCTCCCCAAGGAGTTTATGGGCTTCTCCCGCTCCCGTCTTGCCCCCGCGGGAAGTCGCCGACACGGCGTTCTGATACAACAGGATTTCTATACGCGCTTTTTGGGGCAGCCAACCCCGCCCGACTCTCTTGTCGGGTGGCTCTACACCCCTTCTTTTGCCCTCTTCGCCGCCACGAACGGCGAGGTCTGGCGGGACGATATGGGCAGTTTTACAGCGGTGCGCGATGTCTTAAAAAGGGGATATCCCTTGGACGTACGCAAGAAAAAATTAGCGGCGCACACCCTTTCTATGACGCAAGCGGGGCTTTATAACTATCCCCGTCTTTTGAAGCGAGGCGAAAGGGGCGCCGCACAGCTTGCCGTTTTCACCTTCGTCAAGCACGCGATTTCCGCTATTTACTTGCTTAACAACGCCTACGAGCCCTTCTACAAGTGGGCGTATCGCGGTATGCGGTCCTTGCCCCTTCTTTCAGAATGGGAAGACACGCTCTCGGGGCTTTGCGAGCTTGATAATTCCGAAAAAAACGCCAAAAGCAAAATGGAAATTATCGAGCTTCTTTGCGACACCTTATCCGAGGTTCTGGTCAAGGAACAGTATTCGGACGCGCCCACAATCTCTCTTGCCGACCACGCGTATACCGTTTACAACAGCATCAAGGACAACGCCCTGCGAAAAATGCACATTTTAGAGGGAATTGACACATAACTGGCGCAAATCCGTAGCGCTCAGACCAAAAAGAAGAGAAAAACGCATTTGGTGTATTTTTCTCTTTTTTTCTTTTTTGCCCAAAAGGCAAAGGAGCGAGGTCATCTCCCACTTTCTTTTCTTCGCTTTTTCACATACTTTTTTCCAAATTGTCGCACAATAAGTGATAATTCCCTTGATTTTTTCAATAAAGTATGATATCATATATACTGTATGAGTATATATAAAATTAAAGAAAATAGATAAATCGACAACGTAATTATCTTGGAGGAAAATCCCGTGCTTGACACCAAAATTATGGTCGTGACCAACAAACCCTACCCTATGCCCGCGGACAAGATGTATATGCCTGTATTAGTGGGCAAGCAAAAAACGGTTCCCGAGGGCTTTATACAAGACAACAGTGGCGAAAACATTGCGGAAAAGAACCCCTTTTTCTGTGAGCTGACCGCCCTTTATTTTGCTTGGAAAAACATGGACGCTGACGCTATTGGGCTTTTCCATTACAGGCGCTATTTACGCGGCAAGGCTTCTTTTGTCGCAAACGGCAAAAAAAAGCGCATCTTATCCCAAGAGGAAGTGGAAAGACTGCTTGCCCAAAGCGACCTTATTCTTCCCAAGCGCCGCAACTACTACATTGAAACCCTGTATTCCCATTATGAGCACACGATGTACGTGGAGCCGTTGGAGGAAACAGGTCGCATCATTGAGGAGCTTTGCCCTCTCTATTCTCCCGCCTTTGAGCGCTTGAAAATCCGCAAAAGCGCCCATATGTTCAATATGATGGTGGCAAAAAAAGAGGTGCTTGACGGCTATTGCGCCTGGCTCTTCCCCATTTTGTTCGAGCTTGAAAAGCGCACCGATTTAACGAAGTATACCGCCTTTCACGCCAGATTTTTCGGGCGCGTCAGCGAATTGCTTTTAGACGTATATATAGAAACAAATCATGTTTCCTATACAGAGGCTCCTCTGGAAAATATAGAACGCGTCAACTGGTGAAAAAAGGGCACCGCCTTTTTGAAAGCCAAGTTTAAGAAGGAGAAATATGGAAAAAGTTTTTAAGTTTAAGGGCTTTGCCTTGCTTGATGGGGCTGTTCCTTGGATTGTGGCTGTTTACTGTATGATAGAGGTTTTTCTGGCAGCGGCTTTGCCCTCTGCTTTTCTCGAAAGCCTGTTGCGCATAGCAAAATTCGCCATCTTTTTCCTGTTTTTGTGTCATGTAACGGTGGATATGGTGAAGGGATACTTCCCCTTCAAGAAATCCAATCTTTTATTCCTTGCCTTTTTTATTCTTGGACTTTGTATTTACTTTGGCGCCAGCAATATCGGGCTGTACTTTGTGCTCATCCCTCTCTTGCTCGTTGTTTTGCGCGACAGAGATTTCCGTGACATCACCAAAAAAACGTCGCTTTTGGTGGGCATTGCGCTTTTGACGGTTATTCTTCTCTCCTTGGTGGGCGTGCTTCCCAACGAGGTTTTTTCAACAAGAGGTGAAACCGAGCGCTATACCCTTGGCTTTACCTATGCCACTCTTTCGCAAACCATTGTGATGTTTGTGAGCCTGACCTTGAATTTTTCATACCGCGAAAAAACGCCCTATTGGCTTTTGGCGCTTGAGGTTGCCGTCTCGGTTTTCGTCTATATCTATACCGACACCAGAACAGGCTTTTTCCTGACGCTTGTCATCGTGATATTTACGCTTTTTGCCAAATGGCGCCGCTTTCTTCCCTTCCAAAAGACGCTTTCCCTGTCCTTCTTGCAAAAGCCCGCTTTTTACAACACGCTTTGCTTTTTCCCGCTTTTGCTGTTCGTGGGCTTTGGCATTTTAACCATTCTGTATCAGAACGAGGTGCCCCTTGCCATTTCAGCAAACCGCTTTATGAGCAACCGCCTTTTGTATACGGCAAGGGCGTTTGCCGAGCAGCCCCTTACTCTTTTTGGGGAAATGATTGACTGGTATATTCCCACTGAAACGATTTTTAGTGAGCTTCCTATCGAAGAAATCGTCGAAAAGGAGTATATGGGAGTGGACTCTGCCTATTATTACTACCTTTTCAAAACAGGGGTGGTCGGTTTTCTGATGGTGATGACCTATGATATTTTAGCCTGCCGACACGCCTTAAAGGAAAAAGACTCTTGGCTGATATTTGCCCTTTTTATTTGTCTGATGGACGGGCTTTTGGAGTCCTACCTCTGTGACATCCGCTACAACGTATTTGTGCTTTGCTTGGCATATATGGCAAAAGGACGCGGCGCACCCTTGACGGGCAAGCTGTGTCGCCAAAACAAAAAGGAGAGAGACTGTGAACAATAAACCTGTTTTTGCCGTTGTGGTGACCTACAACCGCAAAGAGCTTTTGCGCGAGAGCGTTGAAGCGTTACTCGCCATTCAAAACGACGCCTTGCGCATTTTAGTGGTAGATAATGCCTCAACCGACGGGACCAAGGAGCATATTGCCGATTTGCTTTCTCTTCCCTCTGTTTTGTACGAAAACACAGGTGAAAATTTAGGGGGAGCCGGCGGCTTTTCCTATGGCATACGGCGCGCGGTGGAGCTTGGCGCTTATTATATATGGCTGATGGATGACGACTGCGTTGTATCGTCCTCGGCGCTTGACGGCTTTCTGCGCTTTGCCGAAAAGGTAAACGATGACTTTGGCTTTTTGTCGGGCGTGATACACTGGACGGATGGCAGCATTTGCAAAATGAATATACAGCGCACCACCCTTTCCAAGGAAATCAGCGATTTTTCCAAGACCCAGCGGGTGAAGCTCGCTTCCTTCGTTTCCTTCTTTATCACGACAAAAACCGTAGAGGAGATGGGGCTTCCCTACCGTGACTTTTTCATTTGGGGAGATGACTGGGAATATACATCCCGCATTTCCGCCGTCAAGCCCTGCTATATGGTAGCTGACAGCTTGGCTGTTCACAAATCCAAAAACAACATTGGAGCAGACATTGTGTCCGACACGGGCGACAGACTTGACCGCTATTTTTACGCCTATCGCAACGAGGGCTTTTTCTACTACAACGAGGGCTTTAAGGGCAAGCTTTACTTTACAGCCAAGAAGCTGTTTCACCGCTTGAAAATCCTTTTTTCCAAAACCCCGATGAAAAAGGAAAAGCTGGCTATTTTGCGCAAGGGCGCAAAAGCGGCAAAGCATTTTTCGCCTAAAAAAGAATACGTGTTTTGCAAGGATACCAAGGTCCGCGTGCTTGAATTTTTCGGCGAACCCCTTTCTTACGGCGGGCAGGAAGCCTTTATTCTGAATATGGCACGCAATTTTGAGGACAAACAGTTAGACTACACCTTTGCCACCCCCTTTGGAGCGGACAACGCCGCCCTTCTTTCCTTGATAGAGCAAAGAGACTACGGGCTTATTCATCTGGACTATGCGTTTGACACCCCCTTGCGTAAGATTTACACCAAGCGGGGCTTGAAAAAGATACTTGAAAAGCACGATTTTGATGTCATTCACATTCATTCGGGCAGTCTGTATACGCTTTTGCACGCGGCAAAAATCGCCAAGAAGAAGGGGATCAAGCGCGTGCTTGTGCATTCGCACGCCGCGGGCGGCTCTTCTTCCTTCAAATACCGCTTGATAAAAGCCGATGCGAACAGGCGTATAGAGAAATACGTTGACGGATTTTTAGCCTGCTCCGAGGTTGCGGCAGAAAGAAAATATCCCCCTGCCGTTATAGAGAAAAAGCAGTTTGCCGTTATCAACAACGGAATTGATGGCGCCCTTTACACCTTTACGGAAGAAAAGCGGCAAGCGATGAGAGACGCTCTCGGTCTTTCCGACAAATTGGCTATTTGTCACATCGGGCGCTTTGCTCCCGAAAAAAATCACGCCTTTCTGATAGAGGTCGCAAAAATTCTGGCAGAGAAAACCCGCCACTTCCGCCTGCTGTTGGTGGGCGAGGGAGAAGGAAAGGCCGAAATGGAAGCGCGCAGCTCCTCTTACGGTCTTTCGGACGTTGTGTCGTTCTTAGGACGGCGCGACGACGTTGCCGACATCTTAATGGCAAGCGATGTGTTTGTGCTTCCCTCTTTGTTTGAGGGCTTGCCCGTTTCGGCTGTCGAGGCACAAGCCACGGGGCTTCCCACGCTTTGCGCCGACACCGTTACCCCTGAGGTTAATTTTTCCGATTTGTTTACCTTTCTTCCCATTGAAAGCCCTGCTTTGTGGGCAGAGGCGATTTTGCAAGTGAAAAAGCCGAGCTTCCCCAGAGAAAGCTATGCGGCGTCCTTAAAGAACGCGCACTTTGACGCAAAGGAATCGGCAAGCCTTTTAGAAAAAATTTATTTGACAGGACAAATACACTATGAGTGAAAAAATTTTAAGCGTCAGCGTTGCTTCCTATAACCTTGGCGAGATGATTTTGGAATGTCTTTCCTCTTTCTGTCAGCCCCAGGTAATAGACAAGCTTGAAATCCTTGTCACTGACGATGGAAGCCGCGACAACACCCCTGACCTTGCGGAGCAATTTGCTTCTCGCTTTCCTTCTTCCATTAAGGTCATTCGCAAGCAAAACGAGGGCCCCGGCTCTACCGTCAACAGCGGTATTGCAAATGCGACAGGCAAATATTTTCGTATGGTAGACGGAGATGACTGGGTGAAGGAGCAAACCCTTGCTTCCTTTATTTCCTTTTTAGAGACGACTGACGCTGACCTTGTTGTATCGGATTATGACATATTCGACAACAGCGAAAAAAAGGTCATTTCCACCGAGCGCGCTTCTATTGCGCCTGCCTTGACGCATTCCTTTGAGGACGTTTTTTCTCAAATCCCCTACCAAATGCACGCGCTTACCTATAAGACGGCGTTTTTCAAGAAAGCAGAGACGCTTGACAACTGCTTTTACACAGATACGGAATATACCCTCTTTCCCATTCCCTTTGTGCAAACAGTAGCGTATTTTGACAAGACCGTTTATATGTACCGTGTCGCGCAGGCGACCCAAAGCGTCAACCCTGCCAGTATGCGCAAGAACCTTGCCCAGCATGACCGCGTATTGAAACGGCTTTTGTCCTTATATGAAAGCCAAAAAGACACCTTGTCCCACGGGCAGCGGCATTTTATGGCAAAGCGCATTGCCACTATGGCAGACGTGCAGCTTGGCGTTTTGCTGACCTTTGAAAAATCCAAGGAAGGCAAGCAGAGGATTAAAGACTTTTTTGCCTTTGTCAAAGAGGCAAGCCAAGATGTTTACGCCTATTTCAAGACAGGAAAAAAATGCAAGCTTTTGCTTTTCTCGTCCTTTCTTCTTTATCCCCAAGTACGCAGGATGTACTTGAAGGTTATTGGAGAACGCCCGTAAATATCCCATACAATTCAAAAGGAGCTTATCATTATGAAGTACGATTATTTAATTGTCGGAGCGGGGCTGTACGGCGCCGTCTGCGCCCATGAGCTGACCAAAAGGGGCAAGCGCTGTCTTGTTGTGGAAAAAAGAAACCACATCGGCGGCAACATCTACACGAAGGAAATAGAGGGCATCAACGTGCATATGTACGGCGCTCACATTTTCCACACCTCTGACAAAAAGATTTGGGAATATATCAATCAGTTTGCGGAGTTTAACCATTATATCAACGCGCCTGTTGCCCGTTATCACGACGAGCTTTACAATCTTCCCTTCAATATGAACACCTTTACAAAGCTTTGGCCTGACGTGTTTACGCCCGAGGATGCCAAGCGCCGCATTGAGAAGGAAAGAGAAATGGGCTTTTGCGCGCACCCCTCTAACC
Source organism: Clostridia bacterium (assembly GCA_017936565.1). Taxonomy (GTDB): domain Bacteria; phylum Bacillota; class Clostridia; order Oscillospirales; family CAG-272; genus UBA1740. The sequence continues at coordinate 44,605 of JAGBFG010000043.1, forward strand.
TAAAAGAGCAGGCTATCTCCTTGGTCGGTGAGACCATTTATAAAAAGCTGATTGAGGGCTATACTGAAAAGCAATGGGGCAAAAAATGCGAGGAGCTGCCCGCCTTTATCATCAAGCGCCTGCCTGTGCGCTTTACCTTTGACAACAACTATTTCAATGACCGCTATCAAGGCATTCCCATTGGCGGTTATACGCAGATTATCGCCAAAATGTTAGAAGGGTCGGATGTTTTGACGGAATACGACTATTTCGAGCATAGGGACGAGTTAAAGACCTTGGCGGAGCACACCATTTACACAGGACCGATTGACCGCTTCTACGATTTTGCGTTTGGAGCGCTTGAATACAGAAGCGTCCGTTTTGAAACGGAGATCTTGGATATGGAATCCTATCAAGGTAACGCCGTTGTCAACTACACCGCCGCCGAGGTGCCGTATACCCGCATTATCGAGCATAAGCATTTTGAATTCGGCACACAGCCGAAAACGGTTATCAGCCGCGAGTATTCTTCCAAGTGGACACTGGAAGACGAGCCCTATTACCCTCTCAACGATGCTAAAAACACCATGCTTTATGATAAATATAAAGCAAAAGCAGACGCTGAACCCAACGTTACCTTTGGAGGAAGACTCGGCGCTTACAAATACTACGATATGCACGTGGTCATCGCCGAGGCACTAAAAACGGTGGCAGGGCTTACAAATGAAGATTAAAAGCACAAAGCTTAATTATATTTATCATCTGTCTTATCAGATTTTACTGATTATCCTGCCTATTGTCACAGCACCCTACGTTTCCCGTGTGCTGTTGCCCGAGGGCGTTGGCGATTACAGCCTCGCTTTTTCCTTTATCACCTATTTCACCCTTTTTGCTTCCTTGGGCTTTACCTATTACGCCCAAAGGGAGATTGCCAAATGGCAGGACAATCCCCTTATGCAGACCCGTGTTTTTTGGGAGATCATTCTTTGTCGGCTTATCCCTGTTTTTGTAAGCCTTCTTTTGAATAATGTACTGATTTATTTGGATCTGTACGGTGAAATTACGCCGCTGATGAGGCTTTTGAACATCAACATCATTTCCATCGCCTTTGATATTGTTTTCTTTTTTCAAGGGAATGAGGATTTCGGCAAAACGACCCTTGTGAATATAACGGTAAAGCTCTTGGGCGTTGCGGGTATTTTCATTTTTGTGAAGACACCCGATGACGTTTGGCTTTATACCCTGCTCAATTCCTTGGTTTTGATTGTGAGTAACCTTTCTCTTTGGTTTTTTGCCCTGCCGCATTTGCGCCGTCCCAAGGATGACAACGGCAAGAGAATGCCCTTGCACTTACATCCCTTCGCGCATTTGTGGCCTTCCTTTCGCCTGTTCGTGCCAAACATCGCCATCAGCCTTTACACCATTTTAGATAAAACCCTCATCGGTGTTATTACGGCAGACTCTGCCCAGAACGGTTATTATGAGGAAGCGGAAAAAATCGTGAAGTGCGCGATGCCCGTTGTCACTGCCTTGGGTACTGTTATGATTCCCCGCAATTCCAGAGAAGCCGCCATTGGCAATATGGAAGCGGTGAAGAAAAACATTTACCAATCCTCGCACTTTGTCTTTTTCTTGGGGCTTCCCATCACGGTGGGCTTTGTTTTAGTGGCGAGCAACCTGATTCCTTGGTTTTTGGGAGATGCCTATGAGGAAAGCATTTATCTGTTGCAGCTATTTGCTCCCCTGACTCTCATCATCGGGTTAAGCAACCTCTTTGGCTTGCAATATTTAATTCCCTGCAAAAAGGATAAGCTGTTTACAGCCGCCATTTTGGCGGGAGCTATCACCAACCTCGTCTTAAACATTCCATTCATCACCTGGTATCAGGCAAGAGGCGCTGTGTTTGCCTCTCTGATTTCCGAGAGTGTCGTCACTCTGACTATGCTTTTCTTTGTTCGCAAGGAGCTTTCTTGCTTCCAAACATTCAAATCTGTCGTAAAGCCTTTTCTTGCCTGCGCTTTGATGTTTGCCGCTTGCTATCCCCTCTCCAAAGCCTTGCCCTCTTCCATTCTGAACACCTTGATTTTGGTGGGAGTAGGCGTTTTGGTCTACGGGGTATCCGTGCTTCTTTTGCGCGACTCTCTGGCTTGGGGAATTTTGCGCAAGGTAAAGGAAAAGCTGTCAAGAAAATAAAGACGGTCTATACGGATAAATAAAAACAGAAGGGAGAAAGCGCCGTGTTCGGCTATGTAAAACCGATGGAAAGCGAGCTTTTAGTTCGCGAATATGAATTATACCGCTCGGTATATTGCGGCGTTTGCCGCTCCTTACGCAAGGAAACGGGCTTTTTCTCTTCTCTCTTTTTGTCGTATGACGCCGCCTTTTTAGCGGTTTGCCGTATGCTTTTGGGGGAAAACGCCCTGTCCTGCAAAAAGAAGGCGTGCATCGTTCATCCCTTCAAAAAAAGGAGCTGCTTGGTTGGCAACCCCGAAATTTCCTATGCCGCAAGGGTATACGCGGTGCTTTCCTACGAAAAGCTGCGTGACACCTTAAAGGACGGCAATTTCTTCAAAAAATGCTTCGCGCTTTTCTGGCTCCCTTATTTTCGCCTTGCCAAAAAAAGAGCAAGGCTACCTGCACTTTCTCAAAAAATCAGATTTCATTTAGACAATCTTGCCGCTCTTGAAAAAGAAAAAACCGCCTCTGTGGATATGCCTGCCGAGGAATTTGGGCTTTTGCTGGCTGCCATATTCAAGGAAGGGATAACGGAAAAGTGGCAAGGACTGTATGAGGACATCGGCTTCCGTTTGGGGCGATACATTTATATCGCTGACGCCGCCGAGGACCGAAAAGAGGACAAAAGGACAAAAAGCTACAACCCTTTTATTCTTTTATACGGAGAAAACTGTCTTTCCCCCTCGATAAACGAAAACATACGCTCTGCCTTGTTTTTGGAATTAAAGCAGCTTGCCGAATATATAGAGCAGCTACCCTTTGAAAACAAAACCGCCGCCGAGCATATTATAAAAAACACCATTTATTTAGGTCTGCCCAATAAAATTCGTTTTCTTGACGACGACCTACAAGAAAGAGGAACCCCAGATGAACAATCCCTATAAGGTACTTGGTATCTCTGCTGACGCAACCGATACCGAGGTAAAAAACGCCTATCGCGCCTTGGCAAGAAAATATCATCCCGATAACTACACCGCCGACAATCCCTTGGCTGATCTTGCCACCGAAAAAATGAAGGAAATCAACGAGGCATACGACCAGATTATGAAGGAGCGCGCCGCCTCTTCCTCGTCCTCTTCTCATAATGGGCAAGGCGCTACAACCTATGCCAACATCCGTCAGATGCTGAACGCCCGCCGTTTCCGAGAGGCTGCCGCCGCCCTTTCCGCCATTCCCGTGGAAGACCGTGTGGCAGATTGGCATTACTTGCAGAGCATCGTTCTGATGCAGCGCGGCTTTGTCAACGATGCCGCAAGAGAGCTTGAAATTGCCTGCACGATGGAGCCCGGCAATCAGGAATACCAGGAAGCCAAAAGAATGTTCAACCAAAGCGCCCAGGGCTTTGGGGCAGGCTCGCCTTACGGTCAGACCGTCTACCACCAAAGAAGAAGCGACGGATGCGATTTGTGCTTTGGTCTTTTGTGGGCTGACTGCTGCTGCGAATGCTTGGGCGGCGACTTGATTTCCTGCTGCTAAGCCTGCTTTTCGCCGATTATAAAGCCTATCGTTTTCGGAGCTGTTATGAAAAATACAAAAAAAATCACCCTTTGCGCTATGCTTGCCGCCTTTTCCGTGGTGCTGCTTGCCATTGGCGCTCTGTTTCAGATGCTCGACTTGTCTATGGCGGTTATCGCCTCGCTTCCCGTTCTTTTCGCGCATTTGGAGCTGCGCCGCCCGTATCCGTGGCTTTTGTTTATTGTAACTTCCGTTCTTTCGCTTCTTTTGGTAACGCCAAAGACCGCGCCGCTTTTGTATGCGGTGTTTTTCGGCTTTTATCCCATCCTAAAAACAGGGCTTGAAGCCCTGCCAAGAGCCATAGAATGGATCTTTAAGCTCCTTCTTTGCCAAGGGGCATTTTGGATATATTTTCTTTTAAGTGCATATGTTTTTATGTTCCCTGAGGCGCTTATGCCTTCCGAATGGCTTTTCTGGGCGGTGTACGCCTTGGTACTTCTCGCCTTTGTTTTATATGATTTTGCCGTTTCGCGCATTATATCCTTTTATGCGTTTCGCCTGCGTCCCCGCTTGACTAAGTTTTTGAAATGAGAGGTCCTCAACATATATGAAAATAGGATTTATTTCCCTCGGTTGCTCTAAAAACCTTGTGGATACCGAGGTAATGCTACACCGTTTGGCAGAAGCGGGGTATGAAATCACCCCCGATGAAACCGATGCCGATATTTTGGTTATCAACACCTGCGGCTTTATTGAGTCCGCAAAGCAAGAGTCCATTGACACCATTTTGGAAATGGCAGAATTAAAGAAGGAAGGGCATTTGCGCGCCATTCTTTGCACGGGCTGCTTAGCCGAGCGATACCGCGAGGAAATCCTCGCGCAGCTGTCTGAGGTGGATGGACTGCTCGGCGTTGGCTCGCTTTCCGAGATTGTAAGCACGGTTCAAAGGCTTGAAGAGGGCGAGAAGCGCGTTTGCGCCTTTTTAGATAAGGAGAGCTCCGCTTTGGGCGGTGACCGCGTGCTGACAACGCCAAGCTACACCGCCTACTTAAAGGTGGGCGAGGGGTGCGACAACCGCTGTACTTACTGCGCTATTCCGCTTATTCGCGGGCGTTTCCGTTCCCGTACCATAGAGGACGTTGTCGCGGAGGCGAAGGATTTGGAAGCGCTTGGCGTCAAGGAATTAAACCTGATTGCCCAGGATACCACCAGATACGGTCTTGATATTTACGGCGAATATGCCTTAGCAAGGCTTGTCAAGGCAATCTGTAAGGAAACGACCATTCCTTGGATTCGTCTTCTCTATTGCTATCCCGATAAAATCACCGATGAGCTGATTGAAGAGCTGAAAAGTAACCCTCGTCTTGTCAAATATATGGATATTCCTATTCAGCATTATTCGGACACGATTCTGAGTGCTATGAACAGACACGGCGGCTCCCAAACCATAGAGGACGCGGTGCGCCGCTTACGTCAGGGTGTTCCCGGCATCACCCTGCGGACAACGGCAATGGTGGGCTTTCCCGGTGAGAGCGAGGAGGATTTTGAGGCCCTTTGCGCCTTTGTCAAGCAAGCGCGGTTTGACCGCTTTGGCGCCTTCACCTTCTCTGCTGAGGAGGATACCCCTGCCGCCCTGATGGACGGGCAGATAGACGAGCAAACGAAGCAAGACCGCTATGACACCTTAATGGAGCTTCAATTAGACGTTTCCTATGCCCTGCAAAAAGAAAAAATAGGACAAGTGATAGAGGTGCTGTGCGAGGGGTTTGACGACGTGGCAGAAACCTATTACGGGCGCTCACAGGCAGACGCTCCCGACATTGACGGGAAAATTTATTTTTCCTCTTCCGAAAAGCTGCAAGCAGGCTGCTTTGTCTTGGTAAAAATCACCGAGGCGTTAGACTATGATTTAATTGGTGTTGCCGTGAAAGGCAAGGAGGCGTAACGATGAAAAAATCTTCTATGAATCTGCCCAACATTCTCTCTATTATTCGCGTAATACTCGTTCCCTTCTTTATAGCGGCGCTTCTTTTGATGCAGGACATTCCTTACTGGGGGCGTATTGTACCAACCCTTATTTTTGCCCTTGCTTCCTTCACCGACTTTTTAGATGGCAAAATCGCCCGTAAATACAATTTGATAACCGATTTCGGCAAATTCATTGACCCCTTGGCAGACAAATTTATGGTGTTCGGCGCTTTGATTGCGCTTTTGGTTACAGACACTGACATCGCGCCTGTGTTGGTTTGGGTTTCGGCTATCATTATGCTTCGGGAGCTCGCCGTTACGTCCTTGCGCTTGGTGGTGGCAGGTAAAAGCGGAACGGTGGTTGCCGCTTCCTTCTTTGGCAAAATGAAGACCGTTTCTCAGATAATCGGGTTTATTCTTATCTTTATGGACCCTGTTATCTGCTCCCTTCTCTCTCTTTCGCAAAACCGCTTGATTTCCTATATTGCTATGGGTATTATGACGCTGACAACCGTCTTCTCGGGGCTTGACTACGCACGCGCGCTCGCTCCTATGATTGATACCAACAAATAAGCAAAGAATTGTTTACATTAAACACGGCATAAGGCTTGCCGTCAAAAAAGGCACTTACGATGCACAAAAATGTGTGTCGCAGGTGCCTTTTATTTTATCTTTTTTTACAGAAACAGACAAAAGAGAAAGGGGAAAACCAAAGCGGGAATGAGGTTCGCCACGCGCACCCTTGTGCATCCCAGCATATTAAGACCAATCGCCGCTATCATCAAGCCGCCAACGCAGGTCATTTCGTTCATCGCAGGCATAGCGGAAAGCAGGGTGCTTACCTCTTGGGCGTTCCCTATATGAGAAGCAACAGCCCTTCCCACAAAAAAAGCCCCACCGCTGAGCAACCCCTGATACAAAAGAACAGGTAACGCCGCGAAGGAAACCCCTATACCCAGAGAAGAAGCCAAAACAAAGCCTGTAATGCCGTCCAAAACAGCCTTGGCGATTAAAACCTGATGGTCGCCAAAAAGCCCTGCCCGCAGGGAGCCGATAATGGACATAGCGCCAACACAAAACACAACCGTGGCGGTAACCAAGCCCTCGGCAAAGCGGGTTTCTCTTCCCTCTTTGCTCTTTGACGAGGTTAGCTTTCTCTGCAAAAAGCTCCCAAAGGCTTGCATTTTTCCCTCAATATCAATCCATTCTCCCAAGGCAGCGCCAAGAGCCATCGACAAAATGGGAATTAAAATGTGATACGAGGAAAGCCCCTCGGTTTTGCTATACACCGTTGCGTACTCTATGACGTCGGAAAAGCCCAAATACACCACACAAAGCCCCACCGCCTGCAAGACGGATTTACGGATACGCTCAGGAATGCCCTTGTGCAAAAGCGCACCAAGGAGCCCGCCCACGACCACGGTGGCAAAGTTAATGATACTGCCAAGCAAAAACATTGTTTGTTCCTTCTTCATTGAATGTGCCTTTATTGTAGCACATCTCTTTGCCTTTTGCAAGAGCCAAATGCCGTTTTTAACCTCGCGCAGGGCTAAAAAAAGGGGAAAAACCGTGACCCCCTTCCCTGTTTCTTTTATCGTACAATAATAGACGGGCAAGGGCGTTGCCCACACACGAAGGAAGAAAGGAAAGCCAAATGCCAATAAGCGAGCTTACACGAGAGCAGGTCCTCTCGCTTTCCAAAAAAATGATGCATTATTTTGAAACGGCGGGATGCGAGGGCAGCGAATTTAAGGAAGGACTCCCATCCTTTGTTCGCTTTGCACACCGCGAGGGGCTGACAGTCAAGGGCATTTTGGCACTACGGGAAAGGGACGAGGTATTTCGTGACTGTTATGCCGAATGCGAAGAAATCTTGAAGGACAGAATCACCGACGGGGCTTTATATAAAAGGTTGGATTCCTCTTTTGCGAAATTTTTGCTTGCGGCACGGTACGGATACACCGACAAGGAAGAGGGTGAGGAAGAGGGCGGCTTCTCTTTGACGGTGACTGTGAAGGAGCCAAATACTTGCTCTTAAAGGATATGGAGCTTTCCGTCACCAAGCGACAATATGAATTTCTCACAGCCAATGCCACAGAGGTTTTGTTTGGTGGGGCGGCAGGCGGCGGAAAATCATACGGTCAGCTGGTAGACGCCTTTGTTTACGCCTTGCGTTACCCTTCTTCCAAACAGTTGATTTTGCGGCGCACCTATGCCGAGCTTGAAAAATCGCTTATACGCGTTTCCTTAGGGCTGTTCCCGCAAACCATTTACCGCTACAATTCTTCCTCTCACACGGGCAAATTCAAAAACGGAAGCGTAATTGACTTTGGGTATTGCGCGGTGGAAAACGATGTTTTCCAATACCAATCCGCTGAATATGACGTCATTCGCTTTGATGAGCTGACGCATTTCACGGAATTTCAATACCTATATCTTATTTCGCGCTTGCGGGGCGCCAACGGCTATCCCAAGCAGGTCAAATCCTCTACCAACCCCGGGGGCATTGGGCATATGTGGGTAAAGGAACGGTTTATTGATCCTTCCCCGCCCAACACCGTTTTTTCCGACGGAAAGAACTCCCGTATCTTTCTGCCCTCCCGCATTGATGACAACTTGTTTTTGATGGAAGGGGACCCTGACTACAAAAAGCGGCTTTCCGAATTGCCCGAAACACAAAAAAAGGCGTTGCTTTATGGAGATTGGAACATTTTTGAGGGACAGTATTTTCCCGAATTTTCCCAAGAGCTTCATATCTGCGAGCCCTTTCCCATTCCGCCCGAATGGCGCCGTTACAGAACCTTGGATTACGGACTTGACAGACTCGCTTGTTTATGGGTGGCTATTGCACCAAACGAAGACGTTTATGTCTATAAGGAGCTTTGTGAGTCAAATTTGATTATATCCGAGGCGGCAAGCGCTATTTTAAAGCGAAACGGAGATGATAAGGTTTACGCAACCTTAGCGCCCCCCGATTTATGGAGCCGTTCCCAAGAAACCGGAAAAAGCAAGGCTATTCTGTTTGCGGAAAACGGCGTTCCCTTCACCCGTTCCGGCAACAACCGCGAGGCCGGTTGGCTTGCCTTGAAGGAATTGCTTAAAATTCGTGAAGACGGAACACCGCGCCTTCGCATTTTCAGACAATGCCGAGAGCTTTGCCGATGCTTGCCCTTGCTCCAAATCAACCCCGACGCACCCACCGACACCCTAACCGAACCCCACGCCATTACCCACGCGCCCGACGCTTTGCGCGGCTTTGCCATCACCTTCACCCATCCCGCCAGGGTGGAAGAGACAAAAAAGCGCATTCCTTGGACCCAGGATATGTGGCAGGATTATATGCGGGCATCGGAAGAGGAAAAGCGTTACTTGAAACAAAAATACGGAGAACCATTATGAATCTTTCTCACATTTGCGACAGACTTTCCTTTTTTCAGGAGTTATATCGCAAAAACCGCAACCGACAAGCCGAGCTTTTTAACCGCTTTGAAAGGTACTTGGCGCAATACAAAGGGGATAAGGAAATAGACCGTTCAAGTGAAGCAGCATCGGTTGTGCGCAACATTACCTATGAGCTGGTGGAATCTCAGGTTTCCACCCAAATTCCCGCGCCCTGCGCCCAAGCCAAGCACTACACGGAGCAAAATGACCGCAACGCCAAGGCGATTGAGCGCCTTTGCACCCAGCTTCGCGACGAGCTGCCCTTTGAAAAGCTAAACGACCAGGACGAGCGCTATACCTACATATACGGCGGAAGCGTTTGGCTGGCGGAATGGGACAACACCCTTCTTTACCGAGGGGTAACGGGCGGGGTTCGCGTTTCCTGCTTGAACCCCTTGGACTTTGTTCCCGAGGCGGGCGTTTATGAAATTGAGGATATGGAATACTGCTTTTTGCGGTTTTCCACCACAAAAAACGCCATTATCCGCCGCTTTGCCCTTCCCGAGAGCGAAATACCCCTTCTTTCTGCTGAGGGGAACGAGGACGACATTGTGGAAATGATCGTTTGCTTTTGGAAGGACGACGAAGGTCATATTTGTCAGTTTATTTACAGCGGAGACGCGGTGCTTTCAGACGTTGAGGACTATTACGCGCGCAAAACGCAGGTTTGCAAGAGGTGCGGCAAGAAGCGCTTGCTCTGCCATTGCGACACCCCCTCTCTTATTTGGGCTTCCGAGGAAGAAGAAATTTTGACCGAGGACATTCATTTAGAGGACGGGCGTGTCATTCCTGCCCTTTCCCCTGTGATAAAGGACGGGTTTTGCGAAGAGACCTTGGCCCCCACGCGCCTGCCGTATTACAGACCCCACCGCTTCCCCATCGTTATCCGCAAAAACACATCAGAGGAAAAATCGCTTTTCGGGCAATCCGACTGCGAATTTATCCGCCCTCAGCAACAGCAAATCAACAAGATTGAAACCCGTATCCTGCAAAAGCTGATGCGCTCCGGTATCACCCCCATTTTGCCGGATGACGCGGAGCTGACCTTGGATAATTCTGTTTTTGGGCAAGTTATTAAGCTACGCACAGGAGATGAAAAGGAGCGGTACGGCGTCTTAGACACAACCCCGAGCATTGCTCAGGACATTCAGCAATCCGAGCGTCTGTACGAGCACGCAAAGCGCATTCTCGGCATCACCGACACCTATCTCGGTATGTCGGACTCCACCGCGCAGTCAGGCTTTGCCAAGCAAATTCAAGTGGAGCAGGCGGCGGGAAGACTGGACTCCAAGCGCAAAATGAAGCAGGCGGCTTACGCGGATTTGGACCGCATTCTTTTTGAATTTTACTTAGCCTATGCCGATGAGCCTCGTCCTCTTTCCTATCGGGATGCCTTTGGCAAGCCCCATCACACCGCCTTTTCCCGTTACGACTTTTTGATTTATGACACGGAAAGCGACACGTATACCTATGACGACGGCTTTTTGTTCTCGGTAGACCAAAACGGTGCTATCGAGCAACAACGCGATGCGCTTTGGCAGAAGAACTTAGAAAATCTGCAAGCGGGAACCCTTGGCGACCCTGCCGACCCTGCCACGCTTCTTCACTATTGGCAATGTCAGGAGCGCGCGCACTATCCTTACGCGCGAGAAAACGTGGAGTATTTTCAAGCCTTAACAGAAAAAGAGCAAGCCCCCTTGCCCCAAGATGCACCAGCACCGCCCGAAAGGAGCCCTGAAACAAATGCCAAAAAAACTTGAAGATTTTATCAAACAATACTTAGCCAACAAAAAAATCGAGGACTATGAAGGCTGGGTCAGCCAATACGGGCAAGACACAGCAAAGACCTACAAGCAAGCCCTTGCCGATGCTGATAGCCGCTACGCCGAGGCGCAGGCAACACACGGCACAAAGGCCGCCGCCCTGCTTTCCCGCGGTATGACGGGAAGCGGATACAGCGATTATCTTTCGGGGCTTGCCTACACCGAGCGCCAGAAGGAGCGACTGACGGCAACGGAAAAGAAAAGCCAGGCGGACGCCGACAACAAAAAGAACTATGCCCTTTACACACAAGGGCTGACGGCGGAGGCGGAAAAGGCCTTTGCCGAAAAGGAAGCCCGCCTTTCTTCCGCCTTTTCCGCTCTGCTCAAACAAGAGGTAGAGACGGTTGAGGGCGCAAAAGCCTTTTTAACAGCCAACGGTATCGAAGAGGAGCTTGCCGAGAAGATCGCGCAAGGAAGCGTGGATATCATTCGCAATTCCTCGGGCAAAAAGAAGGAAGTGCTCGAATACGTGTTGGGAAAATATATGCCCTACGAGTACGCCTATCAATACGCCATAGCCTGCGGGCTTTCCGAAAAGCTGGCTGAGGAGGTCGCGCGCGCCGCACAGAGCATGCGTAATTCCGTTTGGGACAGCTAAACTTTTCATAATCAAAAGAAAGGAAGCCTTCGCAAGACGAGGGCTACGGTCACAGCAATGAAGAAACACAACCTACCCCATAACCCCTATGCCACCAACAGCATCAACCCCATTCAAGCGCCCCACAAAGCAGAAAAAGAGCCTGCTTCCACGGTGAAGAAGGGGAATGATTTGCGTATCAGACCCAACAGCAAATAATCGCGTCAAAAAAAGCAAAGGAGAGCAAACGCAATGATAGAACAAGAAAACAACCCCGTTTTGACAGAAGAAGCGCCGCCGTCACACTCCCAAGAGGAGCACACAGAAGAGCCAAGGGAACAAACGCTTGAAGACGAGCCTTCTGTTGACTCCCCCTTGGAGCAAGCACCCGAGGAGGAAGAAGCGCCTGCGGTGGATTATGCCCGTTTAGCCGAGGAAGACTTGAAGGAAATCAAATCCTTAGACAGCTCCTATGCCCATTTGCGTCATTTGGGAGAGCTTCCCAATGCCCGCCGCTTTGCTGCTTTGCGTGATTTGGGGCTTTCTGTCAAGGAGGCGCTGGCTGCCTCGCATCCCCATTTCACAAAGGAAAACGGAAAGGCGCATCTGCGCCCAAGCCTTGAAAAGGGCGCCGTTTCCCCTTTGGGTGTCCTCTCTTCCGAAGAAATGCGCCACGCGAAGGAGCTTTTTTCGGATTTGAACGATGGCGAAATACAGGCGCTTTACCGCCGCGTAAAACCAAGATATTAATTTTAATCAGGAAAGGATTTTTCTATGCTCACACTTAAAAGAATTCTAAACCGCGCAGTCAATGTTCCCGAGCCGCAAAGACTCTCTCTTTCTGCCGAAGCGACAGTAGAGGAGGGCGCCCCCTTTGCCTTAAAGGACGGTGTTCTGACGGCTATGAAAGACAACACGGATTTCATTCCCCAATTCGTTTCTTACAGAAAGGAAGCCGCCAAAAAGACGGTTCTGGCATATCCCGTCAACGAGGATATGGTTTTTGAAATTCCCCTCTCTGACGCTCCTGCCTCGATGATCGAGGGAAAGGAATATCTCTTGTCGGAGGACGGCTTGTCCTTAACCGCCACCGCTGCTTCCGGCAGCTACAGAGGCGCCTTGCTTTTCGACCTTGCAGGTGCAGAACAAGCAACGGACAAGGTCCTTATTCGTTTTCCCCGCGCATAATTAGAAACCAAGAAAGGATTTTTATACTATGTCTATTATTTATTCTGAAAACAGCGGTCTTAACAATGCCGCCGTCGGAAAATTAGAAACCCCCTTAAAAATGGTCATTGAGCACGAAAGCGATTTGCAGACCAAAAGAGGCGGTATTTGTGACTGGCTTTTCAACATTGAGCGCTCCACCAAATTCGGTGAGACGGTTGTAGGTCAAAATGAATTCGGTATTTTTGCCGCCACCGAAGAAGGCGCGGGCGCTGAAAATGACGAAATCCGCGAAACCTACCGCAAATTCATCGAGCACATCCAGTTTATGAAGGAGTTTACCATCACCGCGCAAATGATGGAGGACGCCAACTACGGCGTTGCCGCGGATGCCAAGCGCCGCGCAGAAAACTTCACCCGCGCTTACTACAAGACAATGCACAAGATTTGCGAATACGCCTTGGCAAACGGAACCGCATCCCAAGGACATTTTGCCAAAGCGGTTTTGGACTTGACCTCTCCTGACGGACTTCCCCTGTTCCATTCCGCGCACAAGTGGGGCGCGGGCGACAAGGTCGGCACGCAAAGCAACTACTTCTACGGCAATATCTTCAAGACGGGCGATGGGGACGCAAGAGCCTATTCCACAGCCGCGTTTGAAGAAGCCTTGAACGAGCTTTCTTCCAAAATCCGCAATATGAAGGATGAAAACGGAGATATTCTCGGCTACACCGCTGACACCATTATTCTCCCCGGTAACCGCCCTGCCGCTGAGGCTGTGGCTAAAAAGGTTTGTGGGTCTGAGGGTGCTTTGGGTAACGGCTACAACGACATCAACCTGCAATGCGGTAACTGGAATATCGTGGTTATGCCCGACTGGCAGACCTCAGATGACCGCTGTATGATTATGTCCTCGGAGGCAAACAAAAATCTTTGCGGCAATATGTTCTTTAACCGTGTGCCCTTAACCGTTTCCAACTGGGTGGACAACCATACGGGCAACTACATCTGGAATGGCAGATGCCGTTTCGGTGTTGGCTTTGGCTCTTACAAGCACATTTTGCTCGCCGTGGATTCCACATCCGCTCTTGCTGACGGAACGGCAATGTAATACACCTTTAAGGAGACAGTATGACAGGAAAAGAACTGATGGAGATTGTCGCCCAAATGGGCTTTGCCAAAACTCTGGACGATAATGAACCATATTTTTATCAAATGACAAGTCTTTCCCTTTTGCAAATTTCCCGCCATTTTCCATTGGTTAAAACCATCACCGTAGAGCACAAGGACGGCGCGGAGTATTACACCGAATACGACGTGGGTGCTTTGTGTGACGATTTCCGTTCTTTTCCCGAAAAGCCCTTGCGACTTGGCAGCTTGCTCTTGCAGGAGGGGCGCGACTTCCTGATTGAGGGAAGCCGCGTCCGTCTTGCTCTCGGGCACGAGGGAAATCTGGAAATCCGATATTGTCGCCGTCCTTGCAAGGTAAACGCCGATACACTCCACAAGGAATTAGACATTTCACCCGAGGCATTGCATTTGCTCCCCTTGCTCGTATCCTCTTATCTTTGGGCAGACGAGCGGGCAGAGCTTGCCTCTCATTATCTTGCCTTGTTCCGCTCCGAGCTGAGCGAGGCAAAGAAGGAGCGTTTTGCCCATCAAATGGCAAGCTATCATTGCGGAAACGGATGGGATAAGGGATGAAAAACAACAGTCAAAGCACCGTTTACGCCAGCCATCTTTCCCGCTTTCGCGGCGTTGACTTTTCCTTGGATGATATTTCTCTTTCCCCCAATCGCTTTTGCAACCTGAAAAACATGTGGAAGGATTGGCAGAGCAACGATGGGCTTGCCGTGGAAACCTTCCCCGGATACCGCCTGTTCGGCTTTTTCGGGGACAAGGTTTTCGGTATCTACTCCCAAAAAACAGGCGGGGTGGAATATTTGATTATTCACGCGGGGAACAAGCTATACCGCTTTCCCGCCGCCTTGCGCCATCAGCCAAACGCGATAAAGGACTTAGAGCCTATCTGTGCCAAGCTCCCCGCGCAAGAGGGCTGCGGCTTTCAGTCGGGCGACTTTTTATATCTGCTCACAGGCGGGCAGCTATACCGCATTGACAACCAAGGGGCTTGTCTTAGCCTTTTAGAAGAAAATGAGCTGCCCTACGTTCCTATCGCCTTTTATAACGGCGCTCACTACGAGCAGCGCAACCTGCTGACAAACGAGGTCAGAGAGGTTTCAACGGCGGAAAGCTTAGAAGAAAAGCAGCCCGCCGAATACGACAGCCTTGTATTTGTTCCTTTGCCTGCATCCCCCGGTTGCTGTGCCGTCAAGGCGGGAAAGCCCTCATCCCTTCCCCTCTCTCTGACTATTCCCTCTTCTGCGGAAATAGACGGGGAAACCTACACGGTAACAGGCATCGCGGGGGGCGGCTTTTGCGGCTTTTCCAACCTTTTTTCGGTGACCTTGCCCGACACCATCACGGAAATCGGAGCATACGCGTTTGCCGAGTGTATTTCACTTACCGAGGTGCACCTTCCCTCTTCCTTGCAATACATCTGGCATCACGCCTTTTGGGGCTGTGTTCTTTTGCACACCGTTTCTTTAAATGAGGGCTTGATTTCCGTGGGCGAGGCGGCGTTTGGGCAGGCTGAGTGCATTCGTTACGTATACTACCCCAAGGACCAAGAGTCGTATTCCGCCATCTCCTTTTTTGAAGGCTCATCTCCCTTTCCCGCCTCTGCCCAAATCTGCTTAGAGGCAGAAGCGCCCATCAGACAAAAGAAGCTTTTGCTCGCTCCCGTATACACCCCTGCCTTACGCATCAACCGCGTGCTTTTGGGAGAAGAAGAGATTACAGCCGAAGGAAGCGCGGTATACGGCACACACGCTTCCTATACCTACCAAAAGCAAGACGGCTATATCCAATCCGTTTGCGTCTTTGTGGCAGACGATACCGTTTTGGCGGGAAGAGCCGTTACACTTCAATTAGAAGCATCCCCCACGCAGTTCAACTCTCCCTTGGGCTTCAAGGCGTTTGGGGAAAGCGCGCAGTCCCTGTCAGGCAAGGATGCCGTCTTGGGCTGTCAAGCGGTTGGGGAATACGACGGGCGCATTTTCTTCACAGGAAACCCTAAGCTTCCCAACACCGTCTTTTTCTCTTCGCCCGATGAAACAGGCTATAACAACCCCCTTTACATAGGCAACCTCAATTATTTCAACGATGGACTTTCTTCCGTTCCGAACCGCGCGCTTTTGGGCACGGGTGATATGCTGATGGTTATGAAGGAGGAAGGTGCGGGCAGAGGGGGCATTTTCTATCACACCGCCGAGAGCACCTCTCATTCGTTTGCCCCCCGTATCTACCCTGCGGTATCGGGGCTTGCGGGAATGGGAACGGTATCGGGGGCGCTCAACTTCCGAGATGACCCCGTTTTTCTCACCAAAAACGGTCTTTTTGCCGTAGAGCGTCAGGCGGTCAATTTAGAACGCAGCCTTTGCCCTCGCTCCTCTAACGTGAATTTGAAGCTGTGCCGCGAGGATTTGTCCTCTGCCAAAATGGCGGTATTTGAAGGATATC
This sequence comes from Clostridia bacterium, assembly GCA_017936565.1. Classification (GTDB taxonomy): domain Bacteria; phylum Bacillota; class Clostridia; order Oscillospirales; family CAG-272; genus UBA1740. Next base: position 60,832 of record JAGBFG010000043.1, read on the forward strand.
TGTGCATTTTAACCAAGGGCAATGTCTATCTTGCCGACAGCCGCGAAACCTTCCGCCACCCTAAGGGAAGCACCGAATACGAATGGTATTTTTTAACGGGTATAGGACACTATCAGGACGACAAGCCCCTGTACCGTTACGCCGAAACGCTACCCGCTTCCGCTGAAAAGGAAAGCATATTTATTTCTCCGAAAAGCGGACAAGTGGTCGAAGGCGAGGTATATTCCCTTATGGGAGAAACGGGCGAGATGCTCTATTACGTTCAAGAAAACGGGCAGCGCTATGGCGTTGACACCGATGGCGAAAGAACGGGCGGCGTCTTTTTTCCTGCCACTACCCTGTGCGTCGGGGAGGACACCTTGTATTTTGCCACGGAAAGCGGCGCTATCGGTTGCTTTAACACAGACAAACGGGGAAAGGCTCTGTACCGCACAAAGCCAAGTCCTCTTTTTTACCAAAAGGACAGTGCCTATTTCCCTCTTGCTTCCGTTTCTGAAATACACAGCGAGGATGAGCTGCAAACGATGCCTCTCTTTGCCCTTGAAAATGGCACCTACACAGAAATGGGAACCTTCCCCGTTTACCAAAACGGCAATCTTGTTTCCCTTGCGGAAGAAATAGAAGAAGGGCGACAAGGACGCATCCCCGCTTATTACTACACCTATGCTTTTCACCGCTTTCCATCGGGCTGCGCCACCGCTAAGGACAACGGTGGAATGCCGCATTTAAGAAAAAACACCCTGCCGGGCACCGTTGCGCTACGCTTGAAGCTATTTGCGCCCACCCATTTTTCCGTGGACGTTTCTACCGACAGAAGCCCTTGGCACAGGGTTGAGGAATGCAGAACGGACGCTGCCGATTTAAGTGACGCGGACTTCTCTGCCTTCTCCTTTGACGCGGGTAGTGCCGTCACCCTTCCTATAAGAGAAAAGGAACGGCGCTGGTGCGAAAAGCAATACGCCTTTTTTGATGAGGTTTTCCGCTCTCCCTTTGGCATTTATGGGCTGTCTTACAGCCATCAGCCCGCAGGAAAGCTGCAAGCGCCGTTCTCATAAGCGCAGCCTTATCTCTTATATTCCATCAGAAAGGATGCTTTTGCAAAGCGAAAGCCATAGAATATATGATATCCAAAATTCTCAATACCGAAATACAAGAAAACGCGGTTTCTTCCCTGGCGAGTCGCCCCTCTTCCCCCTCTCTTTACGGTGGGAATATGCTATCCGCCAAGGAATTGCGCGCAGCCTTTGACAAGCTGCCCCTGCTTTTAGCCTCGCGCTTTAACAGCCTTTTGGATGCGCTTGGGCTTTACACGGATGAAACCACCTGCGAGCGCCTCGCGGCGCTCGTTGCCACGGAGCTTTTTGAAGGACACTCCTTGGCGGATTTGTTTGCCGACATTTCCTCAGGGCGCTTTTCCTCTTATCTTTCCATAAACGGCGAACAGTCCTTAACTGAAATTCTTTCCCTTTGTCAAGAGGAAATAACATCTCTGGGCGAGGCAGTTGACACGCTGACACACTCTGATGAAGCCTTCTTTAAGGAGCTTCAAGAGCAAAAAAAGGCGCTTGCCGACCAAACGCAAAAGCAAGCGAATGACGACCAAGAGAGAAAAGCCGACATCTTATCCCTTGACACCAAAACGCAAAACGCACTTTCTGCCTTGCGGAATGATGTAAAAACGACCTTCCGTATTTCTGAGCTTCCATCCGACGATTATGCCAAGGTATACCGCTTGGAATATAAGGACGAAACAAGCTATTCGCCCGTTTTACATTCGGTAGACATCAACATTCCCAAGGATTTGGTTGTAAAGAGCGGCGAGCTTTGTTATGCCGTAAAGGATGGCGTTCCCGTTGCCTCTTATCAAAAGGGCGAGGCATATATTGATTTGACTCTTTCCACCGCCGACAGCCAGCACATTTATATTCGTGTGGGAGATTTGGTGAAGACCACCATTTTGTATACCGAGGGCAGTGGGGATATGATAACGGAAATCACGGCTGTGGGAAATTCCTTGACGCTGCACAGGGGTCTTTCCTCTGCCACCTTTGCCAAGGCCGAAGAGGTAAAGGCTTTGCAAACGGCGCTTGCCGATATTCCCCCGCACGTCCTGACGGATGAAGCAACGGGCAAGGTCTACCGTTATTCCTTGGCTATACAAAACGGAAAGCCCGGGCTTCTTATCACCGAAAAGGTATGAGTACAGTGCCTCTTTTACGTCGGCTTTACCACATTTAACAGAAAGGATTACAAAATGTCAACCTTTATTAACCTTTTATCCGACAGCACCTTTGCCGAAAAGATGGACACGCAAAACGCGCTTCTATCCGTCTTGGCAAGGTCGGATACCTTCAAATTTGAATCCTGGGCACAGCTGCAAGGCTTGGTGCGCTCAGGTCTTGCCTCTAAAATACTGTCCATTGGCGACCAATTTGTTTGCCAGAAGGAAGGGGAAGCCATCGCTTGGGACGTTATCGGAATTGACTGCGAAACGATTGACGCCAACGTTTTCCGCCACTCCATTACCTTACAGCTGCACAATCCCATCGGTTTTCTGATTCACACCTTAACACAGGCTCTGTATTATTGCGAAAAAGCCTTGCCCGCGGGCACCTATCATTTTTATCTTTACAATTATTTGACTCCGTCCGAGTCCGATTTATCCCAGGGCGTCAACCAATACTATTCCTTCACGCTGACAAAGTCTGTTCCCGCCAAGGGGCATATTCTTTTTCCAATGGGGATAACCAGCACCGCCCTCTCCACAAAGATATCCACCTATGATAGCGTCACATCCACCGAAGCCATTGAAACGGTTTCCGTGAAGCAGGGACAGGAAGGAACGCTTTTGCCCTCCGACAAGATTGCTTGCGCGGAAAAAATACGCTACGGCTACAACTCTTATAAGAATTCCCAAATCAGAACCTTTCTGAACAGCAACTACGCCGCAGGCAGTATTTTCAGAAAAGGAGTTACAAACTTCGAGCATTTTGCCAGCTGGCCCTTCCCGAACAACGGCTTTATGTACGGTATGGACGAAGACTTTTTAGCGGTTCTTTACCCTGTAAAAAAGAAGACGAAAACCAATACCGTCATGTCTGACGGAAGCTACGAAGTCACCGAGGATATCTTCTTTTTACCCTCGGCAAGCGAGGTCTTTGGTACACCGATTGAGGGTGAAGAAGGAGAAGGGGCGCCTTATCCCTATTATTCCTCCTTCTGCACCTCGCCGGAGCCTCATGACCTTCCCGACAAGGGACGCACCAAATATAAAAAGGACGGCTCCGTTGCCTCTTGGATGCTGCGTACCGCGGTTTCCGATACCGTACACTATTGCAAAATAATTGGCGCGAAGGGCAACGTCCCAAACAACCCCGCCAGCTTCTCGGCAAACATCGCCCCTCTTTGCGTCATTGCCTGAACGGCAGAAAGGAAATTTTATGTTTATTTATAAAAACATTCACCAAGCCTTGCAGGAGGAACGGCAAAAAAGCGCCGCTCTTTTAGCAAGACAAAAGCAAATACAAGCCGACATGGATTATATCGCTATGATGACCGATGTTTCTCTTGACGGGGAGGAAAGCTATGACGAAATTTGAAAAAATCCGCGCCTATTATCTGGCGGGGCTTTGGTCTTACGGACGTTTGAAGGACGCCGTATTAAAAAAATGGCTCACGCAAGAAGAGATGGAAAGCCTCGTCAAGGAAAAGGAAGCGATGCAATGAAAATAGAAATATTGGACGGCTTTGCCTTTTTCGCCGAGCAAAAGGAAAAAAAGGGGGCTTTCTATCTGACTCTTCCTAAGGAAGCCAAGGTGTTTCTGAACGGGCGAGCACTCGCGAACGAGCCCTTGCGCTTTTACCGCCTCTTCCCCACCGATTTAAGAGAAGGGGAAAACACCCTATCCCTTTACATAGAGGGTGCAAGCATTCCCTGTCAAGGACTTTTGCGCCATAACGAGCAAGTGACCCCCTTTGCCTTTCCGACGGAAAAGCTCCTGCTTGCCCTGCTTCACCGCCAAATAGACCAAGAAAAGCGGCAAAAGAAGCTCGAAGATGCACATCAAGCCTTGCAAAAGGAGATGCGCGGCGCCACCTTGTTTTAAGGGAAAAACAAAAAGATATCTTTTTCTTCCCTTCTCTGTTTTCTTTGGGCACAGATGCCCGTAATATCAAGAAAGGAAGCCTTCGCGATGCGAATGCTACGGTTATATATATGAAACGAATATTATGCTTGCTGTTTTTGTTATCCCTCATCCTTGGCGCTTTGTGTCTGACGGTGAACGCGCAAGAGCCGCCCTTGCCTGCATCAGAGGAGCAAGAGCCTCTTGCCGAATCAGCCACCGCCACCACCGAGGAAAAAAGGGTTTTTACCAACGCCATTGGTGACTTTCTACGCGAAAACGCCGAAAAAATCTTTTGTGCCTTGGCGTGTATTGCCTCGCTGATTCCCGGTTTTCTCTATAAAACAGGGCTTTTGCCCTTGCTTCGCTCCGCCCTCTCTGCCCTCTCGGACAGCGCCAACAAGGCTGGCAAAAAGACGGAAGAATTTTCCGCCAATGCCGAAGAAAAATTGGCGTCATTACAGCAAGGAGCTTCGGCGGTTTTACAGGTTTCGGAGAATACCGTTGCCCTTTTACAGGAAGCCGAAGAGCGCTTAGCCGCATTAGAGGAAGCCTTGGCGCAAAACTTGAAGGAAAAGCAAAAAACCACCGCCGCCTTACAAACGGAAACGGAGCTTTTGTTCCGTATGCTTCAATGCGCCAATCTGCCGCAAGCCCAGAAGGATGCGATGTCTTCAAGCTTCTTTGCTCTGCAACAAACCTTAAAAGAAGAATAACGCCAAGAGGCAGCTTTTCTCTTTGGCGGAAGAAAGGATTTTTATGGTCATTTTTTTTCGCATAGCAGGCTTTGCTCTTTGCACCCTTCCTGCTGTCATTTCATCCCTTGAACATTTCCCCCTTTGGCTTTCCGACAGAGCAAGCACCCTTTCTATTTTCGGACTCTTGGTCTTGCTTTTGGCGGTATTGCCCTTTTGGAAAGCCATAAAGCATTGGCTGAAAAGCCCGTCTGCTTGGATGCTTTGGTTTTTACTTTGGCTTTTTCTGTCGCTGTTCCGCCAAATCATTGACGGGCTGATTGCCGTATCCTTTGTGGCGTTTCCGTTCAGTATGCTTGGCGCGCTTTGCTTCTATTTGGCAAAACGGTACCAAAATCGAAAATAAAAGCAGGGCGCAAGAAGGAGAGCTGCCTTTTCCCTTGCGCCTGTTTTTTATGAATCTGCAAAAAAGGAAGCCTTTGCGGTGCAAAGGCGTGGTTTTAATATGTCATCTTTTTTCCCCGAATCCGTTCAAGACGGCAAAAGCAATCTCAAAAGCGTGCTTTCTCATTTGGGTGTTCTCTCTGCCACCGTCACGCTTCTTGCCGTCTCCGCCTTGTTTTTTACCGATATTTCTCTTTTCTTCCAAGCATCCTTGGAATTTTCCCTGCATTTTCTTTTGCTTCTCTTCGCTTCCTACGTGATGTATTTTTCTTTGAGCGAAACGGGAGCTGAGCAGGCGAAAAAGGAGAAAGAATATGAGCTTGTCTTACAAAGAACCAATAAAAACCGTCTTCGCTTTCGGGAAGAGGGGACAATGGCTTCATTAAGCGCGTTTTGTGACAGCGTCAGCGAAAGAGAAACCCAAAACAAACGCAAAGCGCTTCTTTCCGCCTTTTGCCTTACCGAAGAGGACTTGGGTGCCTACGGTCCTTCCAATCCCCCCGCCGCCCTTTCCTCTCTGCAAAAAAGGGGTTTACGGAAGGTCGCGCGCATGCGCGCTGTTCGCATCACCCCGCCTATGCTCCTGTTTACAAGAGAAGGGGGCGGATACACCGCCCCCTTGGCAAACGCCCCCGCCGTTTCTAAAATACGGCGCTTTCTGCCCTATTTATTCGCTTCTGCCTTCACCGCTTTTTTCTCAGTTTCGGTTATTTGCCAAATCATTTTCGAGCCAAGCCCTGCTTTGCTCTTGGGATACTTTTGCAAAATCTTCACCCTGGTCTTTAACGGTATCAAGGGATACAGAGCAGGCTATTGCAATATCAGCAAGGATACCGTTTCGTATCTTTCCGAGCAAAACGACCTGCTTGACGAGTATTTCAAGGACTTTTTGCCCTTCTTTTCGCCAAAAGCAAATGAGCCTGTGACGGATTTTATAGCGCAGGGCACCGAAGACGGAGCAGAATATAAAGAACAGTTGTCATTATAATACCGTTTTCAACCAGAGCCAAGTCAAGAGACGGTCAGGCAACAGCTTGAACATCATATGCTGCAATTTTGTATACCAGTTTGTCACCGCCAGCAATTTTCCCCGTCTTGCGCGGGAAAGACCGTAGGCAACTACCCGTTTTGCCTTTAACAGGGGCTTGGGGTTTTTGGGATAAAGTGCCCCGGGTGTCGTTTGCGCGTTTTCCAAGAACTCCGTTTCCACCCAACCGGGACAAAAGCAGGTGACGGATATGCCCAAGGGCTTCACCTCTGCCCGAAGACCCTTGGCGTAATGTAGCACAAACGCCTTGGATGCGGCATATACGTTAAAATGGGGCAGGGGCGTGAAGCAAGATCCTGAGCCGATTTCTATAATATGCCCGCCCTTCTCCATATAAGGAATGGTGGCGTGCGTGATGAGAACGGTTGCCTTGCTGTTCAAATCTATCATACGGGAAACGTCCGTTTCGCTTATGTGCGCATAGTCGCCGAATTTGCCAAAGCCCGCCCCATTGACAAGGTAAACCACCTGCAAGCGATGCTCCTTCAAATAATCGGCATAGACCCTTACCGACTCTTCCTCACACAAGTCCAAGGGGAGAATATCCGCCTCTTTTAGCTCCTCTGCCAATTCCTCTAACCGCTCGCGGCGTCGGGCAATCAAAAGAAAATGATCCGCCTCGCCCCTTTGCTTGATCTGACGTGCAAACTCCCGCCCGATGCCCGAGGACGCTCCTGTAATAATGGCTGTTCTTTTCATCGTGTTTTTATCCCAAGCCTTTCTTTGTTTTTATACCCTTTGTGTAAACATATCTTTCCATAAAAGCAACCGCCCTTTTACCGCACGCGACTTTGAAAGGCAACGGCTTTTCCGATGATGCGCACCTCTTCCAAATCCGCGCCGATATACACCAAGGGCTCGTATGCGTTGTTTTCGGGAAGCAATATCAGCTTTTGCTTGTCGGGATAGTAATATACCCGTTTGAGCGTTGCCTCATCCCCAATGATCACCGCGCCAATTTCACCGTTTTCCAAGCTGTTCTGCGCGTGAATAAACACAATATCGCCGTCAAAAATCCGCGCCCCTGTCATACTGTCCCCGCGAGCGCGCAGACAGAAGTCAGCATCCTCTATGCCGTCAGCCTCTGCATAATGCCCCCATTCCTCTTGGGCATAAATGGGCTCTCCGCAGGCGATTTCTCCAATCATCGGCAAACGGCGGTGGCGAACCTTAAAGGTTCCCGGCGCTTCCTCATTGTCCCAACCGTAAAGCAGGGCAGGAGAAATATGCAGGGCAGAGGCGATTTTTTCGACCTTTTCGTGTGGGATATTTTCAATTTTCCCATTTTCATAGCGGAAAACCGTTTGCCGACTGACCCCCAGCATTTGTCCGAGCTCTTCCATACTCAAGCCCTGCTGTGTGCGAAATTTGGCGATATTTTTTCCAATAGACATACCCTTCTCCCTTCCCTTTCCAAACAAAAAAACACCATCTGACTTAGATTTCAAATCGCTTTTTTCTCTTGATTTCTTCCGAGTTTTCTCTCTTTGCGTCAGCGCTTTTTCGTCTTATGTTGCATTTTTCGCAACATTCTCTCTTTTTTTCTCTATTGTAACACATTTCGACATATTATGCAACACTTTTTTGAAAAAAATTTTAATTTGTTACTTGACAAGCAACAAAAAGTGTGATATAGTATAGATGAAGAAAAGAAAAAGACATTTGACGCCCCGCAAATTGTCGTTTCCATTTTCTTTTTCGGTTTTTTTATCCATGAAACAGGAAAAACCGTTTTATTTTTTCTTTCGTTGTTGCATTATACGCAACAACCCTGTAAATTATGCGCGGAAAAGTCTTTCCGACGCAAGCTGTTTTGCCACAGGACAAAGCAGCTGCCATACAAAAAACGTTGCTCTGCAACAGAATGGAGTTTTTTATGATGTACATACAAACCGTTTCCGAGGCCACCCCCTTTTTGCTTCGCGCCCCTTATGAAATAAGGCAAGAGCTTTCTTCCTTGGAGGAATGCGTCAAGGATGCCAAGGAGAAGCTTTCCCGTCTTTATGCCGTCAAGGAAGAGTTAGAGGAATTTGCCCTGCCCGAAGAGGTAGTGGAGCTGGTGGAAACAGAGCTTTTGGAGAGAATTGAGACCGTGCGCGAGGAAATCGACGAAATGGCATCAGATGCCTACGCCTTATCCGAGGAATTGGAAGAAACGGTATATCTTCTCTATCAGAGATAATCCATTAATAGATCAGCTAACGGACACAACGGACAACAAAAACAGCACAATGAGGCTTTTGATGCGGTATCTTTTGATGCGGTATCCTTTTATCCGACACCTTTGCCTTCTCCCCCTTTTTTTCTGTTTTATGCCAAGACATCCCGTTTTGTCGTAACCGCACCCCGAAACCAAACGAAAGGAAGACTCTCTATGGAAAAAAACCTTCTTTTGCCTCCCTCTGTCAGTCACACGGTACGGGCAATGTGTGAGGACTATGACCGTCGGGCAGAGGAAATTCACCGCGGCAAGCTCCCCGCAGCAACCCTTGGTCACTATATGATGCTCAACGCCGCCATTGACGAAGCCTTGAAGAGCTGCTGTGAGGAAGGTGTCTGCGAGCAAATCCGACGCGACATCGCCACGCAAACAGGTCACCGCTTTACACAGCTATATTATCTCTCTCCCGGTACATACAAGGACAGAAAGCGCAAGGGAAAATACGCCATCGCAAAGGCTTTGCACCTTTTATAAAAAAATAAGAAAAAAGGCTATAACAGCGACAAGCGCTTTTATAGCCTTTTGGTTTGAAATCAGGACAAATCAGGAAACCTTGGAAACGGAGATAACGGCGTTTTCACCGTTGATGTTCCATTCCTTGCCGCCCTCGACAGACTCTGTTAAAATATCGTTTGCCAAGACGATGCGGCAGATTTCTTCCTTGTTGTCGGTGGCAATCTTCGCCAGGCGCGCGTTGCCCGCAATGGAAACGATAATGCGGTCTGTCACCTCAAAGCCGCTGTCCTTTCTCATCGTTTGAATTTTGCTGACAAGCTCGTTGACAAAGCCCTCTTCTATGAGCGCATCTGTCAGGTTGGTATCCAAAACAACGGTAACGCCGCCGTTTTCAGCAACGGCAAAGCCTTCCTTCTTTTGCATATCAATCAAAAGGTCTTCCTTGGTAAGCTCGGCTGTGATAGAGGAAAGCGCAAGCTTCAAAACGCCGTTTTCATTCAATTCATCCATAGCGGCGTTGCCGTCAAGCAAGGAGAGCGCCGTTTTGATTTCACCAAGCTGCTTGCCGTATTTCGGACCGACTGTTTTCAGCTGCGGCTTGAAGGTGTAGGTGGTGAACTCTCGCATAGAATCGGTAAAGAGAACCTCTTTCACGTTCAGCTCCTTGCAAATGATATCGCAGAAGAAGGAAGAAAGAGCGGAAGAGGACTTCACGTACATCTTACCGATAGGCTGACGGTTCTTGATAACGGCGGCGTTTCTGGCGCTTCTGCCCAATACCACGATATCCAAAACCTCTGCCATATTTTGCTCCAAGGCGCTATCAATATAAGCGGCATCGGACACAGGGAAATCGCAAAGATGCACGCTTACAGGCGCGTTTTTATCCACAGAAACCACTAAATTCCGATAAATATCCTCTGCCAGGAAGGGCACCAGGGGAGCGGAAATTTTAGCCAAAGTCACAAGAGCGGTATACAGCGTCATATAGGCGTTGATCTTATCCTGTGTCATATCCTTGCCCCAGTAGCGCTCACGGCTGCAACGGACATACCAGTTGGACATTTCGTCCACAAAGCCATCCAGCACGCGGGTGGCTTCGGGAATTTGGTAATTTTCCAAGCACTTGTCTACCTGCCCGACCACCGTATGCAAGCGAGAGAGCAGCCATTTGTCCATCACGGAAAGCGTGTTATGGGACAGGGTGTATTCCATAGGATTGAAATTGTCGATGTTGGCATAGAGAACAAAGAAGGCATAGGTATTAAAGAAGGTGCCCATAAACTTTCTTTGCCCTTCGACCACCGCCTCGCCCGAGAAACGGTTGGGCAGCCAGGGGGCGCTGTTGGAATAGAAATACCAACGCACCGCATCCGCGCCAAACTCCTCCAAGGCTTCAAAGGGGTCAACGGCGTTGCCCTTGGATTTAGACATTTTTTGCCCGTCCTTATCCAAAACGTGTCCCAAGACCAAGACGTTTTTATAGGGGGCTTTATCAAAGATCAGGGTGGAGATTGCCATTAAGGAATAGAACCAGCCGCGCGTTTGGTCAACGCCCTCGGAAATCCAATCCGCAGGGAAATGGCTCTCAAAGATTTCTTTGTTTTCAAAGGGATAATGCCATTGGGCAAAGGGCATAGAGCCCGAGTCAAACCAGCAGTCAATTACCTCAGGCACACGGGTCATTTCGCCACCGCAATCAGGGCAGCGCAAGCGCACCTCGTCAATATAGGGACGGTGCAATTCAACGCTCTCGATAGGCTCCGTAGCCATTTCCTTCAACTCGGCAACAGAGCCGATAGCGTGGCGCTTGCCGCAGGAGCATTCCCAAATATTCAAGGGCGTTCCCCAATAACGGTTACGGGAAATTCCCCAGTCCTGCACGTTTTCAAGCCAGTCACCAAAGCGCCCCTTGCCGATGTTTTCGGGCATCCAACGAACTGTATTATTGTTTTCAATCAGCCTTTCGCGCACCGAGCTCATACGGATAAACCAAGAGTCGCGGGCGTAATAAATCAAGGGGGTATTGCAACGCCAACAATGAGGATATTCGTGCTCAAATTTAGGAGCGTCAAACAGCTTGCCCTCTTTTTCAAGGTCGGAAAGAATAGGCATATCCGCCGCCTTGACAAACAGACCTGCATAGGGGGTTTCGGCGGTCATATTGCCCTTGCCGTCTACAAACTGTACAAAGGGCAGATCGTAATTTCTGCCGACGCGCGCGTCATCCTCACCGAAAGCAGGCGCGATATGAACGACACCCGTACCGTCTGACATCGTGACATAGGTGTCAACGGTAATGAAATGCGCCTTTTTCTTTTGCTTTGCCGCAGAATCCCCGGCGCAAGCGAAGAGAGGCTCATATTCCTTGCCCTCTAAGGTCTTGCCCGCAAAGGTCTCTAAAATTTCATAGGGCTCGTCCTCGCCCTTCAATACGGCAGGCACCAACGCCTTAGCCATATAATACACCAAGCCGTCTACCTTGTATAACACCTTGCAGTATTCTTCCTCAGGATGCACGCAAAGCGCCACGTTTGAGGGCAGAGTCCAAGGGGTCGTCGTCCAAACCAGAACGAAAGCGTCCTCGTCTTTCAGGCGGAAGCGGACAACCGCCGAGCGCTCCTTGACCGTTTTATAGCCTTGCGCTACCTCGTGGCTGGACAGGGGCGTTCCACAGCGAGGGCAATAAGGAACAATCTTGAAGCCCTTATACAAAAGCCCCTTATCGTAAATTTTCTTCAATGCCCACCATTCCGACTCAATAAAGGAATCGTGATAGGTGACGTAGGGTGCCTTCATATCTGCCCAGAAGCCGACACGGGCAGAAAAGTCTTCCCACATTTCCTTGTATTTCCAAACGCTTTCCTTGCACTTGTCAATAAAGGGAGAGAGCCCGTATGCCTCAATTTGCTCCTTGCCGTCAAGCCCGAGCTGCTTTTCCACTTCAAGCTCTACGGGAAGCCCGTGGGTATCCCAGCCCGCCTTACGGGTCACGTGATATCCCTTCATTGTGCGGTAACGGGGAATCATATCCTTAATAACACGGGTCAGCACGTGCCCGATATGAGGCTTTCCGTTTGCCGTGGGGGGACCGTCGTAGAAGGTGAACTCCTCTTTTCCTTCCCGCAGAGCAAGGCTCTTGCCGAACACGTCCTCTTTCTTCCAGAAGGAAAGGGTTTTCGCTTCGCGTTCTTTGAAATTCAAATTGGACGAAACCTTTTCAAAAATCATTTTTATCTGATCCTTTCTGCGCTTTGCGCCTGTTCTCAAAATAAAAAGGCTTTGCCTTGTATACACGCTTGTATGCACGCTTGTATGCACAAGGCAAAGCCACCGCTTTATAACCACCTGTCACATACTGTCATATGCCGTCCCTTCACGGTGGACCTCCGTTGCGCCTTACTCTGTTGGGGCGCACAGCTCGAAAGTGATTTTCAGACTATATACTCCCCCATCGGCTCACACCATACCCGACTCGCTTTGGGCTTTCCATAGACCTACTCTCTTTGTCATCGCCTTTGCTTTTATCAAAAAAGAGTATACCATAAAGCATACAATTTGTCAAGAGAAAAAACATTTATGGGGCGCTTCTCTTATTTCTTTTCCTCTACCACCGAAACCTCTTCTATCCCGTAGTACAGGCAAAGGGCTACCGCTTCCTCGGAAAGCCGCTCTCCGCAAAGAGCGATGGGCACAGCAGGGGGGCAGGAAACGGTTGCGGATGCTAAAATTCTTCCCGCCGCCGCGGTAATTGGCACGCGCTCCGTTTTGGCAAGCATCGCCGCCGCTAAGGAAAGCTCGGGGCTTTTCAAGGATGCGCACGGGGGCTTTTCTTCAATCGGCGCCCTTTTAGGCAGGGAAAGCAGCGCCGCCATCGCTCTTGCCATATCTCTTTTCTGGGTAGAGGGCGAGAGCATCAAAACCAGATACTCTCTATCGGCAAACTCGGCGTACACACCCTTTTTCTCCAAAGCCTTGGCAAGCATCTCTCCCGTATATCCGTAATCCTTGGCATACAGGGTGATTTTGCAAGGCTCTCCCTGTAAAACGGTATAGCCGCCAAGTGTCAATCTTTCTTTACATTCCTTTGCCAAAGCCACTGCCTTCGCCACATCTGCGCGCCCCTTCTCTTCAAGGTAGGCGTTTGCCATATCCAAGGATTGCAAAATCAAATAAGAAGGGCTTGTGGTGGCAAAGAAGGCAAGCGCCCTCTCTGCGTTCTCCGCAAAAAAGTCGGGTGCCACGTTGGCAATATGAAAATATCCGCCCCCCGTCAATACGGGAAGGGTCTTATGGGCAGAGTCCACCACCAAATCCGCCCCCAAATCCAAGGGATGCAGAGAACGGAACAGAAATTTGAGGTAGGCGCCGTGGGCATTATCCACGCAAAGCAGGCAACCGTACCGATGGCATAGGTCAGCAAGAGTGCCAACGTCCGCCATATTCCCAAGATAATCGGGAGAGGTAATGTAGAGTGCCAAGGGCGCTACCTCTTTAATAGCCCTTTCCCACTCGTCAAGAGAAAGAGTAGAAGAAAGAAGCTCCTTTTGCGAGGAAAGCCAATGAACAGGCAAATCGAGCAGGCCAGCGGCGTTCATAAAGCTTTTATGCGCGTTTCTTGCCGCCAAAATCACGGGTTTTCTTTCCTCTCTTGCGGCGTACTGCTTCAAAAGCAGAAGCATCGCGCGAATAGAAAGCGAGGAGCCCTCGGTAGAATAGAGCGTTTTATGGGAACCAAAAAGGCGGGTGGCGTTTTTCTGGCTTTCGGCGATGATGCCCGTGCCGTGATAGAGAACATCCGCTCCCGTAATCTCTGTAATATCCCGTGCCTCAACCCCCAAGGTGCCCTTGCCCTTGTGCCCCGGCATATGTAGGCGCGCAGGACGCTTCTTGGCGTATGCCCTTACAAAATCACAGATGGGTGTATTCATATTTTTCCGCCTCACGACTCAAACGCCTTCGCCACTTCTACGTAAATGGCGCACTCCATACGCTTGCGGAACAGCTCGCACCCGGGCTCATACACGCCCAAAACGCTGCCGGTTGCGTGATAGGCGTTGGCGGCGCAGCCGCCCGAGCAATAAAGCTTTGCCCAGCAATTTTTACATTCCTCGTGGGCATAGACGTTGCATTGCTTAAATTCGTTCTGCCTTGCGGTATTTTGCACCCCATCGTACACGTTGCCAAGCTTGAAGGATTCATCTCCCACAAACTGATGGCAAGGGTAAAGGTCCCCCCAAGGCGTCACCGCCATATATTCCGTTCCCGAGCCGCAGCCCGAAATGCGTTTATAGATACAAGGGCCGCCCGTCAGGTCTATCATATAATGGTAGAACGTAAAGGGTCTTCCCTCTTTACGACGCGCAAGCATCAGATCCGCCAATTCCTCATACTGCTTTTTCACCAGAACAATATCCTCATCCGTCAAGGCAGAAGGGTCATTGGGCGCGCACACAACGGGCTCCATACTAAGCTCGGTAAAGCCAAGGTCAAGCATTTGCTTGATATCCTCTAAAAAATCGGGGTTTGCGTGGGTAAACGTGCCGCGCATATAGTAGCCTTTACCGCCGCGCGCCTCGACAAAGCGCTGAAACTTCGGCACGATTTTTTCCCAGCTACCCTTGCCTGAAAAGTCAACGCGAAATCTGTCGTGCACTTCTTTTCTGCCGTCAAGGCTCAACACCACGTTGCTCATTTCACGGTTGGAAAATTCGATGACCTCGTCATCGATCAGCATACCGTTCGTGGTCAGGGTGAAACGAAACTCCTTGCCCGTTTCCTTTTCCCGTTCTCTGGCATACGCCACCAAGCGCTTCACCACGTCCCAGTTCATCAGGGGCTCGCCCCCGAAGAAATCCACCTCTAAATGACGGCGCGTTCCTGAATTCTCAATTAAAAAATCCAGCGCCCGCTTGCCTGTTTCATAAGACATCAAGCCTCTCTCTCCGCTATATCTGCCTTGACTTGCAAAGCAATACGAGCAGTTCAAGTTGCAGGTATGCGCCACGTGAAGACACAGCGCCTTCACCACATTAGAGGTTTTTTCTTTCAGCTTGTTTGCCATAGGCTTGAAAGTGTCCTCTGCAAAAAGCCTGCCCGTCTTTTCCAAAGCGGCAACCTCACCGTAGCATTCCGCCACGTCTTTTTCCTCAATGCCCTTGCTCTCTTTATATTTTTCGGTCAGGATAGAGATAACTTCCTCTTTGCTGTGCGTCTTGAAAAGGGCGATGATGTCGTATGCCACCTCGTCCACAACGTGAATGGCGCCTGAAAACACATCAATAACGATGTTATATCCGCCCTGCTTATACTGATGTACCATATGTATGACCTGTCCTTCGCGCCAGCGAAGGCTCCCTTTCTTCTTGGGTTTTTGCTCCTACTGTGCAAAAGCGCCACCATAATGGCGGCGCTTTTGTCTAATCACTTGTTTTCGTTCTCGCACTTCTGGTTTGCGATACCGCAGCTCGTTTTGCAGGCAGACTGGCAAGAGGTCTGGCATTCGCCGCATCCGCCGTTCTTTGCGCTTTCGCAAAGGTTACGAGTTTCTAATGTTTTGATATGCTCCATTGTTTTCTCTCCTTGGAAAGATTGTTTTTCTCATTATAGCACAGAAGAAAAGAAAAGTCAATACCGCGCTATCCTTTTTTGCGATTTTGTCTTGTATTTTTTTGCATACTGTGTTATAATTCACTATAATAAAGATTATTTTCTTTTTCAGAATGCCGTTTTATCGGCAAAAGGGAGATTGTATGAGAATTGTAGTAAAAATCGGCACCTCCACCTTAACGCATCCGAGCGGCTGTCTCAATATTCGCAGCACCGAGCTGCTTTGCAAGGTTTTGAGCGATTTGAAAAACAAGGGAAACAATATTATTATCGTAAGCTCTGGCGCTATCGGTATGGGCGTTGGCAAGCTTTCCCTGCGAGAAAAGCCCGCCGATATTCCCACAAAGCAGGCATCTGCCGCCGTTGGGCAATGCGAGCTGATGTATACATATGACAAAATGTTCTCGGAATATAACCATACCATCGCCCAGATTTTGATTACGGGAGATGACTTTTCTCACGAGGACAGACACCGCAATTTTGCCAACACGATGGAAAGACTGTTGGATTTCGGGGTGCTTCCCATCATCAACGAGAACGACTCTATCGCCACCGATGAAATCAAGGTGGGCGACAATGACACCCTCTCCGCTCTCGTTGCCAAAAGCATTAAGGCTGACCTTTTGGTTATCCTCTCCGACATTGACGGGCTTTACGACAAGGACCCTCACAAGGAAGCCTCTGCCCGCCTCATTGACGTGGTGGAAGAGCTGACGCCCGACATTATGGCGCTGGGCGAGGGCGCAGGCTCTGCCTTAGGAACAGGCGGTATGAAAACGAAGCTTGACGCCGCTAAAATCTGTACGGAAGCCGGGTGTGATATGTCAATAGTCAACGGTCAAAATCCCGAGCTTTTGTATGATGTTATCGAAGGAAAAAGAGTGGGGACGCGCTTTTGCGCCAAAAAGCCCCTATAAGCCATCCCGAAATTTTGATAAAAGGAATAAAGCTATGATTTTTTCGTTATTAAAGCGCGCCAAGGCGTGCGTGACCGAGGCTGCTTGCTTGACAGAAGCGGCGCGGAACAAGGCTTTGCTTTCTATGGCAGAGCATTTGGTTCTGCACACCCAAGATATTCTGGAAGCCAACGCCAAGGATATGGAAAAGGCAACCCACCTTTCTCTCGTGATGAAGGACAGGCTTGCGCTGAACGCCTGGCGGATTGAAGCGATGGCAGAGGGGATAAGACAAGTCGCCTCTCTTTCTGATCCCTTAGGAAAGGTGCTTGACCGCCGCCTTCACGCAAACGGAATGAAAATTCAAAAAATCACCGTTCCCTTTGGGGTTGTGGCGGTGATTTTTGAGAGCCGCCCCAACGTTTCGGCAGATACTGCCGCGTTGACGGTGAAAAGCGGCAACGTTTGTATACTGCGCGGTGGAAAGGACAGTCTTTGCTCCTGCGAGGCGATTGTCCTTGCGTTAAGAGAAGGCTTAAAAAAGGCGGGCGTTCCAGAGGACCTTGTGCAGCTCGTGAAGGACCCCACCCACGAAAGCGCCGGCGTTCTTATGACCGCCAAGGAGTACGTGGACCTTTTAATTCCCCGTGGGGGAAAGGGACTGATTAAGGCTTGCGTGGAAAACGCCACCGTTCCCTGCATTGAAACGGGAACGGGTATTTGCCATATTTATGTAGACAGCACCGCCGATTTTGACAAGGCGCTTGCCATTATCAAGAACGCCAAGACCAGCCGCCCTTCCGTTTGCAACGCAGCAGAGGTTTGTCTTGTAAGCCAAGATATTGCCCCCGCCTTTTTACCTCTTCTGCGTAAGGCGCTGGTGGATGATCGCTTGGCAGAGGGGCAAAAGCCCGTCGAGCTTCGTCTTTGCCCCTTGTCCTTGGCTTACACAGAGGGAAAAGCGGCAGGCGAAGAGGATTTTGACACTGAGTTTTTAGACTACATTTTAGCCGTCAAGATTGTCAAGGACGTAAAGGACGCCCTTACCCATATCTCTCTTCACTCCACCCATCACAGCGATGCCATTATAACCGAAGCAGAGGAAAACGCAAGGCTCTTTATCGCCTCGGTGGATAGCGCGGCGGTGTATGTCAATGCTTCTACCCGTTTTACCGACGGGGGAGAATTTGGCAACGGCGCGGAGATAGGCATTTCCACGCAAAAGCTGCACGCAAGAGGTCCTATGGGCATCGGCGAATTGACTACCTACAAATACGTCATAGAGGGAACAGGACAGATACGTTAAGCCTACCCTTTTGCTTAAAAGAAAGGATTTCAAATATGGATAAACGGATATATAAGGTCGGCTTTGTTGGCTGTGGTAATATGGGGGGCGTTTTGCTTCGCCGTGTCATTGAGAACATCGGTGCTGAGCATACTGCCATCTGCGAGCCTATGCCCGAAAAGGCGCAAGCCTTTGTAGATATGGGGGCTGACGCTCTTTCCTTGACGGAATTGGCAAGCCACTCTGAAATCATTTTTCTGGCGGTCAAGCCCCAAGTTCTTCCCGCGGTATTGACCGATATGAAGGACGCTCTTGCCCAAAATCCCACTGCCCTTCTGGTCACCATGGCGGCAGGCGTTGATATTGCCAAAGTCGCTTCTTTGGTAAAGAGCGAGCATTCTATCATCCGCATTATGCCGAACCTACCCGCCTCTGTTGGCAAGGGCGTCATTTTGTACTGCACGAATGAGAAAACCACCCAAGCGGAAAAGGCTCTTTTTCTGTCGCTTTTGCAGGGGGCAGGTCTTTTGGATGCTATTTCCGAAGAGGATATTGACGCGGCAAGCGTGGTTTCGGGATGCGGTCCTGCCTTTGTGTACCGCTTTGCCGAGGCGTTTGTCAAGGCAGCCGTTGCCTGCGGCGTGGAAGAGGAAAAGGCGCTCCTTTATGTAAAGCATACTTTACTTGGCGCTGCGAGCGTGATGTGTCAAACCCAGACGCCGCTTTCCTCGTTGGTAGACGCGGTTTGCAGCCCCAAGGGCACCACCATTGAAGGCATTGACAAGCTAAACGCCCTTGATGTTGACGCCTTGCTGAAAGAAACCCTGCAAGCTTCCTATGCACGCACCTTAGAATTAAAGAAGGGGTAAGAAGAATGACAACGCGCAAAATTGGCATAAACACCGACTTTATCGGACAGGAAATTTCTTTTGAAGAGGGCTACCGCGCGGTAAAGGAAGCGGGGTTTGAGGCTGTTTTTGTCTGCGATTTCATAGAAGAAACAACCGAGCGGCACATTGTAGCGGCAAAGGCAGAGGGGCTTTGCTTTGACACTCTACACGCCGATTGGGCTACCATCAACAATATGTGGAGCGAGGGCGACGAGGGCGAGCGCTTTTTGGAGAAAATGAAGGCAACCGTTGCCCTTTGCACCAAGCACCATATTCCCACCGTCATCGTTCATTTGAGCAGCGGGGAAAATCCGCCCCACGTCAATGAGAAGGGCGCCTCTCGCTTTCACATGCTTGTTGCCGAAGCCGCAAGCAAGGGCGTGAAAATCGCCTTTGAAAACCAAAGAAAGCTTGACCATCTCGCCTATTTTATGGAATACTATCGCCAAAGCGAAACGGTGGGCTTTTGTTGGGATACGGGGCACGAGTCCTGCTTCACGATGGGAAAAATAGATTTTATGTCCTTATACGGTGAGAGGCTATGCGCCTTGCATATACACGACAACAACAAGATATATAACGACGACGCGCACCTCATTCCCTTTGACGCACAAATTGACTTTTCCCGTGTCGCGCAAAAAATCAGGGAGTCAGGCTACGAGGGAACCCTGATGTTAGAGCTGAAAAGGCACGCCTACGCGCACCTTTCCGTAAAGGATTTTCTGCGCCGCGCCTATCTTGCGGCCGCCAAGCTGCGCAACATGATTGACGGCTGATAAGAAAGCAAACAATTCTTTATACTTATAGAAAAAGGCTATCTCAAATTGCAAATTGAGGTAGCCTTTTTTGATGAGCGTCAAATCTGACAGCCCCAAGGGGATAGGCAGATTTAGGCGAGATCAAAAAGCCCGATTGTAATTAATGGAGAGTTTCGTAGAAAATCCTCCTTAAAAACAGAAGAAAGCCTCCCTTTTGGAGAGGCTTATCTTGGATAAACAAATATTACTTTCTCGGGCTTTTTGGTGTCGGCAAATCTGACAACCCCTTTTTATACGCGGTCAATCTTAGCCTTTACACGATAAGTCTTATCTAACGCCAAAAGCTCTCTTTCCACACGGGAAAGGATGTCCTCATTGCTGTCCTTAACCTCAAAGGGAACGGCAATGTCGAACAAGAGGTTGGAATGGGTCGGTCCCTGCACCAAACGGAAATCGTGAATGGTGATAGAGGGGTGAATGGCAGAAACCATCAGAGAAATTTTTTCCTTCAAGTCGTCCACCGATTTATCGCCTATCACAATGGGGTCCATATGGATGGTGGCTTGAATTTGCCATTCGTCAAGGAGTTCTTGCTCAATATTATCAATCATATCGTGCATTAAGTACACATCTTCCTTGCCGTCCACCTCGATATGCAAGGAAGCGACAACGGTTCCCGCACCATACTGATGAATACACAGGTCGTGTATACCGTAGACACCCTCATAGGAATGCACGGTGTTGATGATATTGTTGACAATTTCCTTATCGGGCGCTTTTCCCAAAATATCGTCCCAGGTTTCTCGCAAAATACGCACGCCCGCGACAAAGATAAAGAGGGAAACAAAAATACCGATCAAGCCATCAAGACTAAACGGCAGGTCAACAAAATATTCCACCACAGCCGCCACCAACACAACGGTGGTACAAAGAGCGTCGGAAAGGCTGTCAACCGCCGTCGCCCGCATCACAGACGAACCAATACGCTTGCCTATTTTCCGATTGAGCAGAGAAAGCCACAGCTTCACAAAAACAGAAACGCCAAGAACGATGGCGGTTATCAGAGAAAAGGCGGTTTCTTTAACTTTTTCTGCCTCGAAGATGGAAACGCAAAGCGTGCTTGCCGAGGTTTTCAGTAGCTCCACGCCAAGCATCAAAATCAAAAATGCCATAATCATTCCCGACACGTATTCCATACGCGCGTGGCCAAAGGGATGGTCTCTGTCCGCAGGCTTCGCGGCGATGCGAAAGCTCACCAGGGAAACAAGGCAAGAGCCCGCATCCGACAAGTTGTTAAAGGCGTCCGCCTGGATAGAAACCAAGCCACTGGCAAGCCCCACCAAGAGCTTTCCCGCCGCCAACAAAAAGTTTAAGATAATGCCAATCACGCTAACCAGCATTCCGTAGGCACGGCGCACCCTTTTGTCCGCAATATCCTCATACCGAGGCACAAATTTACGCAACAAAAACTGTATCAAAAAAGTCACCTCTTTATTCTTACAAAATCATTTTGGGACACGAGAACGCGGCGTACCCTTTAAGAAGGAGGAGATGTGCTTATATATCAAAAATGCCAAAAGGGTGTTGAGCATCCCCTTTGCAAATGTAAAAGGCAGATTAAAAACAAATAAGGATTTCAAAATGCTATCCACCGAGGGAAGCAATGCCTGATAAGCGCCGAGTATGGCTTCTTCGGGCATAAAATTATAATAAATCGGGTACATCACGTAATAATTGGTCAAAACAGAAACCAACGCCATTGCCAGTGCCCCTGCCGTTGCTCCTATTAAAGCGCCCTTTCTTGTACGGAAGAAGTGATAGACCGCTCCTGCCGTTGCCACAAAGATGGAGCTGAGCAAAAAGTTAGACAATTCGCCGACACCGCCCGTGGTGGTAACCAAAAGATGCACCACGTTTTTAATCAAAACGACCAGAACGCCCCACAGCGGTCCTAAACCAAAGGAAGCAATAAGCGCAGGCAGGTCAGAAAAGTCCATCTCGATAAAAGAAGGAATTAAAAAAGGAATGGGAAACTGCAAAAACATCATCAGAACAGATGAAACGGCAGAAAGCATAGCGGTCATAACAAGGCGGCGTGTTCTGCCCTTTAAGGTATACTTCTCGTTCAAGATTATTCTCCCTCATATATTAAAAATAAAATCCCCGCAGTAATATACTACGGGGATTTTTCAACCTTTGCTACTTCGCTCTTTTCACATCCGGACTTTACCGTCGGTATAGGAGTTTCACCTATTCAACCGCAAACGCGGCTCACGGACTTTACCGTCGGTATGGAATTGCACCAATCCCCAAAGAAGCGATTAAAGTAATTTTAATTAAGCCTTGATCTCGGCAACAACGCCGGAACCAACGGTTCTGCCACCTTCACGGATAGCGAAGCGCAGACCCTGCTCAATAGCAATAGGAGTGATAAGATCAACGGTCATATCAACGTTGTCACCGGGACGGCACATTTCAACGCCTTCGGGAAGGCTGATGGTTCCGGTAACGTCGGTGGTTCTGAAATAGAACTGAGGTCTGTAACCGGAGAAGAAGGGCTTTTGACGGCCACCCTCTTTTTCAGTCAAAACGTAAACCTGACCAACGAACTTGGTGTGGGGGTTGATAGAGCCGGGCTTGCAAAGAACCTGACCTCTTTCGATTTCGTTCTTCTGAATACCGCGGAGCAAAGCACCGATGTTGTCACCAGCCTCGGCATAGTCCATCATCTTGTGGAACATTTCGATACCGGTAATAACGGTCTGCTTCTTCTCTTCGGAAAGACCAACGATTTCAACGGTCTCGGACATTTTAACAACGCCTCTCTCAACACGACCGGTAGCAACGGTATCACGTCCGGAGATGGAGAATACGTCCTCAACAGGCATAAGGAAGGGAGAATCCTCGTTACGAGCGGGGGTAGGAATATAGGAGTCAACAGCATCCATCAATTCCTTGATAGGAGCGTACTCAGGAGCGCTTGCATCTCTGTTAGCGGACTCAAGAGCAGCACGAGCAGAGCCACGAACGATCGGAATATCGTCGCCGGGGAAATCGTACTCGCTGAGGAGCTCACGGATTTCCATTTCAACGAGGTCGAGCAACTCTTCGTCAGCGATGTCGCACTTGTTGATGAAAACTACGATAGCAGGAACGCCAACCTGGCGAGCGAGCAATACGTGCTCACGGGTCTGCTGGAGAGGACCGTCAGTACCTGCAACAACCAAGATAGCGCCGTCCATCTGAGCAGCACCGGTGATCATGTTTTTAACATAGTCAGCGTGTCCGGGGCAGTCAACGTGCGCATAGTGACGGTTAGCGGTCTCATACTCTACGTGACGGGTGTTGATCGTGATACCACGAGCTCTCTCTTCGGGAGCGTTGTCGATCTGGTCATATGCCAAGAACTCGATGCCTTCGTTGTCCAAGGAAAGGAACTTGGTGATAGCAGCGGTAAGAGTGGTCTTACCGTGGTCAACGTGACCAATGGTACCGATATTTACATGGGGTTTGGTTCTTTCGAATTTAGCCTTTGCCATTTTGAAAATCTCCTTTTAAATAATTTTTTTATTATATTTTTTTGATAACTGAATTTAGGAATTGCGCGCGCGCTTTTTGATAATTTCTTCCTGAATGTTGCGAGGTACCTCTGCAAAGTGGCTGGGTTCCATAGAATACAAGCCACGGCCCTGCGTCTTAGAACGAAGAGCGGTTGCGTAACCGAACATTTCAGCAAGAGGAACGGTGCTGTTGATCTGCTGAGCACCCGTCAAGGCATCCATACCCTCGATTTGTCCGCGGCGAGAGTTGATGTCACCGATAACGTCCCCCATATAATCCTCGGGAACGATAACGGTTACACGCATCATAGGCTCGGTCAAAACGGGATCTGCTTTACGCATAGCCTCTTTGAATGCCATAGAGCCGGCAATCTTAAATGCCATTTCAGAAGAGTCAACCTCGTGGTAAGAACCATCATAGAGGGTAACCTTTACGTCAACGACATTGTAGCCTGCAAGTACACCGCACTGCATAGCGCCTTGAATACCGGCATCAACCGCAGGGATATATTCCTTGGGAATAGCACCGCCTGTAACAGCGTTGATGAACTCGTATCCCTTTCCGGGCTCGTTGGGCTCAATGGTGATCTTAACATGACCGTATTGACCCTTACCGCCGGACTGACGGGCATACTTGGTATCCTGGTCAACCTTCTTGCGAATGGTTTCCTTATAGGCAACCTGAGGAGCGCCAACGTTGGCCTCTACCTTAAATTCGCGCAAAAGTCTGTCAACGATAATTTCAAGGTGTAACTCACCCATACCTGCAATAATGGTCTGACCGGTGTCATCATCGGTGTAGGTGCGGAAGGTGGGATCTTCCTCTGCAAGCTTTGCAAGAGCAATGCCCATCTTTTCCTGACCTGCCTTGGTTTTAGGCTCGATGGCAACACGGATAACAGGCTCGGGGAATTCCATGGATTCCAGAATAACGGGGTTCTTCTCATCGCAGAAGGTGTCACCCGTCGTGGTGTACTTCACACCAACAACAGCGGCAATATCGCCGCAGAAGCAGGTGTCAATATCCGTTCTGTCGTTGGAGTGCATTTGAAGAATACGACCAAAGCGCTCTTCCTTACCCTTGGTGGAGTTGTAAACAGCAGTTCCCTTATCCACGAAGCCGGAGTATACACGGAAGAAGCAAAGCTTACCAACATAGGGGTCGGTTGCGATCTTAAATGCCAACGCGGAGAAGGGTTGGTCGTCTCCTGCACGGCGCTCTACCTCTTCCTCGGAGTCAACACTCACGCCCTTGATAGCGGGAATGTCCAAGGGAGAAGGCATATAATAAACAATGTTGTCCAAGAGCTTCTGGACACCCTTGTTTTTGTACGATGTTCCGCAGCAAACGGGAACGATCATATTGGCGATTGTAGCCTTACGCAGAGCCTCGCGGATTTCATCGATGGTGATTTCCTCGCCGCCGAAGAACTTGTCCAAAAGGACGTCGTCCGTCTCTACAATAGACTCAATCATCTTATCGTGATATTCCTGCGCCATTTCCATCATGTCGGCAGGGATATCCTCTACACGCATGTCTTTACCAAGGTCGTCATAATAAACATCGGCTTTCATTTCTACCAGGTCAATGATGCCGCGGAAGGAGCTTTCCACTCCGATGGGGAGCTGAATCGGCACTGCGTTTGCGTGCAATCTTTCCTTCATCATACGAACAACGCGGAAGAAATCCGCACCCGTAATGTCCATCTTATTGACATAAGCCATACGGGGAACCTGATACTTATTAGCCTGACGCCATACGGTTTCCGTCTGAGGCTCAACGCCGCCCTTTGCGCAAAGCACGGTTACAGAACCGTCAAGCACACGAAGGGAGCGCTCTACCTCAACGGTAAAGTCTACGTGTCCGGGCGTATCAATAATGTTGATACGGTGTTTGTTTGCTTTTACCTTTTCCGGATCGTTGTGATACTCGGAAAGTGCCCAATAGCAAGTGGTAGCGGCAGAGGTAATGGTAATACCGCGCTCCTGCTCCTGTACCATCCAGTCCATTGTTGCGGCACCGTCGTGCGTTTCACCGATACGGTGGGTCTTACCCGTATAAAACAAGATACGCTCGGTGGTTGTTGTTTTTCCGGCATCGATGTGAGCCATGATACCGATGTTACGCGTTCTTTCGAGAGAAACCTCTCTTGAACCAAGTGGCATAATCTTTTTCTCCTTGTTTTATTGGGTAAATTAGAATTTGTAGTGAGCAAATGCTTTGTTTGCCTCTGCCATACGGTGCGTTTCTTCCTTCTTCTTGAAGGCTCCGCCCATTCCGGCTTTTGCATCCAAAATCTCTGCTGCCAATCTTTCAGCCATGGTTCTTTCACCACGGTTTCTGGAAGCGGCGGTCAACCAACGCAAACCTAATGTCTGACGTCTTTCCGCACGAACCTCCATAGGTACTTGGTAGTTAGATCCGCCGATACGGCGAGCCTTAACTTCCAAAACCGGCATTACATTTTCAAGAGCCGCCTGGAATACTTCCAGCGGATTCTGACCTGCCTTTGCTTCAACCGTTGCAAATGCGTCATATACAATTTTTTGGGCAACGCCCTTTTTGCCGTCCAACATAATGTTGTTGATGAGCTTTGTAACCAATTTGGAATGGTACATAGGATCCGGCAAAACGTCTCTCTTGGAAATTTGACCTCTTCTTGGCACTGTACTTCCCTCCTTCATTAAAATTATGATATCACAGGTACTCGAAGAAATGTCTTCGTTAGCGCTCGTCGGTGGGTTGATAAATAAACATTTATAAATTCAACAAGCTTTGACGACACACTGTTTGATAGACAGATTACTTTTTCTTGGGGCGCTTGGCACCGTATTTGGAACGGCCCTGCATACGATTTGCAACTCCCTGCGCATCCAAGGTTCCGCGGATGATGTGATAACGGCATCCGGGCAAGTCACGAACACGTCCGCCGCGAATCAAAACGACGCTGTGCTCTTGCAAGTTGTGGCCAATACCGGGAATATAGGTTGTACATTCCAAGCCATTGGTCAAACGAACTCTGGCAATTTTACGAAGTGCGGAGTTCGGCTTCTTGGGGGTGGTCGTTGTCACTTTCGTGCAAACGCCTCTTTTCTGCGGCGCGTGATGATGCGTGGTAACATTGTTCAACGCGTTGAGCCCCTGTTGAAGCACAGGCGCTTTGGACTTATAAGTCGATTTAGCACGCCCTTGCTTGACAAGTTGGTTAAAGGTTGGCATTTTTTTCCTCCTTTGCTGAATTTTCAAATGTCTATTTACGCCCCGCTCGGTTGATAGCGAAGCATAACAGGAATGGACTTTCACGAGACTTTACAGTCAACTTCGTTGAAATCCATACTCCGACAAGGTATTATACCACTCAATTCTTCGATTTGTCAAGCGGCATAGCAGTTTTTTTGGTTTGTTCAAAAAAAGTTTTCAAAAAAGTCATTTTTTATGTCACGGTATTTCCGTTAAAGTGGAGAAAAGGCAGGAAATTCCCTCGTTTTCCCACGCGCCGAGAATCGTTTTTCCCTCTTCATTTACAAGCAGGGGCGTCAATTCCCTTGCCGAGAGAGTGTATCGCGCAAAGGGCGCGCGACACGAGAATAGAGGCGCGCCGTTTTCCGTCAAAAGACAAAAGCTCGGCTCTTCCTTTACCGTAATCACCGTGTCCTTCACGCGGTATTCGCCTGCCCTTTCCACCGAAACGGGCCACCCGATTTGGTCCTTCGGGCGCGGAAGCGTCAGCACCGCCGTTTGCGCGATGCTTGTTTTACCCTGCGCGTAGAGATACAAGGAAAGCCTATATACCGTCGGCTTCTCTGCCTTCGGGAAAAAGAAGGTGGGAAAGGGCGCCTGCGTGCAAAAGTCAGCGGTAACCTCTTTGACGGTCATGCCCTCTCGCTCTAACACGTAATGCGCCGTGCCGCCCTTCACCTTGGGCGACTGCCAAAGAGGAAACCGATGCTCCCCTTCATCTGAAATCAAATAGCAGGACTTGGAAAAGCCCACCTCCTGTCTTGTCGCGAGAAACGCAAGACGGCTTCCTTCCTGCATAGAGGAAGGAAAGAGCAGAAAAGAGGCATCGGACGAGGCGTGAAATTCCGTCAGCAAGGCGCTGTATAAGTCTTTTGTCCAAGCGGGAGCTTCTTGCCTTATGCCTTTTCCAAAAAGGCAGGGCATGTCGGTATAGAAAAGGCTATCCTTTTCCTGTTCAAGCAGTAAAAAGCCCAAGGGCGACTCTAAATAATCCAAAAGGGCGCGAAGCCCGTCTGAGAGGAGCTCTCTTTTGGCATATGCTTCCTTGCTCAAAAGAAAAACGAGAGAAAGCAAGGAAGGATGGCGCTCACGGTAGGCAGCCGCCTTCTCTGCTAAAAGCAAAAGGTGGGAAAAGGCGTTTTCCTCGTCTTCTCCCTCTGGCAGCGTCACCCAAACGCCCATACCCATTCTGTCACAGGCAGACAAAAAGGCTTCGCTGATGCTTTCTGGTGGGCAAGCCAGAAGAGAAACGCCCGCTCTTTGAAGCTCGCCTAGGGATGTCTCGGGTAAAGCGGGACAAAGCAAACCCACAAGCGAAAGAGGGTGACCGTTTTGACACAGTATATATCCCCTGTTTGTCTTTCTTTTAGTGTAAGAGGAAAAGCCGCAGAAAATTTCCCGTTTGTCCTCTAATGCGCCCGTTTGACGCAAAAGCAGAATTTCCGCACTGTGCATAACGGGAGAAGAAATTTGCCACGCGCCCTTCCTTTCGGCAGGGAAAGAGAGGCTGACCTTGGCTTTTCCGTTTTCATCGAAGCTGCCGTATGTCACCTTCTCCTTGTTATCCAAGCGGACGCAAAGGGAAAAACGGGCGGTTACCTTTCCCGAAAGGCACACCTCTACGACCCACGCTTTCCTTTTGGAATAAAAGCGGGTTTTCTCTATTTTGCTCTCAGCATACGGGAAAGAGGTCTTGCGGATGGTTTCCTTCCCTGATGCTCCCTCTGTATGTGCAACGTCATTCATATTTATGACCATATCTTCACTCATTATATAGCGTCGAGCTCTTCCATAGAATATATATATAAATCCGCCGTCTGCTTCATTTTGTCAACAAAGCCCGCGCCAGACGAATCAAACACACCAACGGTGTACATTCCCGCTTCCTTTGCGGTGGCGATGGCGTGAATATTGTCATCCAGGAAGACTACGTCCTTGGTGGTCGCTTGCATTCTTTTGGCAGCCTCTATATAAATTTCGGGGTTTGCCTTTGTCAATCCGAAATCCTCCGAGCTCCAAACCTCGTCAAACAAATCGAACACACCCTCTCTCTTCAAGCAAGGGTCAAGCATTCTGTGTGGGCTCGCCGTTAAGACGTATAACCGACAGCCCTGCTCCTTTAAGCGATACAGGGCATCCTTCACGCCCGTCTTTAAGGAAATAACGTCCCTGTATTGCGGCAGGGCAACCCTATCGGCTTGCTCTATCATTTCCTCTCTGGTCATAGTAACGCCAAGCACGTCGATAAAATAGTCCATCGTTCCCCCGTCCCCCAGGGGCGTGATGATTTCAATGATATTATCGGGGTATTTTACCCCTGCCGTTTGCAGAATTTCCAGCATTTTTCCCGACCAGCAGGGCATAGAATCCACCAGCGTTCCGTCAAAGTCAAATAAATAGAGCTTGCGTGTCATCCTTTTTCTCCTTTCAGAAGAAAGGACAGCCACCACAAATCCGCGGTGGCTGTCCAGCGTACGCTTAATCTTTTATTAGTCCTCAAAATAGAAGGGCTTGCCGGTCTTGGCAGACTCGTAAATACCTTCAAGAATTCTGGTGACACAGTAAGCCTCCTCGGGCTTGGTGATGGGAGCAGCACCGCCGCGGCAGGCTTCAATCCAAAGGCGCTCTTCTCTGTCAGCGGCAGACTCGTTGCCGTGGCCGTCGTTAAAGGCAGCACCGCCTGCTTCAAAGGAAGGAGTCATGGTGTAGGGTCTGTTGTTATGGATACCGTTGATGCGCAAGCCGCCACCAACCATATCAGCACCTGCTTTGGTACCGCTGATGGCTGTGATAGCCTCGCCCGTTTGCAGAGTGTTCAGTGCCCAAGAGGATTCCAGAACGATGGTTGCGCCGTTTTCCATTACAACGAAGCCGAAAGCCGAGTCCTCAACGATGAACTTTTCAGGATCCCAGCTGCCCCATGCGTTACCCTGGTTGTCGCGGGGCTGGTCGTTAAGAGCGTGATAGGTCGTACCAACGCAATACTTCGGACGGTAGTTGTTCATCATCCAAAGGGTCAGGTCAAGCGCGTGCGTACCGATGTCGATCAAGGGACCGCCGCCCTGCTCTTCAAAGTTTAGGAACACGCCCCAAGTGGGAACCATACGACGGCGGATAGCCGTTGCCTTTGCGTAGTAAACCTCGCCAAAGGTGCCTGCCTCTGCCTCTTGCTTCATATAGATAGCATCGGGACGGAAACGGCTCTGGTAGCCAATGGAAAGAAGCTTACCCGTTCTCTTCTGGGCATCCAGCATCTTTTTAGCCTCAACGGAGTTGATTGCCATAGGCTTTTCGCACATAACGTGCTTGCCTGCTTCCAATGCGTCTACCGTGATAAAGCTGTGAGAACGGTTGGGGGTACAAACGTGTACAACGTCAATGGTCTCATCCTTCAACAATTCCTTGTAATCGGTATATACCTTTGCATCAGGCGTACCGAAGGCTTTGGCAGCGGCTTTCGCTTTGTCCTCGATCAAATCGCAGAACGCCACCATTTCGCAATTTTTGACTTTTTTCAGAGAGGGCATATGTTTGCCATTGGCAATGCCACCACATCCGATAATGCCAACTTTTGTTGTCTTTTCCATAACGCTTTTCCTTTTCTATGTATTTTTTGAAATTTTAGAATGCCACAAGGGCGACAGCGGCGCGTTTTCCTTTTTTTGCTTCCGCTAAATCAAGTGTACCATAAAAAAAACAAAATTGCAAGAGTTTATCCGCATTTTTTTGATTTTTTTGCTATATTTTTATCCCCGTCTCACTCCAAAGCCCTTTTATACGCCAAGGGTGTCAGACCGAACTCGCGCTTGAACGCCGTGGAAAAATAGTTTTGTGTGGCAAAGCCCAGCGCCTCGCTGATTTCGCGTATCGTATACCCCTCCTTCATCAATTCAACAGCCCTTCGCATTTTGAGGCTCATAAAGTATGCCATAACGCCCATACCCGAGTATTTCTTGAAGCACTTTTTCAAATTTGCCTCTCCCATCCTTGTCAGCTTCGCCAGCTGCGCGATGTTAAGCGACTTGTCTATATTTTCATTCATCGCCCTGACGATGCTTTTATAATGACGCGCCGCTATGGTTTCCGTTTCACTGATGGAGCTCTTCGCTCTCTGTAAAATCAAAAGCATCACCGTCTCTATGGTGCAGGCAAGCATCTGCTGCGATATGACGTTCTTCCGCCAAGGCTTACCTAATGCAAGCGCTGCCTCTGCCTCTTGCGCCGCAGACAGCATATGGGAGCGCATTTCCTTTGTCAGCAGAAAAACGCCCTCGGACAAGCGTTCCAGCCCCACCCCCTCAGCCCGAAAGGAAAGAATGATCAGGGACGGCTTTGTTCCCTCGGCTGCCCAGATGCGGTGAAACTCCCTGGGTTTGTGGAAAATGATTTCGTTTTGGGAAAGGCGGTAGATTTTTTCGTCCTCCGCAACCCCGACAACCCCCTCTGTGACAAAGACGCACTCCCAGAAATCGTGGCGCTCTCCGTCAAAATAAAAGCTCTCGGAATAGGTGGGAGAAAAGCAATGGCATAAGGAAGTCACGGTAACAGGACGCGCCAAATCGTAAAATGTGTACATATTTACCTCGAAAAGTATCTGATTTTATAACTTTTTTCTCTTTTTGGGTATTGATTTTCAAAATCGAATATAGTACAATTATAGCATAAGAACCAAATTTTGCAAGTAGGGAGAGCAAAAATGAAAGATAAAGTTAGAATTGGCGTTGTCGGGCTTGGTAATCGTGGCTTCTTTTCCGATGATTTGTATCCCGGATTGATCCACGTTCTTGCCAAAATGGAAGACGTTGAGCTTGTCGCGGTTTGTGACGAGTTTCCTGACCGCATTGAAAAAACACAAAAATATATGAAGGAGCATTATAATATTGAGGTGGACGGTACTACCGATTACCGCGAGCTTGTTGTGCGCCCCGATATTGATGCGGTGACCATTTTCTGCGCTTGGGAAATGCACGTGCCTGTTGCCGTTGCTGCTATGAAGGCGGGCAAGGCGGTTGCTATGGAAGTCGGCGGCGCTTACTCCATCGACGATTGCTGGAAGCTGGTTCGCACCCAAGAGGAAACAAACGCCTATTTTATGTTCCTTGAAAACTGCTGCTACAACCGTGAGGAGCTGCTTGCGCTGCGTCTTGTAAGAGAGGGGCTTTTCGGTGAAATCGTCCATTGTGACGGCGCTTATTGCCACGACCTGCGCCACGAAATTTCTTACGGTGAGGAGACGCGTCATTACCGTTTAAGAAATTATCTTTCCCGCAACTGTGATAACTATCCTACGCACGCGTTAGGTCCTATCTGTAAGATTCTGAACGTCAACAACGGCAACCGTATGGTCGCGCTCTCATCCTTCGCATCCAAGGCGGCAGGGCTCAATGAGTACAACCGCCAGATGCGCGGCGAGGACCACAAGCTCGCCAAGGTTAAATTTGCCCAAGGCGATATTGTGACGACCAACATTCGCTTGGCAGGCGGTGAAACCATTACCTTGACATTGGATACAACTCTGCCCCGCCCCTACTATTCCCGTAACTTCAACATCAGAGGTACCCGTGGCTGCTACATAGAAAACACGCAGTCCATCGTGGTGACAGGCTGGGAAGGCGCTGAGGAAGGAACAGGCTCTTGCCTGCACAACACCGCGCAATTCTTTGCCAAGTACAGTCATCCCATTTGGGACGAGTATGACAGCAAGGGCTTGAACGCAGGGCACGGCGGTATGGACTGGCAGGTGCTTCGCGCGTTTGTGGAAGGCTACAAGCAGGATCTTCCCTCTCCCATTGACGTATATGACGCTGCCGCTTGGATGTGCATCAGCGCGCTTTCTGAGGCATCCATCGCCATGGGCGGCGCCGTTGTGGATATTCCCGACTTTACCTGCGGGCGCTGGATTAAGCTTCGCCCCAAGGTCGAATGGAAATACAGCCTTTAATATAGCCGCGCAAGCCGATATTTACAGCTTAAAGACAAAAAAGAGCACACCCTGCTTTCTGACGGAGAGCGCGGTGTGCTGCTTTTTTATTCACAAAAGCGGCTTTGTCGCAAAGAGCCCTTAATGATAAAAATGAAAAACATCCCCCATTTCCCCCTCTATATGGAAATTGTAGATGCGCTTGCCGCAAGAGTAGCAATGCTCCCTTGGCGTTTGCATCGTGCCGCAGTGCATACAAATACATTCGCGAGGGTCGGACAAAAGAGCGGGATAAGGCAAGAACGAGTGATAGAGTATCACCTCTTTCTCCTGCAAAACCCTCTCATATTGCGGCTGGCAGGAAATGACTCTTGCTTTTTCGGGATGCTTCTCGTCGGTGATGATGGAAATTTGCAGAATGTGCACCTCACAAACGCGGCTATGCGACCTTCCCAAGGCAAGCGTGCCCTTGGCTGCCTGATAGCTGTATTTGTGCGCGATGCGCCCGATAGGTCCGAAATAGATTTTGGGCTTCTTAAAGCGGTAATCAAGGAAAGCAAACGACAGATACAGGATATACGCCCCCGAAACCGCAAGGACCGCCCAAAGAGGAAATCGCAAAAACGCCAGGAACAAAAAGGCGGCGGGAATGAGGTATATCGCCAAGCGTATTCTTGCCTTTAAGGTGCCCTTGCGCTGCTTTTGTATGGTTTCAATGATTGCCTCGTCCCTCTCCATCAGCTGTAAAATACGGCGGTACATACTTTCCTCTCTCCCTTCTTTGCTTCTTATCTAATTCATTTCTAATTCATTGTAGCATATTTTTTTCTTTTTTGCAATATGCGCAGAGCGCGATTTTTCCTCTTGTTTTTTAATGGAATCTGTGTTACAATAAAGCATAAAAGAGAAAACCAAGCAGGGAGATATTCATATGACCTTTGGCATTATCGGCACGAATTTTATCAGCTCCAATTTTATAGCGGCTCTGCCTTATACCTCTGCGGGTGTCAGCGCTGTCTATTCCCGTCGGGAAGAAACGGGCAAGGCGTTTGCCGAAAAGCACAATCTTCCCTTCGTTTATACCGATATGGACGCCTTTCTCGCCTCGGATATCGACGCAGTTTATATCGCCTCTCCCAACTTTTTGCATAAGGAGCAAGCCATCCGCGCCCTGAAAGCAGGAAAGCACGTCTTGGTGGAAAAGCCCGCCGCCCCCTCTCTTGCCGAATGGCAGGAAATGAAGGAAGAGGCAAAAAAGGCAGGCAAGGTCTTAATGGAAGCAATGCGCCCCATTCACGCAGAGGCTTGGGAAATTGTAAAGAACAATTTACAAAAAATAGGGAAGGTTCGCGAGGCGGTTTTAGATTATTGCCAATATTCCTCGCGCTACGACGCTTTTTTAGAGGGAACGGTCTTAAACGCCTTTAACCCCGCCTTATCCAACGCAGCACTTCTTGACATTGGCATTTATCCTATTTCTGCCGCCGTCTTTACCTTTGGAATGCCGAAGGATATAAAGAGCCGCTCTTGCTTTTTGCCTAACGGCTTTGAATGCGGGGGAACCGTTATTCTCGGCTATGAGGGCTTTTCCGTTACCGTGACCTATTCCAAGGTGGCGCAATCCGTCACCCCCTCGCACATCATAGGCGAAAAGGGCGGTATTGTCATTGACAAGGTTTCTAACCCCCTTGCCGTTACGCTGTATACGGAAAACGGAGCCAAAAAAGAGCCAATTCCCTTACCCCAAACCGACGCGATGGATAATATGTTTGAAGAGGTGCGGGATTTTTGCCAAGCCATAGAGGATGGGGATTTACTTCCCGCCGCCCTCTATACGGATATGTCCCTTTCTGTTATGGACGCCGTGCGAGCTGAAAACGGCATCACCTTTCCCTCGGACGAAAAAGAAAAAAAGGAGTAACCCTGCCCTATAACTGAAATGCGGTAAAGGTTTACCCGGAAAGGAGCGTTATGCCAACCAAGGAACAAAAGGCTTGTCAAAGAGCCGCCTTATATCTTTCTCTCATCTTCTTGGGAATGTGTCTTATAGGGCTTCTTCCCCAAGAAAGCACATGGGAACAATGCCTTTGTGACCTTCTTCTTTCTCTTTTTATGCTTTTGCCCCTTCTTTTCTTTCGGCAGTTTGGCATTTCCTTGCTTTCTTTCCCCAAAAACGCTTGGCTTGCCCTTCCCCTTTTCTTTCTTCTCCCCTTTCTTTCGCTTTCCTTTGCGGGACTTTTCGGGCTGTTCGTTCCCCAAGCGCCAGCGCCAAGCCTTCCCCTTTGGCAGGCGCTTCTCTTTTCGGCTCTTTTACCCGCTCTTGTAGAGGAGCTGCTGTTTCGGCATTTGCTTCTTTTTTCCTTCCGAAGCGAAAACGGGAAATACGGGGGCTCTATTCTTCTTTCCGCTTTGCTTTTTTCCCTACTGCACGCCAATTTTTATCAAATGCCATACGCTTTTGTAGCAGGGCTTTTGCTCGGCGCCGCGGCGCTTATTGGCGGCTCCGTTCTCTTGCCCTTTGTTCTTCATTTATGGAACAACCTGCTTTCCCTTTTGCTTGTTCCGCTTGTTGATTTTTGGGTTCTTTTTGCTCTTCTTGGCATTCTTTCGCTCCTTTCGCTTTCTCTCTTTTTCCTTTTGCTGCGCAAAAAGACACTCTCTTTTCCGTCCGTCCTGCAAGAAGCCGTAAAGGACAAAAAGGGCAGAAAAACGCTCCTTGCCACGGCGCTCCGCTCACCCCTTTGGCTATGCTTGGCGCTCTCACTGCTTTTGGCTGTGGCGCGTCTGCTATAAAACCGATAGATAAATGTAGAAAGGAAGAGGTTTTCCTCAAAAGCTATGACCGATTTTGACTATATGCAAGAGGCGCTCGCGCTGGCAAAAGAGGCGGCAGAAATGGACGAGGTGCCCGTCGGGGCGCTGATTGTGCGAAGAGGCGAGATTATTGCCCGTGCAAAAAACGAAAGAGAGCTTTCCCGCCTTGCCACGCACCACGCCGAAATTGTGGCTATTGAAGAGGCTTGCCGCGCGTTAGGCGGGTGGCGGCTGCCCGAAAGCACCCTCTACGTGACGCTTGAGCCCTGCCCTATGTGCGCGGGAGCTATCATTCACGCGAGAATTGAGCGGGTTGTTTTTGGCGCTCACGATGAAAAGAACGGCGCCTTTGGCGGGGCGTTTGATTTGTCCCAAATGCCAAACTTTTTCCGCCCCGTGATAGAGGGCGGTGTTTGTGAAGAGGAATGCCGACAAATTCTTTCCGCATATTTCAGGCAAAAGCGGAAAAAATAAGGGTATGCCTCTGATATACCATATCATAACGGACAAAAATATAGGGGGTGCGGGGCTTTTTCTTCTGCATCTTTTAGAGCACACCGACAAGAAAGCCTTTCCTTCCTTGGTGCTTTTACCGCAGGACAGCGCGCTTATTCCCCTCTTTTGCCGTTCAAGCATTCCCTTTTTCCCATTACACGAGGCCAAGGAAGCCTCGTTTTCTTTTTCTGATTTTTGCGCCCTGTCTTCCTTTCTGCACCGTCATCCTTGCGAACTGCTTCACGCGCACAGCTCTCTTTCCGCTAAGCTTGCCGCCCGTCTTTCCCTTTCTGTTCCCATTGTGGCGACCCGCCACTGTGATACACCTTTCCCCGCCTTTCCCTTTTCCCGTCTTTTATACCGTTTCTCAACCGACATCACGGTCTGCCCCTCGGAAAACGGGGTTTCGCGTTTAAGGCAGGCGGGCATTCCCGAGGAAAGCCTTTTCTTCATTCCAAACGGCTTTTGTCCCCAAACTCCACCGACACCCCAAGAAAAAAAGCAGGCAAGAGAGCGCCTTTCCATTCCCGAAAACGCTCTTGCTGTTGGTCTTTGCGGGCGCCTTTCTCCCATTAAGGGGCAAAGAACCCTGCTTTTGGCGGCAAAGCGTGTTTTGGCAAAGGACAAGCGTTTTTTGTTTTTGCTGCTCGGCGACGGTGAATAGCGGGAAGAGCTGCTTGCCTTGGCAGAGGCGCTTGGCATTTTGCCCTTCGTGTGCTTTTTGGGCTTTGCGGAAGACACACGCCCCTTTTATCAGGCGTTGGATATTCACCTTTCCGCTTCCCTTGGCGATGAAACGGCATCCTTGTCCTTGGCAGAGGGTATGAGCGCAGGCTTACCCACCGTAGCCTCGGATTGTCCGGGCAATATAGAACGGGTAAAGGAAGGCGGGGTGTTTTTCCCAAGGGGAGATGATGCGGCGCTTGCCGAGCGTCTGCTCCTTTTCCGAAACGATGAAAAAAGAAGCCTTTTTTCCCAAAAAGCAAGAGAAAGAGCCGCTCATCTCCCCACCTTCAAGGACACCGCAAGCGCCTACGCTGCCCTCTACCAAGGGCTTCTTACAAAAGACATCTCTTCTTTCCGAAAACCCCACTTGCGTTTTTAGAAAAACTGTGCTACAATGGCAGTATGAAAGAAAAAGAATTACTTTGCGGAAAAATCATCAACACCCACGGCGTCCGTGGCGTCGTAAAAGCAGACTCCTACTGCGATACCCCAAAGGTGCTTGCCTCTTTGCCCAAAATCCTTTTGCCTGACGCAAAGGGAAATTTCACTATGCGGAAGGTTTTATCTGCATCGGTTGCGAAGGGCTTTGTGCTTTTGCATTTAGAGGGAATTGACACCATAGAGGCGGCAATCGCCTTGAAGGAAACCCCTATTTACGCCTTGCGTGAGGACATTCCCCTGAAAAAAGGAAGCTATTTTTTGGCGGATATTATCGGGCTTCCCGTGATAGACGCTGACACAGGGCGGCTTTACGGTCATCTTGCCGAGGTGAACCCTATGCCCGCTTCGGATATGTACACCATAAAAACGCCCGATGGACAAGAGGTGCTGTTTCCCGCCGTCAAGGAATTTTTAGTGAAGGTTGACACGGAAAAGGGCATCTATATCCGCCCCATCAAGGGCTTCTTTGCCGATGAAGCTTAAAACGGAAGGTTTGCTATGAAATTTGACATTATGACCTTGTTTCCCGCTATGGTGCGGGCAGTCTTGGATGAGAGCATTTTGGGGCGCGCCCAGAAGAGCGGCGCCATTGAGGTTTGCTGTCACAACATCCGCGACTACGCCTGCAACAAGCACAACAACGTAGACGACACCCCCTTCGGCGGCGGTATGGGTATGCTGATGGCAGCGCCCCCCATCTGCCGTTGCTACGACGCTATTGTGGAAAACGCGCCGAAGGAAGAAAAGCGGCGCGTGGTATACCTTTCCCCCAAGGGCAGAATGTTCACCCAAGAGGTCGCAAAGGAATTTGCCTCTTACGACAGGTTGATTTTGCTTTGCGGGCATTATGAGGGTATCGACCAACGAGTGATTGAAGAAATCGTGGACGAAGAAATTTCCGTTGGCGATTACGTGCTCACAGGCGGGGAGCTGCCCGCCTGCCTTGTGGTGGACGCGGTTTCCCGCCTCGTTGACGGGGTGCTGGCTGACGCCGTTTGCTACGAGGAAGAAAGCATCGCAAGCGGGCTTTTGGAATACCCCCAATACACCCGTCCCGTTTCCTTTCGAGGCAAGGAGGTACCGCCCGTTTTGCTCTCGGGGCACCACGAAAACATCCGCCGCTGGCGTTTGGAAAAGGCGTTGGAGCTGACCAAGGAAAGACGCCCTGAGTTATACGAGGCGTATATGGCAGCCCATCCGCCGAAAGAGAAAAAAGCAAGAAGGAAAAAGAAGCCGACAGAAGAGGCTTAAAGAAAAACCGTCTTTTTCCCGTTTTGCCTTTTTTGAATGCAAACAAAGCGTTACCTTTATGGCTCTTTGTTTTTTGCCGCTTGGCAGAAGGGAGAACACGAATGACAAAGAAAGAGCGGTTATCTCCGCTTTTCATTTTTTCCCGCCTTTCCTATACGACATCTTGGCAGAATGCGACGCTCTCGCTTCTGCCCTTTCTTTTTCTTTTAAGCGTTCCCTTTTTCTCCCTCTTGCCCCACACCTCGCTTTTTCTTTTGCTTTCCTTGCTTCTTCTGCTTTTGCTCGGGTGGCTTTTTCCTTCTTCCCCCTCGCCTTCCCTGCCACGCGCGGCGTTGCTTTTTTGGGGCGTTCTGTGGGCAGGGGGTCTGTCTTCCTTTTTGCTCTGGCAGGACCTCTTTGCCTTTATGCCCGCTTTGGCTTTTTGCGCCTTTTTTCTGCCCTATCTGCTCCCTCTTTCCCAAAAGGGCTTTGTATTCGCTTACGGGGGCATCGGCGCGCTTGTGGGGGCTTTGGCTTCCCTTTCCTTTCTCTTGGGAAAAGCCCCGAAGGAATGGGTCGACCTTCGCTTGCAGGGAGAGTTTTTCGGCAGGAGTGCTGTCCTTTTCGGCAACCCCAACATTCTTGCCGCCTTCCTGCTTCCCTCTTTGGTGTTTAACCTGTATTTTTTTCTCACGGCGACCCATAAAAAAGCAAAGCTCTTCTTTCTTGTCTGCTTTCTGGGAAGTGGGGGCGGCCTTGCTGCGTCCTTTTCCCGTGGGGGATGGGTTGCTGCCCTTCTTTCCGTCCTTCTCTTTCTCTGCTTGCTTCAAAAGAGCCTTTTTCCTCTTGTCCTTTCACTTTGCATCGCCCCTGCCTTGCTTTTCTCTCTCCCTTCCCCCTTTCTTGCGCGGGTTTTATCCATTTTTTCGGGAGACAGCTCCGTTTTTTACCGCGTCTCTCTTTGGCAATCCTTGGCTTCCTTGCCGCCCTCTTTCTTTTTTTGGGGATGCGGCGAGGGAAAAAGCGCCCTTGCCCACTTTGTTTTTCCGTATCTGAAAGCGGGGCTTGAAAGGGTGGAGCATTTGCATTCGGTCTTTTGGCATATGGGGGTGGCAAACGGCATCGGCGGACTTTTGCTCTTTCTGCTTCTTTCGGGCAAGGCGTTGCTTTCCCCTCTTCCCCAAGAGCAAAGGGGACTTTCCTTGGCTTTAAGGGCTTCTCTTCTTTCCTTGCTTCTCTTTGGTCTGTTTGACGATTTTCTGTACGCCACACAAACGGGGGTGATGTTCTTTTGGCTTTTAGGCGTAAACTTTTCTTTACAGTCCTTGCGTTCTTCTTGATTGGTGTCCTTTTTTTAGGCTTCCTTTTCCCGAAAGCCCGTTCGCAAAGGGAAGAGGTTTTTTACACGCTCTACACCGTCACCGAAAGGGAAACCGCCCTTGCCTTCCAAGTAGGCGATATTCTTCACGATGGCGTAAGCAAGGCAAGCCTTGGGCGGCTGACGGGGGTGGAAATTTCCCCTGCCTACACCGAAAGCAAGAGTGGCGTAAGAGAGAGCGACAAGGTAACGCTCAGGCTTTTTCTCTCTGCCGAGGCGGATAAAAAGGGAGATAGCTATTTTTTAGGCAGCATTCCCTTAAAGGCGGGGCAAGCCTTTGCCGTTCACGGAAAAGGGGCTTGTGAGGCTTTTTTCTTAGCCTTTTCTTCTGCCCCTTGATTGCCGCAAAAGTGTACGCCCCTACAAAAACAGAGAGGTGAAAACCGATGAAACGATTTTGGAAAAGCAAATGGATAGCCTGCCCCATCGCCTGCCTTTTGTCCTTGCTGGTGGTAGGACGGTTTTATATGAACGGTCCCGCCAAGACGCCAACACAGGCAGAGGTCATCGTTAAGGCGGAGCAAATCGATAATCCTCTGGCGCTTGCCTTGTGGGAAGAAATACAGGGCGCGAGCCGCGCCTCTCTTTATTCATCAGAGGGGAGCCTTTCTGCCCTTTCTCTTTCCCCCTCGGTGATACAGGAAAGGGATAGCGCCTTCTCTTCCTCGCTCTGCTCCGACATTTCCGTTTCCCTCTCTTTGCCGTTATCCCTGCGGGATGGGTGCTTTTATGCCGAGGGAAGCTACCTTGCTGTCGGTCAGACGGTGACGCTTATAGGACAGTCCTTCGTTTTGGAAGGGAGAATTTTGCAGATTTCCCCCTCATAACCCGTTTTTTTCCACAAAAACACAAAAAAACACGGTTTTTTCAAAAAACTTTTACTTTTTTTCAAAAAAACTATTGATTTTATATTTCTTTTTTGCTATACTAACATCTATAAAAGAGATTTCCGTGTCGTAGTATAGGCTTTATATGAGCCCCGACGCCAAGAAAGGATGCTTCTCAAAGCAGAGAGAGGTAAAGGTTAAGTGTATGAAATATCGTGACGTTGTTTTCCAAAACGCTGTGGGCCTGCATGGCAGACCCGCTACATACTTCATCCAGAAGGCAAACAGCTATAAAAGCGATATCAGACTGATTAAGGGAAATGATGACGTTAATGCCAAAAGCCTTTTGGGCGTCCTTCACCTCGGTATTTCGCAGGGAACGCGTATCACCTTAATGGCAACGGGAGAAGACGAGGATTCCGCGCTTGAAGAGCTTGCCGAACTGATTGAAAACGGTTGCGGAGGCTAATCCTCACCATACACTAAATAAAAGGAGTTGCGGCAGGCTTTGTGCTTGCCGCCCTTTTTCTTATGATAACAACATTACAACGCTTACGCGAAAAAGCAAAGGCGCTTCCCCTTTCCCCCGGGGTGTATCTGATGAAAAACAAAATGGGGACCGTGATTTACGTGGGAAAATCCCGCAAGCTGCGTCAAAGAGTTTCCCAGTATTTCACCGAGGGAGAGCAAGCGCCCAAAACAAGACGCTTGGTTTCGAACATCGCTGACTTTGATTATATTGTCTGCGACAATGAGGTCGAGGCGTTAAGCCTGGAAAATACTCTCATCAAGAAATACGCGCCGCGCTACAACATCAAATTGAAGGACGCAAAGTCCTACCCCTATATCGCCATAACAAAGGGAGCCTTTCCCCGTGTTATCGTGACGCGAAGCCGTAAAAACGACGGGGCTCTCTATTTCGGTCCGTACCCCTCTTCCACGGAAGCCAAAATCAACGCCGAAACGGTGAACCGCATTTTTCGGCTTCCCAAATGCAGCCACCGCTTTCCTGAGGAAACAGGAAAGGTTCGTCCTTGCCTGTATCACCAAATGGGTAGGTGTCTTGCCCCTTGTCTTGCCTCTTGCTCCAAAAAGGAGTATGAGGAAGCCATCAAGGGTGCCGCCGAGGTTCTGTCGGGCAACGTGCAAAAGTGCGCTGAGGCTATGAAAAAAAATATGCTGTCTTTGGCAGAAAACGAGCAGTTTGAGGCTGCCGCCCGCCAAAGAGACGCCATTGCCGCCTTGAAGCGTCTGGGCGAAACCCAAAAGGTTGTGGGCGAAGAAACGGTCTTTATGGATGTCTGGGCTATGTCGGTTGAAGAAACCGCAGGGGCGCTTTCCCTGCTTTCCGTGCGGGGTGGGGCGCTGAACCGCAAGCACGACTTTACCTTTTCGGGCCAGGAGCTGCTTGACGAGGAAAGAGCCTTGGACTTCATCGCCGCCTACTACGGCGAGCACAGCGATATTCCGCAAAGAATTTTGCTTTCCTTCTCTGCTGAGACGGAGGGCGTTTCTCTTTTATCTCTCTATCTTTCGGAGAAAAAAGGGAAAAAGGCTTCTGTGCTTTTGCCCAAAAAGGGGAAAAACCGCGCCTTGTGCGATATGGCGGAAAGAAATGCCAAGGAAGCGGTGGACAAATACCGCCAAAGCGCCGCAAGAGATGAGAAGACCGCCCTTTCCCTCACCAGGCTTTTGGCGTTAAGCGCGCCGCCCTCTCGTATTGAGCTTTACGATATTTCCTCTATCGGCGGCGAAGAAACCACCGCCGGTATGATTGTATGGGAAGAGGGAAAAATGAGCCGAAATCATTACCGCCTTTTCCGCATTCAGACGGTACAAAACGATGATTACGGCGCTATGCGCGAGGTTCTTTTCCGCCGCTTTTCCCACCTTGAAGACAAAGAAAGCTTCGGGCGGTTTCCCGATTTGATTTTGCTTGACGGCGGAAAGCAACACGTGCGCGTGGGAAGAGAGGTTCTGCAAGAAATGGGGCTTTCCATTCCCCTTTTCGGGCTTGTTAAGAACGACAAGCACAAAACCGAAGCCCTGCACGATGGGGAAAGCAGTATTTCCTTTGCCAG
Organism: Clostridia bacterium; assembly: GCA_017936565.1. GTDB lineage: Bacteria > Bacillota > Clostridia > Oscillospirales > CAG-272 > UBA1740. Next base: position 102,971 of record JAGBFG010000043.1, read on the forward strand.
AGAGCAGGACGTTTATATGCTTTTGTACCAGCTGCAAGAGGAGGTGCACCGCTTTACCGTCAGCGCGGTGATGCGCTCCAAAACCAAAAAGCTGCGCTCCTCTTCCTTGGAAAATATCAAGGGCATTGGCAGGGAAAGAGCAAAGCTTTTGCTTGATTATTTCGGAACCCTGCGGCGCGTCAAGACCGCCTCGGTTGAGGAGCTTTGCGCGGTAAAGGGAATGACGCAGCCTGCCGCCTATGCCGTTTATCTTCATTTTCATCCCAAGGAGGAAGAAAAGCCGTGAGAATTGTAACAGGAACCGCCAAGGGAAGAGCCTTGGAAACCTTGGAAGGTGAGCTAACCCGCCCAACAGGCGCAAAGGTCAAGGAGGCGGTCTTTTCCGCCCTGCAATTTGATATTGAGGGACGCAGCTTTTTGGATCTGTTCGCGGGAAGCGGACAGATGGGTCTTGAAGCGCTCTCCCGCGGAGCGAGGCGCGCGGTGTTTGTGGACTCCTCAAAGGACGCCATTGACCTTGTCAAGCGCAACGCCAAGAAAACGGGGCTTTTTGACGCTTCTCATTTTTTGGTCAGCGATTTTCGTAGCTATATCCGCAAGGCATCGGGCAAGGAGTCCTTTAACATCATTTATATCGACCCACCCTATAAGGAGCATTGGGCGAAGGAAGCCGTCCGACTGATTTTGAAGGCAGGCATTGCCGCGCCTCACTGTATTTTCATTGCCGAGAGCGAGGAAGAGGATATTTTCGATGGCGATACGCCAAAGGAGCTTTCCATCTTAAAGAAAAAGCGCTACGGCAATTCCTATGTAACGGTATTCACAAAAAAACAAACGGAAGAATAAAAGGAAGGAAGCCCTCTTTGCGAAGGCTACGGTCATCAAAATGGCAAACCTGCGCCGCGGACTGATTACAGGCAGCTTTGACCCCTGCACCAAGGGGCACGAAAATTTAATCAAAAGAGCCGTCGCTCTATTTGACTGCGTGGACGTTGTCATTTTTCAGAACCCGCAAAAGAAATATTTATTTTCTCTTGAAGAGCGTCTTTCCTTTTTGCGGGCTGTTTGCCAGAAGTACCCAACTGTTACCGTGGGGTCTTCCGCGGGTATGGTGGTGGACTACGTAAAGGATCGGGGCGTTTGCGCCATTATCAAGGGCGTGCGCGATGAAAAGGACTTTCTTTACGAAAAAGAAATGGCAGCCTACAATTTGGAGCACGGCGGCGCGCCTACTCTGCTTTTGCCAGCGGAAAAGGAAATTGAGGGGGTGTCATCCACCTTGGTACGCGAAGCGTTAGCCAAGGGAATGCTGCCCAAGGAGCTGCTGCCGCGCGAAATTTTGCCCCTTGTTGCGAAAACATACAACTTATCCCCCAAATAAGATTGACAAATTTATTTTTTTCATTATAATATATATTGTTTTAATGCGTAAGAAAGGTTGTTTTCCCTATGATGACAGAAATGATAGCAAATCTCAAAAATACCTTTCAAGAACAGTTGGACGCCGCCACCACAAGCGAAGCCTTGGAGGCGGTGCGCGTTGCGTTTCTTGGAAAGAAGGGTCCGGTCAGCGATTTGATGAAATCCCTGCGCGATATGTCCGTTGAGGAAAAGAAGGAAGCGGGTCAGAGCATCAACGCGCTGAAAAATTATTTTGAGGAAGCCATCGCCCAAAAGGCAGCCGCCTTGGAAAAGGCAGCCTTGGATATGGCTGTGCGCTCCGCTAAAAAGTACAACCCCTCTATCCCCGCAGATAAAGAGGTCGGCTCCTACCACCCTATCACCTTAATTGCCCGTGACGTTGAGGAAATCTTTTCCAGTATGGGCTTTACCGTGGAGGACTATGCGGAAATTGTTGACGACTATCAGTGCTTTGAGTCCTTAAACATTCCCAAGCACCACCCCGCCCGCGATATGCAGGACACCTATTATCTGGAAAACGGGCAGCTGCTGAAAACGCAGACCTCTGCCGCCCAGAACCATATTATGAAAAAATACGGCGCGCCGCTTCGCGCCATTTTTCCCGGGCGTTGCTTCCGTAACGAAGCCACGGACGCCTGCCACGAAAACACCTTCTTCCAGATGGAAGGTATGATGATTGATAAAAACATCTCCATCTCCAACCTGATTTACTTTATGAAAACGATGCTCAGCGAGGTATTCGGTAAGAAAATCAACGTGCGTCTGCGCCCGGGCTTCTTCCCCTTTACCGAGCCCGGCTTTGAGCTTGATATCAGCTGCTTGATTTGCGGCGGAAACGGCTGTCCGTCTTGCAAAAACTCCGGTTGGCTTGAGCTTTGCCCTTGCGGCATGATCCACCCCAACGTCTTGAAGGAAGGCGGCATTGACCCTGAGGAATACACGGGCTTTGCCTTCGGCTTGGGTATGACGCGATTGGCTATGATGAAATACGGCATCAAGGACATTCGCAATTTCAACTCGGGCAACCTGAAGGCGCTTTCTCAATTCGAAAGCAATTAACCGCAAGAAAGGAAACGTTATACTATGTTTGTTTCAATGAACTGGATTGGCGATTTCGTCAATTTAGAGGGGCTTGATATTCCCGCTTTAATTCACCGCTTCACGCTTTCTACCGCTGAGGTAGAGGATGTGATATACAAGGGAAGGGACACCGATGGGGTAATTGTTGCCCGCGTGGTATCGGTGGAAAACCATCCCTCTTCCAAAAAGCTGCATCTGCTTAAAATTGATACGGGCAACGGCATCGTTGACTGTGTCTGCGGCGCGCCTAACGTGCGCGAGGGCTTGACCGTTGCCTTTGCTAAGGAAGGGGCTCACGTTTGCGGTACCCCTATCACCGCCGCTAAGGTTGGCGGATATATATCCTACGGTATGTGCTGCTCCGAGGCAGAGTTGGGTCTGTCCGCTGACAATTCAGGTCTTTGGGAGTTATCCGACGAGCTGCCTCTTGGCAAGGATTTGAAGGAAATCTACCCGATTGACGACATTGTTTTTGAGGTGGACAACAAGTCCTTGACCAACCGACCCGACCTTTGGGGGCATTACGGCATCGCCAGAGAATTTGCCGCCATCGCGGAAAGAGAATTTTTGCCCGCTGCCAAGGAAGATTTGGCAAAATTCTCGCACTTGCCCGCTGTGGATATTGATATTCGGGACAAGCAAAACGCCTACCGTTACATCGGCGTGAAGGTGGACAACATTACCCGCCACCAAAGCCCCGTGGAAATGCGTATTCGCTTGTTCTACTGCGGCTCCCGCGCCATCAATTTTTTGGCTGACTTAACCAACTATGTGATGCTTGAGCTCGGTCAACCAATGCACGCCTTTGATTTGCGCAAGGTGGATAAAATTGAGGTACAACGCTTCAACGAGCCCTTTACCTTCTTGACGCTTGACCACGAGGAGCGCACCATTGATGACCGTGTTCTGATGATTTGCTCTCACGAGAAGCCTGTCGCCATTGCGGGTATCAAGGGCGGCTTGGAATCGGGCATTGAGGACGATACGACATCCCTGCTTTTGGAAAGCGCCACCTTTGACGGCGTTTGTATCCGTAAATCCGAGGGCATTCTCGGTCTTCGTACCGACGCTTCTATGCGCTATGAAAAAATGCTCGACCCTGAGCTTGCAGAGCTTGCTTGCGCGCGTTTCCTCTACTTGCTGCAAAAAATCGATACGGGCGCTACCGTTATCAGCGCCGCCAGCGACGCTTACGTCTACCATATTCCCAAAATTGTCATTGACATTGACAAGGCGTATTTTGACCGTTATACTGGCATTGACATTTCCTCTGACCGCATTAAAAAAACCCTTTCCTCTCTCGGCTTCGGCATAGACAGAAGGGGCGATGCCTTCACCGTCACCGTTCCCACCTGGCGCGCCACCAAGGACGTAACCATTAAGGCGGACCTGATTGAAGAGGTTACCCGTATTTACGGGTATGACAACTTTGAAATCACCACCTCTACCAGCCCCCTCTACCCTGTCCGTCCTGACAGAGCCAAGAGCGATGACAATCGCGCCAAGGACATTTTGGTGGAAGCCTTTGCTCTGCACGAGGTGCATTCTTATATCTGGTGCGACGGGGCATCTTACAAGGCGCTGTCCATTGACCTTCCCGACAATCCCCGCCTTATCAACGCGCAAACACCCGATAACGCCATTTTGCGCGCCAATATGACGCCGACCTTGCTGCATTTCTTAGCGGAAAACCGCGGCTTCTCTTCCCGCTACGGCATTTTTGAAATCGGGCGCGTGGTCAAGGGCTATGGCGAAAACGGACTTTGCAACGAGCGCAAAACACTCGGCATTGCGCTTTGCGACAAAACGGCAGACGAGGAAGCCGCATTCCTTTCTGTGCGCGATATGATTTGCGCCATTTTCCGTCAAATCAAGCGCACACAGCCCTTGTTCGTTTCCTATGAGCCGAAGGAAGCCTTTATGCACCCCGCAAACGCCTATGAAATTCAAGTAGACGGAAAGGCGATTGGGTTCTTATCCGTTCCTCATCCCTCTGTAAAAGCCAAGCTTGACCGCAAGGCAGCCTATGCCTTCGCGGAGCTGGATATGGACGCCTTCTCTGCCATTTCTCCCTTGGATATTCAGTATAACGAGCCTTCCCGCTTCCCTGCTATTGATATTGACCTCTCCTTCTGGGGAGATGCTTCGGCTATCGTGTTTTACGAGCTGAAAAAGGGCTTTATGGCGAAGGGCGGCGAATGGCTGCAAAACGTCACCGTGGCGGACGTTTATAAGAGCGAGGAAGGAACCGACAGCATCACCTTCCGCTTCACCTTCTCCTCTAAGGAAAAAACCCTCTCCAAGAACGAATTGACCGTGTATATCGAGGCTCTCATTGCCTATGCCGCGGAAAATCAGTTGAAGTTCAAGGAAATATAAAAAAGCAAAAAACACAAAAAAGAGCCGTCTTGACTGCGAATTTTGAGCATTGAGACGGCTCTTTTCTTGCACTTTTTTATGGTTTTGGGTTGACAAAACAAGCCTTTTGTGCTATATTGTAATTAACCCAGATATTTTTTAGGAGGTATTCATTATGAAAAAATCTATCAAACTGGTCGCTTTGACTATGGCGCTGGTTGTTTTTATGCTGGCGCTCGTTTCCTGCTCTACCTACGGCTCTATCAAGAAAAACTTTGAAAAGAACGGCTACACGCTGCAAAACGCCGAAAATGAGCCCACGGAAACGATAGAGCTCGACGAGGGAGAAATCACCTACACCATCCACACCTTCCAGAAGGAAGGAAGCGGTATCATCGGCAGCATTATGCAGGGCGTTTCCACCGCTGTTGTTTGGGAGTTCAGCTCTTCCAAGGATCTGCAAAAGGCAATGGCAGAGGATGAGGACATCAAAGCATTCTTGCAGGATGCAGATGAGTCCGAGTATGTCAATGGCAACTGCATTCTCATGACCATCAATCCCGACGCTGTTAAAATCTTCAACGGCGAGGACCTTGACTAATCTTACATCAAAAATACCGATGGCGCGCAAAACGGTGTGCCATCGGTATTTTTTAATATGGATTTTTGAAAGTTTCATATTAAAACAGAAAAGCCTTCCCTTTTGGGAAGGCTTTTCTTTGTGACAGGGCTTGTAAGCCGGGTTCTGTTCCTGCTTGCGCAGGCTGCAATCATCTATCTTCGCTTGCCGTTACCGACAAGCTTACGCTTGTGCGTTGCCACCCAAGGAATCGCGGCGGGCAGCCGCCGGCTTGCGCCGTTCCCACGGTGTTGCTTCGGATAGAGTTTACATGACTTCCCTCGTCACCGAGGGAATGGTGAGCTCTTACCTCGCCTTTCCATCCTTACCGCTTGCGCGGCGGTTTATTTCTGTTGCACTATTCCTGAGGTCACCCTCGGCGGATGTTATCCGTTATCCTGCCCTATGAAGCCCGGACTTTCCTCGCCATACGACCTTTCGGCATAATATGACGCGATTGCACCGCCCTGTTACGTGAAAATTATAGCATCTTCCTTTTCTTTTGTCAAGAAGAAGCGCAAGGATTTTATTCCCGCAATTTTTTCATACTGCCACTTTCAAGGAGCAAAATCCCTGCCGCAAGCGCTATGGCAAAATCGGGAAGCAGGAAGCTTCCGTTGTAGGAAATGGAATACAGAATGCCGCCAAGGACTCCGTCGTCCCATTGTCCCCAGATGGTAATTCCTGTGAAAAAATGGCACAAAAAGCGCAAGAACACACAAACAAACATTCCAAGATACACGCCAAAATTTTTCCATTTCCCCAAGGAAACCTTACGAAGCATACCCGAAAGACCCAAAATGGTGTAGGGAACGATGTAATCAAACAAGATGCAAACAAGAAGCACGAGCGTTGTCTGACAATAGGGGAACACGTTTCCCTTTATCAATGCCTGAAACACCTGAAACAGAGAAACCAGAAAGGCGCTGCCAAGCCCCCAGCGGCTTCCGTACAAAACGCCGATGAGAAGCACAGGGAGCATAGAAGCCGGGGTGACGGACCCGCCCATTGGCAGCTCCCACAGTGTGAACAGGCTCAACACCACGGAGAGCGCCACAAAGGCGCTACAAACAACAAGCTTTTTCGTTTTTGATTTTCGAGATACCATATTTTTTCCTCTTTTCTTTTTTTGCTAAAAACAAAACCACACGAAAATAGCCGTGTGGTTTTTACTGTCTTCCTACGCCGGCATTATCCGTATCAGGTTAAAAGGGTTTGGAAAATCCATCTCAGCCCGAAGGCACCCCCGACTATTCACTTGTCGTTTGCTTTTGCCCCATCATTATAGCAGAAGCTCCCCTTGTTGTCAATGCTTTTTCACGATTTTTTCGCAAAGGACTCCGTTTTTTTGAAAGGTATTGACAAAAAAGTGATTTTTTGGTATCATAATAGTTACCCCCTGCGAATTTTCAAAAAAATTAGGAGAAACAAAACCAAATGGAACATTTTTTAGCTGTGATTACCGCCGTTTGCGCAGTTGTGGCGCTTCTTTTTGCGCTTCTGACCGCAAGGAAGGTGCTGCGTGCTGATGAAGGAACGGATTTGATGAAGAAAATCTCTCTTTCCATTCGCCAAGGCGCAAATGCCTATTTGAAACGGCAATACACCGTTGTGGCTATCTTCTTTGCCATTTTGTTCTTCATTCTGATTATTATGGCTGCTTTGGACGCGTTGCCCTTTGCAACCCCCTTTGCCTTCCTGACGGGCGGTTTTTTCTCGGGGCTTTCGGGCTTCATCGGTATGAAAATCGCCACAGCTGCCAACGCCCGCACCGCAAACGCCTGCCGTAAAAGCTTGAACGGCGGCTTGCGTATTGCCTTCTCCGCAGGCTCTGTTATGGGCTTCGTTGTGGTTGGCTTGGGGCTTTTGGATATTTCGGTTTGGTTCTTGATTTTGAAATATGCATTCCGCTTTGCTCCCGCTGACATTGCTTCCGCTATGCTGACCTTTGGTATGGGCGCATCCTCTATGGCGCTGTTTGCGCGTGTTGGCGGCGGTATCTTTACCAAGGCTGCCGACGTTGGCGCTGACCTCGTGGGCAAGGTAGAAGCGGGCATTCCTGAGGACGACCCCCGCAACCCTGCTGTTATCGCGGATAACGTCGGTGACAACGTGGGCGACGTGGCAGGTATGGGCGCCGATTTGTATGAATCGTATGTGGGTGCTATCGTTTCCGCTTCCTCTCTTGGCGTTGCCGCGTTGCAAGGGATCTCCCTGCAAGCAATGGCTGTGCCGATGCTTTTGGCAGCGGTTGGTATTCTCTCTTCCATTGTCGGCTCCTTTTTCGTACGCACGAAAGAGGGCGCCTCGCAAAAGCAGCTGCTATCGGCGCTTCGCCGCGGCACAAACCTTTCGGCTGTTTTGATTGCCGTCGTTTCCTTCCTCTTAATATTCTTTATTCTGGGCAAGGAACATATCGGTCTTTACTTTGCCGTTCTTGCGGGGCTTGTTGCGGGCGTTCTGATTGGCTTTTTCACCGAGTATTTCACCTCGGAGTCCTACCGACCCACCAAGAATTTGGCTGAAAACGCCGAAACAGGCTCAGCCACCATCATCATTGGCGGTGTCAGCCTTGGTATGCTTTCCACCATTGCTCCCATTCTTGTCGTTTCAGCCGCTATTCTGATTGCCTTCTTTGTGGCAGGCGGCACGATTGCTTCTCCGATGATTGGGCTTTATGGCATCGCTCTTGCCGCTGTCGGTATGCTTTCCACCTTGGGAATTACCTTAGCAACCGACGCATACGGTCCTATTGCCGACAACGCAGGCGGCATTGCCGAAATGGCAGGTCTTGAGCCCGAGGTCAGACAAAGAACGGACGCGCTTGACGCCTTGGGCAACACCACCGCCGCAACGGGCAAGGGCTTTGCCTCAGGATCTGCGGCTTTGACTGCCTTGGCACTGATGGTTTCCTATATCGATAAAATCAAAACCTTAAACCCCTCTTTTGAGTTAAATCCTTCCTTGGAAAACCCCGCTGTTCTGGTTGGTCTGTTTATTGGCGGATGTCTTCCCTTTATCTTCGCCGCTTTAACGATGAACTCGGTTGGCAACGCCGCGAAAAGCATTGTCCGTGAGGTCAGACGGCAATTCCGCGAAATCACAGGACTGATGGAAGGCAAGGCGGACGCTGATTACGCTACCTGCGTTGACCTTTGCACCAAGGCAAGCTTGAAGGAAATGATTTTGCCCACCGTCATCACCATTCTCGCTCCCATTGCAACGGGGCTTCTGCTTGGGCCTAACGGTGTTGTCGGTATGCTGGCAGGCGCAACGGTCACGGGCTTCCTCATTGCGATTTATATGTCGAATGCGGGCGGCGCTTGGGATAACGCCAAGAAGTATATTGAGGGCGGAAGCCACGGCGGAAAGGGCAGCGATTGCCACAAGGCAGCGGTTGTTGGCGACACGGTGGGTGACCCCTTCAAGGACACCGCGGGTCCCTCTATCAACATTTTGATTAAATTGCTTTCCACCGTTTCTATCGTTTTTGCCGCTTTGGTTTTGTCCTTTAATCTTTTTAACCTGTTTTGACAGAAGGGGCTGTCTCAATGAGACAGCCCCTTCTTCTTTCTTTTCTTTTCTTCTTTCCAAAAAAGGGTTGCTTTTTTCCATATTTTATGCTATAATACTTTCTACGAATATTCCCAAAAAACAATCGTATAAGGAAAGGGACACATCATGCAAGAATTGCAAAAGCTGTTCTCTACCATTCTGGCATTCGGTGAGAACGGAAACTGGAAAATGTTTATTATGTGGCTGATTGGCGCTGTACTCATTTACCTCGCCATCAAAAAGTAAATGGAGCCCACACTCCTTTTACCCATCGGCTTTGGCGCCATTTTGATGAACTTCCCCGGGGTCGTCGTGTTCGACGAGATGGGGCAGGTATTGGAGATACACGGTATCGCGGAGCCCTTGCAGGAGCTTTACAACGCAGGTATCGCCAACGAGCTTTTCCCCTTGATTCTGTTTATCGGCATCGGTGCTATGATTGACTTTGGCCCGTTGCTCACCAATCCCAAGCTGATGCTGTTCGGCGCGGCTGCCCAGTTCGGTATTTTCTTTACGCTTTGTATGGCATCCATCTTCTTCCCCGATTTCAGAGATTTTGCCTCTATTGCCATCATCGGCGCGGCTGACGGTCCTACCTCTATCGTAGTTGCCAATACCCTTGGCTCCAAGTACGTTGGCGCTATCACCGTTGCGGCATACTCCTATATGGCTCTGGTGCCCATCATTCAGCCCCCCGTTATCAAGCTTCTTACCACCAAGAAGGAGCGTATGATTCGTATGGCTTATAAGCCCGCCAGCGTTTCCAAGACCACCAAAATTCTCTTCCCCATTATTATTTCTATCGTGGCTTGTATCTTCGCTCCCGGTGCCGGCTCTCTTATCGGCTTCTTGATGTTCGGTAACCTCATTCGTGAGTGCGGCGTTTTGGATTCCATTTCCGAAACCGCCCAAAAGGTGCTTGCCAACCTTATCACCATCTTCCTTGGTATCACCATCGCCTTCAATATGACGGCAGAGCAGTTCTTGAACGTAAACACCCTCTTGATTATGGGTCTTGGTCTTATCGCCTTCATCGTGGATACCGCGGGCGGTGTTCTCTTTGCCAAGCTCTATAACCTGATTATGAAGCTTTTGGGAAAAGCCCCCATCAACCCGATGATTGGCGCGGCAGGCATTTCTGCCTTCCCTATGTCCGGGCGTATCGTTCACAAGATGGGCTTGGCAGAGGACAATCAGAACTTCCTCTTGATGCACTCCATTGGCGTAAACGTGTCAGGTCAAATTGCCTCGGTTATCGCAGGGGCACTGATACTCAATTTCTTCGGTTGATTTACGGGGGTATGTGAAAATGTTAGAATTTAATCCGATGAACTTCGTTAACAATCTCTCTTATATGGGCATTGGTATGCTTGGCGTTTTTATGATTATCGGCATTATCATTGGCGCCACGTACGCTATTGGCTTCCTCTCAAAAGAGAAAAAGTAATCCCTTTATAGAAGAAGCCCTGCGGCTTTAACGTGTTTCCCTCTAAGAAGAGCACGCTGACCGCAGGGCTTCTTTTTTTTGCTCCGATTTTGTGCATTTTGCACAATAATTTTCAATTTTCTTCTTTTTTTTAGAGATTTCATCAAAAAAGTCTTTACAAAGCGACTTTTTTCTGCTATAATGACAATGATATAGTAGGTGTTTATTTTTTGCGTTATAAAGGAGGCATTATGGTTTGGTACACTGCTGACGTCCGCACCTTCTCTGCCGAAGAATATGAGGCTGCCTTTGCGATGCTTGACGAAAACAAGAAGGCGCGGGTTATGCGTATACGGCAAAAAAAGGACAAGCTGCGCACCGTGGTGGGAGATAAGCTGGCGCGTGACCTATTAGCCAGAGAATTAAAATGTGCTCCAGAGGACGTGCGCTTTTGCTATGAAGAGAATGGCAAGCCCTATTTGGAAGGCAATCCTCTGTATTTCAATTTGAGTCATTGCGAGGACTTGGTGGTTTGCGCCATTTCCAAATCTCCCATTGGCATTGACGTTGAGCAGTTGCGGGATATGCCCCCTCGCCTTGCCAAAAAATTTTTTACGCCTGATGAGTGCCTCTATATTTTCGGGCACGAGCCGAAGGACGCCGACTGGGACGGGAGCTTCTCGCCCGTACAGCGATTGCGCTTTTTTGAAATATGGACCTCTAAGGAAGCCTATATCAAGTGTGTCGGGCAAGGGCTTGACCGCTTGCGCTATATAGACACCCTGTCGCACACCTTTGAGCGTCATCTCTTGAAGGAAGACTATCTGGTCACAATTTATCAAGAGTCCTTCGGTCTGTTTTAAGACCGAAGACTCCTTAGGCAAGAGAGAATGATACGAACTTGTTTTATTCTCTCTTACCTACGCTTCAAAAAAACCGTCTGATTTTATCAATCGCCGCTTTTTCAAGTCTTGAAACCTGGGCTTGGGATATGCCTATTTCTTCGGCAATTTCCATCTGGGTTCTGCCACGGTAAAAGCGCATTTCTATGATGTGCCGTTCCCGCTTGCCAAGCTTGCCCAAGGCATCTCTTAAAGCGATGTCCTCAATCCAAGCCTCGTCCGAGTGCTCCTCGTCCTTGAGTTGGTCTATCACGTAAACAGAGTCATCTCCGTCGTTGTATACCGATTCATAGAGGGAAACGGGCTCGACAATCGCCTCAAGCGCCCGCGCGACTGCCCTCTTTTCTTCCTGCAATTCCTTGGCAATTTCCTCTAAGGTCGGTTCCTTTCCGCCCTTCTTGGTTAAGGTGTCCTTAACTTGCAGGGCGCGATAAGCCAAATCTCTGACAGAACGGGATACGCGAATGGCGTTGTTATCTCTTAAATACCGTCTGACCTCTCCAATAATCATCGGCACGGCGTACGTCGAAAATTTTACGTCAAGCTCGGTGTTAAAATGGTCGATTGCCTTCATCAGTCCAATGCACCCTACCTGAAACAGGTCGTCTATATTTTCTCTTCGCCCCGTAAAGCGTTGAATGATGCTCAAAACCAAGCGAAGATTGCCAAATATCAGCTCATCTCTTGCCGTCTTATCTCCACCTTGCGCCCGAAGCAAAAGCACGCGCTTTTCCTCATCGCTCAAAATGGGAAGATGGGATGTGTTTACCCCGCAAATTTCTACCTTATTGTGATAAATCGCCATACTTTTTCCTTTCTTGGAAGCATAAAAAGTATTGGCAAAAACCACCTCGCCTTATGCAAAAAGCGGATTGGTAAAAAATACTGTCTTTCAGTCCTTCATTTTTTCAAAACCGATGAATAAAATGAAAAGGCAAAATAAGTCTACGAAAAGGATGGAACAAAATGAATAACGCAACCCCTTATTACGCCCCGCCCCCGAGAAGAAGAAACATTTTGCCCTTCGTTATTCTCGGCGTTGTCTGCGCCATTATCTTTATCGCCATACTAATAGGCATTGTCGTTTTTATTTTCTCCGGCACAGAAGATAGCTTCAACACGCCAAACGACGATTATGTCGGGGTGCTTCATATTGAAGGAACCATCTCCTCTCAATCCACCACGGGTCTTTTGTATACGGAAGACGCCGTCTACAATCAGAATTACATTCTCTCTTCCATATACGAGATGAAAAATGACCCGAACAACTGTGGCATTCTTTTGTATTTCAACACCCCGGGCGGCGAGCTTTACGCCACAAACGAGGTCTATGAGGAGCTTCTTCTTTACAAGGAAGAGACAGGGCGCCCCATCTACGCCTATTTTGCGGAATACGCTTGCAGCGGCGGCTACTATCTGGCTATGACAGCGGATGATATTGTCGCCAACCCTATGTCCACCACGGGCTCTATCGGCGTCACCTACGGCGCGCATATCAATATTGCGGGACTCTGTGAAAAGCTGGGGGTAGGCGTCGAAGAAATCACAAGCGGCGCAAACAAGGCAATGGGCAGCTACTTTTCCCCTATGACAAACGAGCAAAAGGCAATCTACCAATCTCAGATTGCCGAGTATTACGAGGTCTTTTTACAGGTGGTCCTGCAAGGCAGACCGTCCTTGATGCGAGAGGACCTGCTTCCCATCGCGGACGGCAGAACCTTCACCGCAAGGCAGGCGTTGGAAGCGGGCTTGATAGACGATATTATGCGATTGGACGAATACAAGGCATATATCGCTACCTATGATTTTGAGGACGACGTGTCCTTTTACGATTTCTTTTACGTTCCCGCGCAAAGCGACCTGCTCGCAACGCTTGCCAGTGCCATCACCAAAGAAAACACCCCTGCCTCTGAGCTGATGGCGACCTTATCCGTCTTAAAGCCCCTCTCGGGCGCCTTGGTATACTACGCTAAATAAAACAAAAAAAAGAAAAAGCGCTGCTTATATTGCCGCAAAGCGAAAGCAGAGCTTTTTTTGTGAAATTTTATACAGTTATCTTGTTTTCTGAAAGGGTGGCGGGACGAGCAAACAGCGCCCCATTCTTTTCTCCTATCAACCAAAACGCGCCGTTATAAGTAATTCCTCTTGCATGGCGCAAGGGAAGCGCTTGGGCAACGGCAGAGGAAGGCTTCCATTGCGGCAAGGCGCCCTTTGCCGTATAAAGAAGCGTCTCTTCTTGGGAAAGAGCCAGAAGATAGGCCTTTCCTTCATAAGCAAAAAGGGAAAATTCGGATGCTCCCTTCACACCTTCCAGAGCAAACGGCTTCTCAAAATGAAGCAAATCAAGGCTCTTGGCGGCATAAAGCACCCCATTCTCCGCAAAAACAAGGTACACCCCGCTTTCATCCTTCCACATCTGCAAGGAAGTCACCCTGTCGGGAGAAAAGGCGGGAATGTCTATATCCAGCTCGGTTTTCTGAAAGGAAAAGCCGTCCTCTGAAACGGCGACACGGCAAACCCTTCCCTCTTCCCTTTGCATCAGATAATAGAGATATGCTCTGCCCTCCTGATAAAAGCAAGCGGCGTCAAGCACGCTATATTCCTTTTTGTCATCAATGGCGACTGCCATCGGCGCCGTTCCAAACAATTTTCCCGTTTCGGTATAAATGGCTTGCGCGCGATGCCCGCCCTTGCCGGCTTTGGCTTGTCCTTGCCGACGGTTATCCAAGTAAAAAATATGCAAGCGCTCAAAAAGCACCGCGCCGCGCGCGGAAAGAATACCCATTTCTCTTCCCACGGGACGAAATCCGTCGGGATTTTCGATGACATTTTCAATAGGCGTGCTTTCAAGGGCAGAATGGTATTCAAAGCCTGCTTCAAAATGCATAAAGGTTCCCGCTTCTATCAGGCTTTCCGAAAAATCAAGCTCCCCGAAAAAGAAATCCTCGTCCATTAAAACGCCGTCTATATAGAGCCCCAGCCTTGCGTAGCCCTGTGTGAGAATAACCTCGTGCCCACGGGCGTTTTCGGCATAAAGCGTCAGCGTTTCCCCTTGGGAATACTGTGCCTTTACCGTCAAAAAGCCCTCTTCCGTTATAGACAAGGAAAGCAAGGTCCTTCCCTCTTTATGTAATACAATATCGCCGTCCATCGCGTCCGCTACCAAGAGAAAGCGCTTGGCGGTTTCTTTGATTTCTTGGGTTTTATTCTTTGGAATTCTCATAGGGCTCCCTTCACAAATTGCTTTTTTATCGGGCTGTCTTTTTTAGGGACAGCCCGCTTCATTTTGTGCCGAAAAGGCTCTTTTCTTTACAGGTAGGGGCGGATGTCCCTTACCATTTTTTCCTCAACGGCAATGAGCCTTCCTGTCAAATCCCGCACGCCCTCTTCGGCGTTGGGATATTGGTTCAAATAACGGGAAAGAGATTTGATACCCATATGGCATCCGTCCGTCATCAAATCTGCCGCTACTGTGTCTTGCTCTTTGAGAAAAAAACGCATATCCGTTTTCATTTTTGCCATCGCCTTGACGAATGGACTCGGTCCCTTGTCGGGGTCGTGATACTTTTGGAGCAACGCCTGTGTTTCAGACTCCAATTTCTCGTGCTCACGTCTGCCCTCGACCAAGGCATCGGCAAATTTGGTATTTTTGATATGAGGTATGGTATCGTTCAAGGACGAAATCCCCATTTTGATACCCGCGTTGCATTCCCGCAGCAGTCGAACAGTCTCTTGCTTATTCATCTTCACTTCTCCTTCGCTTTTTTTATTATTATTTCCAAGGAAGAAGAAAGCATACCTCAATCCTGACTGCGAGAGGCAAGCAAATTTACGTTCGCGCGGTAGAAGGCTTCAAAGCAGCCCGCATCCAGAGCATCGCGGATTTTTTGCATCAATTCATTATAAAAATAAAGATTATGTAAAACGCAAAGCCGCATACCGAGCGCTTCTCTCGCCTTTAACAAATGACGAATGTAGGAGCGGCTGTAACGGCGGCAGGCGGGACATTTACAGTTGACGTCAATGGGGCGGGGGTCGGCAAAATACTTTTCGTTGTTCAGGTTGACCTTGCCGTGCCAGGTGAAAATGGTGCCGTGGCGCGCGTTGCGCGAGGGCATCACGCAGTCGAAAAAGTCAACGCCCCGATGCACAGCCTCTAAAATGTTTTGCGGCGTGCCAACGCCCATTAGATATCGCGGCTTGTTCTTGGGCATATGAGGCTCTACCGTTTCAATGATGTGATACATCACCTCTGCCTCTTCTCCCACCGCAAGACCGCCAATGGCATATCCGTCCAAATCCTCTTCGGCAATACGACACATATTCTCCACCCGCAAATCCTCGTAGGTGGAGCCTTGGTTGATGCCAAAGAGCATTTGATGGGGGTTGATGGTATCAGGAAGAGAATTTAATCTTGAAAGCTCCGCCTTGGAGCGCTTCAACCAGCGAATGGTTCTCTCGTGAGAATTTTTGGCGTATTCATAGGTGGCAGGATTTTCAACGCACTCGTCAAATGCCATCGCAATGGTGGACGCCAAATGGGATTGAATGCGCATAGACTCCTCAGGACCCATAAAAATTCTTTTCCCGTCCATATGGGAGCTGAAATGCACGCCCTCTTCCGTGATTTTGCGCAAGGACGCCAAGGAAAACACCTGAAATCCGCCGCTATCGGTCAGAATGGGCTTTTCCCAGCTGAAAAAGCGGTGAAGCCCGCCCATACGGTAAATCAACTCATCACCCGGGCGAATGTGTAAATGATAGGTGTTGGAAAGCTCCACCTGGCAGCCAATCTCTTCGAGATCCTCAGTAGACACACCGCCCTTAATAGCGGCGCTCGTGCCCACGTTCATAAATACAGGGGTTTCAATGACGCCGTGCACCGTATGAAAGCGCCCGCGGCGGGCTTTTCCCTCTTGTTTTAGCAATTCAAACATTCTTATACGCGTTCCTTTTCAGAAATTCTTTATTTCAGCCTTTCAAACCGACGATCTATTTCCTTCTTGGTCAGTACAAAGGCAATCGGGCGCCCGTGAGGGCAAACGGTAATATCGGGCATAGCCAAAACCGCCTCAACCAGCCATTTCAAATGGCTTTCATCGTATTTTCTGCCGCCCTTGATAGCCGCCTTGCAAGCAATCTGGTATAGCATTTTCTCCCGCCGCATCTCTTCCGAAAGAGAGGGGTCAGCAGAAGACTCCTGCAATGAGAAGCACATAGAAACAAACAGCCCCTCTGCATCCGAGGGCTTCACGTCAACGGGAATACCCGTCAGGACCGCTCTTCCTTCCATAAAGCGACAGGAAAAGCCCAGATGCGCAAATTCCGCTTGATACTCCTTTGCCGTTGCCAGCTCCTCGGGCGACAGCGCCAAGGAAAGAGGAATGAGAAGCTCTTGCTCGGCAATGCCCTTGTCCTTCTGTCTTTTGCGCTTCAATTCTTCAAAAAGAATACGCTCGTGAGCGGCGTGCTGGTCAATAATGAGTGAGGTGCCGCCTTCCAGCTCCACCAAAATATAGCAGTCAAACAGCTGCCCCGCCAAGCGATAAGGAGGCAAAGAGGGAGCTTGCTCCTCGGCGCTGATTGGCTCACTTGCTCCTGTTTTTTCGCCCACGGGCGCTTCCTTTGCCGCTATCTCGTTCTGCGCCGCGCTTGGACGGTAGCCGCTTGGCGTTTGCAGAACACCGGCTGTCCGTTCTAACACGGTCAAGGACTCCTTGGGCGTTAAGGCAGGATTTGCAACAGGCGCGCGAGCCGTCGCTTCCTTGCTTGAATGGGTAGACGTAGCGCCTGTGTAAACAGAGGTTGTCTTCTCCCCCTGCGGCGCGTACAAGGAAGCGGAAGAAGGAGCGGTGTCAAGGCGAACCTGCTCTCCCTTGTCCCCCTCGGCAAACCGCTTGGTCAAGCGGTCTCTTTCAGCCTGCTTGGAAAGCGTTAAGGTAGGGCGCTGGGTAGACTCGGTCAAGGCGTTACGCAGGGCGTAATACACCGCTTCAAACACGGTTCTTTCGTCAGAAAACTTTACCTCTAATTTGGCAGGATGAACGTTGACGTCCACCGCGTTTGGCAAAACGGTGATAAACAAGGCGCAAACGGGGAATTTTTCAGGCGCCATATAAGAGGTATAGGCGCGTTCAATGGCGGCTGCCGCCGTTTTGCTGTGAACGTACCTGCCGTTGACAAAAACGTGCTGGTAAGAGCGGCTGCTTCTGGCGTTATCGGGAAGTCCCGTATAGCCCCAAACCGTTACCGCGCCAACCGTCGCCTCTGCTTTGATAAGGCGAGAGGCAAACTCTCTGCCGTACAGGGCGTAAAGCGTATGTAAAAGGTCGCCGTCTCCCGCCGTGGAAAAGCGGGTGCGCCCGTCTGCTATAAACGAAAAGGCAATATCGGGACGGGAAAGGGCAATTCTCTCTGCCAAGGCGGCAACCGCTTGGGTTTCCGTCGCATCCTTTTTCAAAAATTTTCGGCGGGCAGGTACGTTGTCAAACAAATTCTCAACTGTCACCGTTGTGCCGTTGGCACACCCCACCTCTGTGACCTCTTCCACCGTTCCCGCATTGGCGCTTAACATATAACCAACCTCAGCGGATGAGACCTTGGTGATAATTCTCAAACGGGAGACCGCCGCGATGGCTGCCAAGGCTTCTCCGCGGAAGCCGAGCGTCACAATGGCTTCCAAATCCTCGGAATTGCTGATTTTGCTCGTGGCGTGACGCCGTATGGCAACAGGCAAATCTTCTTTTTCAATGCCACAACCGTTATCCGCCACGCGAATGAGCGAAACACCGCCGTTTTTAATTTCAAGCGTTATCTGTGTTGCCCCCGCGTCAATGGCGTTTTCAAGCAGCTCCTTGGCAACGGAAGAGGGTCTGTCCACAACCTCGCCCGCCGCAATTAAATTGGCAACCTCAAAGCTCAACTGATTGATTTTTGCCATACCGACTCTCTCCCTTCGTGCAATAATGTAAACAAACGTTTACCCGTTTAGCATTTTCTTTAATTCATACAGCAAATTCATCGCCTCAATGGGCGTTAAGACGTTTACGTCCGTCTCTCTTAATTTGGCGGCTACCGCCTCGGCTTCCGTGCTTTCCAAGATGGACAAAAGGTCTTCCTCTTGCGCCACGGGGGTTTTTGAGGAAAGCAGGACGGGGGCTTGCTTTCCCTCTTCAACGGATTGCAAAATTTTTTTAGCGCGGGTGATGACCTCTTGCGGAACGCCCGCAAGCTTTGCCACCTCAATGCCGTAGCTGTCGTCTGTACCGCCACGGACAATTTTACGCAAGAACACAATACCGTCTGCCTTTTTCTTGGCGGCGATGTTATAATTGACAACGCCCTCAAGCTCGTTTTCCATTACCGTCAATTCGTGGTAATGGGTGGCAAAGAGCGCCTTCGCACCTATTTTTTTGCTCAGCGTATATTCCGCCACCGCACGGGCGATGGACATACCGTCATAGGTAGAGGTTCCTCTGCCTATCTCGTCATAAACGATTAAGGAGCGCGAGGTGGCGTTTTGCAGAATGTGCGCAACCTCGGTCATTTCAAGCATAAAGGTGGACTGACCCGATGCCAAATCGTCCGACGCGCCAACACGGGTGAACACCTTGTCCACAATCCCAAGAGATGCCGAAGCGGCAGGAACAAAGGAACCGATTTGCGCCAAAATCACAATCAGAGCCACTTGGCGCATATAAGTGGATTTACCTGCCATATTCGGTCCTGTAATCAGCATCAGACGGTTTTCCTTCCCGTCAAGCAGGGTGTCGTTTGGAACAAAATAACTGTCCTTGACAAACTTTTCCACAACGGGGTGTCTGCCATCCTTAATCACGATGCTGCCCTCTTGGGTAACCGTAGGACAGACATAATGATTTTGCACCGCAACCTCGGCAAGAGAGGCATATACGTCTATTTCCGCCACGGCGGCAGCCGTTTTCTGTATTCTTGCCGCGGCAGAGGCGACCCTCTCGCGAATCTCGTTGAACAAGGAAAACTCCAAGGCGCAAAGCTTGTCCTGCGCGCCAAGAATGGTGGACTCCATTTCCTTTAACTCTTGGGTAATATACCTCTCACAGTTGGTCAGGGTCTGCTTGCGAATATAACGGTCAGGCACCTGAGAAGCGGCGAGCTTTGATACCTCTATGTAATAGCCAAACACCTGGTTATAGCCGACCTTCAAGGTCTTGATACCGCTGGCTTCCTTCTCTCGCGCCTCTATTTCATCCTTCCAGCCCGAAGCGTTGCTGAAAATAGCGCGCAGATAGTCCACATCCTCGTTATATCCCTTGCGTATCATACCGCCCTCACGGACCGTGAAGGGGGGATTTTCCTCAATGGATGTGTCAATTAAGGTATAGATATCCTCTAATGTATCCAAATCCTTGGCAAAGCCCTGCATTTTTGCCCCGTCAAGAGAGGAAAGGGCAGCCTTTAAGGCAGGCAGGGGCGCAATGCTTTGGGCAATAGCGCGCAGGTCCTTTGCCGTTGCCGTTCCGTAAACCACCTTTGCGGTCAGACGCTCAATATCCATCACGCCTGTTAGAACAGAACGGACCTCTTCTCTGGCAATAAAGCGAGCGGCAAAGGCATTGACCGCTTCTTCTCTTGTCAAAATAGCGGAAACGGAAAGCAAGGGCTTTAACACCCAAGAACGCAGGGTTCTTGCGCCCATAGGCGTTTTGGTTTGGTCCAAAACCCAAAGCAACGAGCCCTTCTTGTCCTTGTTACGCATCGTTTCCACCAATTCGAGATTACGACGGGTGTTGTAATCCAATTCCATATACTGCTCGCCGCTGTATACGGAAAGGGCGCTGACAAAGGAAGGAGCGCATTTCTGCGTTTCGCGGATATATGCCAAAAGCGCGCCCACCGCCGAAAGGGATGCTTTCTCGGTAAGGTCGTCCGCCTTGTGTCCAAGATGCTCCGAAACCAATGCCCTTGCCTGCTTTTCGTCAAACAGCTCTTCCCGCTTGTCCGTTAAAACAGAGTGGCAAAATTCCTTGGCAAAAAGCCCCGTCTCCCCTGTTTTCGAGGCGGGTATGTTTAATAAAATTTCACTGGGGCAATAGGTGAACAGCTCCGTTTTCAAGCGCGCCGCGATGTCCGCTCCCGAAAGCTCCGTGACAAAAATCTGCCCTGTGGAAATATCCGCAAAGGCAACGCCGACGGACGAGGGCGTATAACAAAGAGCGGCAAGAAAGTTGTTGCTCTTATCGTTGAGAAGGCTGCCATCGGTGACAGTACCGGGCGTTACCACGCGGACAACCTCGCGCCGTACCAAGCCCTTTGCCTCGGCGGGATTTTCCGTCTGCTCGCAAACCGCAACCTTGTACCCCTTCTCCACCAATTTTCCTATGTAAAGATCTGCCTTATGAAAGGGAACGCCGCACATAGCAGCCCGCTTGCCTTCTCCGCAATCCCGGCTTGTCAGGGTCAGCTCCAATACCTGGGATGCTATAAGCGCGTCCTCAAAAAAGCACTCAAAAAAATCCCCCAGGCGATACATCAGGATAAAATCCTCGTATGTTTCCTTGATGACAAAATACTGCGCCATCATGGGAGAAGGAGAAAGCAGGTCCTTTCTCCTTTGAATTACGTCATTCATCGGTCCTTACCTTACCCTTATGATTGTTTATTGTTTGGAAGCGCAGCCCGAGGAGCAGGTCGAGCAGTCGTGTGTGCAGGGGCGCTCTCCAAAGGCATAAAAATTGATGTCGGAGTTCACCTGCTGCATCAAGGCGGAAACGCCCTCTTGGGTCTGGTTATACAGAATATAGCTGCTCGATTCGGTAACCGTCAGATAAAGCTCATCAATTCTCGTTTGCAAGGTGGCGATAAGCTCTTGGCTCTGGGAGTCAGCATCCTTGGCAAACTCCTGTCCCAAAAGCATTCTTTGCACGTTATATTCACGGATAGCGGACTGCAAATCGGCATCCTCTTCAAACGCTTTTTTGGCGGCGTTAAACGCCTTTACAGCCTCGTCATTGGCGATGGCTTCGCCAAGGAGCTTGGCGCATTCTGCAACTGTTTTCATTGAATTTCCACACTTTCTGTCGTTTTGTTTTTATTGTGTCGTCTTTTTTTGCCTTTATTCTGTTTGTAAACTTACCTTTACATTTATTTCACAATGGAGCCGAAAAGCTCAAAGGTGGCGGCTCTTTCAATATGTACCGTCACAAACTGCCCGATGTCATCGCGCGTTGCCCTGAGGTGAACGAGCTTGCCCCCGTCCGTCCTGCCGCTGTATATTTCAGGGTCGTTTTTGGACAGACAGTCTACAAGCACGCGCACAGCTCTTCCCTCATAGAGCATATTTTTTTCTTTGCCGATGTCGTTTTGCAGGGCAACAAGGCGCGCGAAGCGCTCGCTTTGAATGTGGGGCGGCACCTGCTCTTCCATTTTAGCAGCAGGCGTTCCCTTTCTCGGAGAATAGATAAAGGAAAAGACGCTGTCAAACTCCACCTGCCGTACAACAGAAAGGGTTTCCTCAAAATCCTCTTCCGTTTCACCGGGGAAACCGACAATAATGTCGCTGGTTAAGACAATATCAGGCTTGGCTTGCTTCAAAGCAGATGCCACCGATAAATACCGCTTTTTGTCGTAATGGCGGTTCATTTCCTTCAATATGCGGTCACTGCCCGACTGCAAGGGCAGGTGAAAATGCGGCTCGATGTGCTTGCCCTTGGCAACAACCTCAATCAAGCGAGAGGAAACGTCCTTGGGATGACTGGTCATAAAGCGCAAAATAAATTCGCCCTCAAGCCCGTCAAGCTCTTCAAGAAGCGTGGGAAAATCAACGTCGCTTTTATAGGAGTTGACGTTTTGTCCAAGCAAGGTAATTTCCTTCGCGCCGCCGGCAAGCAGCGCCTTCACCTCATTTACGATGGAAGCGCGCGCGCGGCTTCTCTCTCTGCCTCTGACGTACGGCACAATGCAGTAGGAGCAAAAATTATTGCATCCGTACATAATGCTCACCCACGCTCTGTGGGGTACGGTTCGGGCAATCGGCAAGCCTTCCAAGGCATCGCTCTGCTCATTCAGCAGAAAATAGCGGTGCCTGCAACGCAGAACAGCGTCAAGAAGCGCGGGAATACGGCCAATAGCGGATGGCGGGGTGGTGAAATCCACATAAGGATAGCGGTGCTTTAATTCGTCAACCCGATGCTCTTCTGCCGTCATACAACCGCAAACACCGATAATCAGAGAGGGGTTTTTCGTTTTGATATGCTTATAGCGACCAATGGTGGATAGCGCCTTCAATTCCGCATGCTGACGGATGGCACAGGTGTTGACCAAAATCAAATCGCTTTCCTCGGGCGTTTTGGCTCTGCCATATCCCATCGCGTCGCAAAGTCCGCGCATTTTCTCGCTGTCCGCCTCGTTTTGCTGACAGCCAAAGGTCACGATAAAGGCAAGAGGGCATTTCCCCTCTTCTCTTTTTTTATTGTTGTGCAAAAGAACCGCCTCGATGGCTTCCTTTTGGTCCTTGCTTGGCAGCTGTACCATACTCTCTTCTTTCTTCTCTTTTTGTTTTTTTGCTTTTTGCGCCACGTTTCGTTATTATAATATTATACCACAATTCCTTTTTTATGTAAAGGCTTTTTACGAAAATCTTTCACTTCCGACGCTTGCCGCCAAAGCGATTTTTTCGTCTTTGTCCTCTCTTTTCGCAGCTGATTGGATAGGAAAATTTATTCGTTTGTCGGCGCTTGGTTTTTTACCGCCCACTGTGCGAGCTGAACGAGAATAGGCGTAAGCTCCTTTGCCTTATCGGTGACCTCATATTCCACGCGAATGGGAACCTCTAAATATTCCGAGCGGCGAACAAGCCCGTCCCCCTCAAGCTCCTGCAAGGATCTGGCAAGCATTGTGTTGGAGATGCCCTTGATTTTGCGTAAAAGCTCATTGTAGCGAACAGTTCCGTCCACACTCAAGGAACACAAGATAGCGAGCTTCCATTTTCCCCCTATCATTTCCATCGCGCGTTGCAGCGGACACGCATGGGTGCAGGGACAGTTATGACTGATAGACATATTTACAACCCATCCTTTCTTTTTGTGCTTCGGACGGCTTTGCTTCGCAAGTGCACCCTATAAAGGGGACGGTGCGAAAAGACGCTTAAAAATGAATATCAAGTCCGTCTGCGCCCAACTCACATTTTTCTTATTTACTCTTGATAAATTACATAATTGACACGCTAACTTATCTGCATTCTAATTATAGCAGATAACAAAAGTAAAGTAAAGAGTTTTTTGTGATTTATGGCATTTTTTGAAAAATCTGCTTTTGCCGGGCATCCGTCAGGCAGAGGCGAAAAATTTGCAAAAAGAAAAATACGAGAAGCACCAACGCTCTCGTATTTTTTGCCTTTACAAAGGCTTTTGAAATTTTGCAAATATGAGGACACATCAGAACTTTTTGTAATCTGAAATATCCCCTTGGGGCGCGTCGTATTCCTCAATATAGCGCACGACCTCTTCGGCATCCGTTAAAATGGTATAGAGCGTCAGAGCCCCTTCCTTGACAAAGCCCTTTTCTACCGACTCATCAAGCATCTGCAAAAGGCTGTCATAATAGCCTGCCACGTTAAAAATAACGATGGGCTTGTTGTGTCTGCCAAGCTGCTTCAAGGTCAGAATTTCAAAGAACTCGTCAAAGGTGCCAATACCGCCGGGGGCAATGACAAAGCCATCGGACTTTCCGTCCAAATACCCCTTGCGCTCACGCATCGTTTCGGTGGGGATAAATTCTGTGCAATCAGGGAAAAGCACGCCATCCACGTTGAAAAACGTGGGCGCGATACCGATAATCTTGCCGCCTTTTCTCTTCGCGCCACGGGCAGAAGCGCCCATGCAGCCGTTGGCACCGCCGCCGAAAACCAAGCCGTGACCTCTTTCGGCGATAATCTCGCCTAATCTTTCAACCTCTTTCAAATAAATGCTGTCAATAGCATTGCTGGATGCGCCGTATACACAAATATTCATATAAGCTTCCTTTCTTTCCGTTTTGATAAAACGGGCGTTATTTTTTGGGTGTAAGCACCTCAGCGCCGCCCATATAAGGACGAAGGGCGACAGGAATTTTCACAGAGCCGTCTTCACAAAGATTATTCTCCAAAAACGCGATAAGCATACGGGGGGGCGCTACCACGGTGTTATTCAGCGTGTGCGCCAGATAGTTGCCGGTTTCTCCCTTGACGCGAATGCGAAGCCGTCTTGCCTGCGCGTCGCCAAGATTGGAGCAGCTGCCCACCTCAAAATATTTCTTCTGACGGGGAGACCAAGCCTCAACGTCAATGGATTTCACCTTCAAGTCCGCCAGGTCGCCCGAGCAGCATTCAAGGGTGCGAACAGGAATATCCAAGGAGCGGAACAGATCCACGGTATTTTGCCAGAGCTTTTCAAACCACATCGGAGATTCCTCAGGCTTGCAAACCACAATCATTTCCTGCTTTTCAAACTGGTGAATGCGGTAAACGCCTCTTTCCTCAATACCGTGAGCGCCCTTTTCCTTGCGGAAGCAGGGAGAATAGCTGGTCAAGGTATAAGGAAGCTCAGCCTCAGGAACGATCTGGTCGATAAATTTACCGATCATAGAATGCTCGGACGTGCCAATGAGATACAAGTCCTCGCCCTCGATTTTGTACATCATCGCGTCCATTTCCGCAAAGGACATAACGCCCGTTACCACGTCAGCGCGAATCATAAAGGGGGGAATGCAATAGGTGAAGCCGCGCCCAATCATAAAGTCACGGGCGTAGGAAATGACAGCGGAATGCAGGCGGGCAATATCGCCCATCAGGTAGTAAAAGCCGTTTCCTGCCACGCGGCGTGCCGCGTCCAAATCAATGCCCGCAAAGCGCTCCATAATATCGGTGTGGTAGGGCACCTCGAACGCGGGCACGACAGGCTCGCCGTAGCGCTCAACCTCTACGTTTTCCGAATCGTCCTTGCCCACGGGAACAGACGGGTCAATGATGTTGGGAAGGGTCATCATAATTTTCTTGATGCTTGCCTCTAATTCCTCGCATTTTTCCTCAATCTCGGCAAGACGGGCAGCGTCTGCCGCGACCTTTGCCTTGACTGCCTCAGCCTCTTCCTTCTTGCCTTGACCCATCAGAGCGCCGATCTGCTTGGAGAGCTTGTTGCGGTTAGCACGAAGCGCATCCCCCTCTTGCTTCAAGGCGCGAAAGGAAGCGTCAAGCGCAATGACCTCATCCACCAAGGGAAGCTTTGCGTCCTGAAATTTCTTTTTGATATTTTCCTTTACCGCGTCGGGATTTTCTCTGACGAAACGAATGTCTAACATAATTGACCGTCCTTTTCTTTGTAAAAATGTAAAAATAAATAAAAAAGCACCCGTATTTATGGGACGGATCTCTCCGCGGTGCCACCCATATTGCTTGGCAAAAATGCCCTTGCCAGCCTCTTTCTCGCGTTATACCCCGCCAAGGTTCGACTCATCGCCGAGGACTCAGAAACGGAAACACCGCCCCGCGCACCGATTCGCACCAACATCGGCTCTCTTTGCCGCAAAAGCAAGCGATTTTTTTCTTCAACGTCCAACAGAAAATTCCTGTTATATTTAGTATATACCATTTTTTGTTTTTTTGCAATACTTTTTTTCTTTTTTTACGCTTTTTGCGTAAAACCCCCCGCACTTGCATAAAGGCGGGGGCTTGCGCCTCTTCGTCATTCCAGCTCAAAGGCACCTGTATACAGCTGATAGTATTTTCCCTTCTCGGCAAGCAGGCTCTCGTGGTCGCCTCGCTCAATGATGTGCCCCTTTTCAAGCACCATAATAACGTTGGAGTTTCGGACGGTAGAAAGGCGGTGGGCGATAACAAACACCGTGCGCCCCTTCATCAGATTGTCCATACCCCTTTGCACCAAGGCCTCGGTGCGCGTGTCAATGGACGAGGTCGCCTCGTCCAAAATCATCACAGGGGGTGCGGCAACAGCGGCTCTGGCAATGGCGATAAGCTGTCTTTGCCCTTGGGAAAGATTGGCGCCGTTTTGCCGCAAAACCGTTTCATACCCTTCGGGAAGACGGGTGATAAAATCGTCTGCCCCTGCCAGGTGGGCAGCGGCAATACACTCTTCTCTCGTTGCGTCCAAGCGCCCGTACCGTATATTGTCAAGCACCGTTCCCGTAAACAGATTGGTTTCCTGCAACACAATACCGAGCGAGCGGCGCAGGTCTGCCTTTTTGATTTTGTTGATGTTGATGCCGTCATAGCGGATTTTTCCGTCGGCAATGTCATAAAAGCGGTTGATAAGATTGGTAATGGTGGTCTTTCCCGCGCCCGTCGCGCCAACGAAGGCAACCTTCTGTCCCGGCTTTGCGTAAACGTCCACGTTATGCAAAACGGTCTTTTCGGGCGTGTATCCAAAGTCAACGTCAAACAGACGCACATCGCCCTGTAATCTGGTATAGGTCACCGTTCCCTCTTCTCTGTGGGGATGCTTCCAGGCGTAAATGCCCGTTCTTTCCGCCGTTTCCACCAAAACGCCGTTCTCTTCCCTGGCGTTGACTAAGGTAACATATCCCTCGTCCGTTTCGGGCTTTTCATCCAAAAGAGCGAAAATGCGGCCCGCGCCTGCCATTGCCATGACGATGGAGTTAATCTGTTGGGAAACCTGGCTGACGTTGCCCGAAAACTGCTTCGTCATATTGAGGAAGGGCACGATAACAGCGATGCTGATAGCCATGCCCGAAAGGCTGACGTTACGCGCCCCTGTCACCAAGAGTATACCTCCAACAATAGCAACCAACGCATAAATGATATTGCCGATGTTGTTTAGCAGGGGCATCAAAATATTGGCGTAGCGATGGGCACGGCGGGAATCCTCATAAAGGGCGTCGTTGATTGCATCGAAATCCGCAATGCTCTCCTTTTCGTGGCAGAAAACCTTGACGACCTTTTGCCCGTTCATCATTTCCTGGACGAAGCCCTCGGTTTTACCGATAGCTGCTTGCTGGCGAACAAAATATTTGGCGCTTCCGCCACCCACCTTGCGGGCAAGGACGGTCATCAGAATCACGCCCACCACCACCAAAAGGGCAAGCCAAAGACAGAAATATACCATAATGGAAAAGACGGTCAAAAGAGTGACGGCAGAAATCAAAAGCTGAGGAAAGCTTTGGGACACCATCTGTCGCAGGGTGTCAATGTCGTTGGTGTAATAGGACATAATATCGCCACTTTTGTGGGTATCAAAGTAACGAATGGGAAGGCTTTGCATACCGTCAAACATTTTCTTGCGCAGCTTATACAGAAAGCCTTGGGTAATCACCGCCATCAATCTGTTCTGGAAAAAGCTGGCGGTCAGAGATACGGCATAAAGACACACAAGCACCAGCACCACCTGGATAATGGCAGGAGCCACCTCGGCGTAGGGCGTTCCGTTTCGCAGCGCCCCGTCAATCAAATCAATGACTCTGTTCATAAACAGAGATGGCATAGCGCCCACAGCAGCCGTGGTGATGATAAGGGCGATTACCACGGGCAAAAGGACAGGATAAAAGCCGAAAAGGAGGCTAAGAAGCCGCGCTATCGTGCCTTTTTTGGTTTGCTTTTTATTCACGGTTTTTCCTCCCTTCTCAATCCACTTTGCATTGAGATTCATAAATCTCACGGTATTCCGAGGACGATGCCAAAAGCTCCTCGTGGGTGCCCATATAAGCGATTTTGCCGCCATCCATCCACAAAATCTTGTCTGCGTCCATCACACTTGCCACACGCTGGGCAATGATGATTTTGGTGGTTTCGGGCATATAGGTCTTTAAGGCAAAACGTATCATAGCGTCCGTTTTGGTGTCAACGGCAGAGGTGGAATCGTCCAAAATCAGAATTTTCGGCTTCTTCAAAAGCGCCCTGGCGATACAAAGCCTTTGCTTCTGACCGCCCGACACGTTGCTTCCACCCTGCTCAATGTAGGTGTCGTACCCTTGGGGAAAGGAGGAAACAAATTCGTGCGCCTCTGCCATTTTACAGGCTTCTATCAGCTCTTCGTCCGTGGCAAGCGGGTTGCCCCAACGCAGGTTTTCCTTTATCGTTCCCGAGAACAAGAGATTTTTCTGTAAAACGACGGCAACGCTGTCGCGCAAGAAGGTTACGTCATAAGAGCGAACGTCCTCTCCCCCCACCAGAACTCTTCCTTCCGTTGCGTCATACAAGCGGCTGATAAGTTGTATCAGCGTGGTTTTGGAGGTACCCGTACCGCCCAAAATGCCCACGGTTTCACCGGATTGTATGTGCAGATTGATGTTCTCCAAGGCGTTTTTCTCCGCCTTTTCGGAATAGCGGAAGCTAACGCCCTCGAAAACCACCGAGCCATCCTTCATAGAAAGGAGGGGCTCCTTGGGGCTTTGGATAGCGGGCTTTTCCACCAGCACCTCGCTGATGCGGCGGGCAGACTCCAAGGACATCGTAATGGTGACAAAAACCACGGATACCATCATCAGACTGAACAGAATCTGGAAGCCGTAGGTCAGAAGGGCGGAAAGCTTGCCCACGTTAAAGGCAACGCCTGCCGTGTCAATAATGAGATAAGAGCCAAACAGCAGGGTAAAAATCATGACGGTGTTCAGACAAAGCTGCATCGTGGGGCCGTTCAGAGCCAGAATTTTCTCAGCGCGGGTGAAATCGTTTTTCACATCCGATGCCGCCGCGTCAAACTTTTCTCTTTCATAATCCTCACGCACGAAGGATTTTACCACGCGCATTCCCCGCACATTCTCCTCGATAGACTCGTTGAGCCTGTCATATTTGCGGAACACGCGGCGGAAAAGGGGCATTACCTTATGGATGATAGAGAAAAGCACCACACCCAAAAAGGGCACCACGGCCACGAAAATCAAAGCCATTTTTCCGCCCATCACAAAGGCCATTACCATAGAAAAGATGAGCATAAAGGGGCAACGAACCGCCACGCGAATGAGCATCATATACGCCATTTGCACGTTGGCAACGTCCGTGGTCAGGCGGGTAACCAGCGAGGCGGAGGAAAAGCGGTCCACGTTGGAGAAGGAGAAGGTTTGCACCTTGGCAAACAAATCGTGTCGCAGATTTTTGGCGAAGCCGCAGGAGGCGTCCGCTCCCGTCATACCCGCCAAGGTACCGAACAAAAGAGAGATGCCTGCCATCACAACCAGTAAGCACCCATAAAACACGATAACAGGAAGCGAGCTTCCCGCGGGCAGGGTCTGTCCCAGGACACGCTCAAAGACCCAGTAGGTAAACCCCGCGTGGCTCTTTCCCTCCACCTCGGTGACGAGTGTGGCGATAATAAAGGGGATAAGACACTCCATTATCACCTCAACCGACACCAAAATCGGCGTCAGAATAGATTTTTTCTTATATTCTCTTATGCTCGCGGCAAGTCTTTTCAGCATAGCGTTTCCTTCCTTTGCGTAAGCGACAGGAAAAAGGCGCACCGTGCGCCCTTCCTCACTTTTTCTTTTATAACCAATTGTGTATTATACAATAAAATTTCCCCTCGGTCAATCCCCCTTTCTAAAAATTAACAGTTATGAAACACTTGTTTTCCCATAAGGAATTGACTTTCCGCAAGGAAAGCGGTATAATATAACCGAAATAAAAAACGAAGGAGCGGATTTTTTATGAAGACCTATTTTGAAGTGAAAATCGCGAAAAACGGCGAATATATGTTTAATTTCTTTGCCAAAAACGGCAAAATCATCGCAACCTCGGAAACCTACACCACCAAGCAAAACTGCCTTCTCGGTATTGAGAGTGTCAAGGCAAATGCCGACGCGCCCATCGTTGACATTGAGGGAACGGAAGAAATCCCTTGCCCGAAATTTGAGGTTTTTGAGGACGTTGGCGGCAGATTCCGCTTTCACCTGCGCGCCAAAAACGGAGAAATCGTTTGCGCCTCTCAGGGCTATTCAACCAAGCAAAGCTGCCTTTTGGGCATTGAAAGCGTGAAAACAAACGCCGCCGAAGCGGAAATCGAAATAATGGAATAACAATCTGGAAATTTTCTGCAAAAATTTCGACACTTTGCGCCTTTGGTGGCACAAAGTGCCGTGGGGCTGAGTCATTGACTCAGCCCCGTTTTTTGTTTTGGGGCGAAAAGACAGGAAGGTTTCCAAGAAAGTTTGCAAGAAATGCTTTGTTTTCGTTGACAAAACGCTCTTTTTCGGTTATAATGGAGTGTATAAATATAGCAGAAAGAAAAGAGATGCCTTTATGCACGAACAGGAAGAACAAGAGAGAGCCACTTCCGCCCCCTTGCCCGCGGTGATGGCGCTTTCATACTTGGGGGACGCGGTGTATTCCCTCTACGTCAGGCGGCGGCTTGTCGCCCTTGGCATTTCTCACGCGGGAGAGCTTAATTCTCTTTCCCTCGTCTTTGTCACAGCAGAGGCGCAAGCCAAGCGGGCAAAAAGAATGCTCCCTCTTCTTTTGGAGTGGGAAGAGTCTGTTCGCCGCCGCGCCTATAACCATAAGGGGCTTCGCCCGCCAAAGCACGCTTCCGTTGCCGTCTACCGTGCCGCAACAGGCTTTGAGGCGGTGCTTGGGGCTTTGGAATACACAAAGAATTACGAAAGGCTTTTTTATCTGCTGGACACGCTTCACCAAGGAGAATTTGAAGCACTTTTACAAGAGAAAAAATAAAAAGGAACTCCCTTAAAAGAAAGGCGTTTATATGATACAGAAAATCAAAGGAACTATGGATATCCTTCCCGATGAAACCCCCTTATTCCGTTATATCGAGGGCATTATGCGCGAGGAAGCGGAAAAGTGCGGCTTTGGCGAAATCCGCCTGCCCACGTTTGAGCAAACGGAGCTTTTCGTGCGCGGCGTTGGCAATACCACGGACGTTGTGCAAAAGGAAATGTATACCTTCAAGGATGGCGATGGCAGTATTTCCCTGCGTCCTGAGGGAACGGCGGGCACCGTTCGCGCTCTGATTGAAAACGGAAAATACGGCGATGCTATGCCCCAAAAATACTACTACATTATGAGCTGCTTCCGTCACGAGAAGCCGCAAGCGGGCAGAACGCGCGAATTTTTCCAGTTCGGCGTTGAAATGTTCGGCGCTGAAACACCTGCCGCTGATGCCACGGTTATTTCCCTGGCATATTCCGTTCTGAAAAGACTCGGGCTTGAAGGTCACGTAAAGCTTCATATCAACTCTATCGGCTGTCCTGCTTGCCGTCCTTCCTACAAATCGGCGCTCGTGGACTATTTTACCGACAAAAAGGCATCCCTTTGCGAGACCTGCCTGGAAAGACTTCAAAAAAATCCCTTGCGTCTTTTGGACTGCAAGGTGCCCTCGTGCGCTGCCATAGCCAAGGAAGCGCCAAGAACAGTAGACTCTCTGTGCTCTGACTGTCAGACGCATTTTGACGCGCTCTGCAAGAGCTTGGAAGCGATGAACATTCCCTATGAAATAGACTCCTCTATTGTCAGAGGTCTTGATTATTACACGGGCACCGTTTTTGAATTTGTGGCTGACGGTATTGGCGCACAAAGCACCGTTTGCGGCGGCGGCAGATACGACGGGCTTGTAGAATCCTTGGGCGGCCCCAAGCTTTCGGGCATTGGCTTCGGCATGGGGCTGACCCGTGTGATTATGACGATGCAGCAGCACGGTATTTCTCCCGTCTCGCCCGCAAAGCCAAGGCTTTATATTGCGTCCTTGGGCGCAAACGCCCAGACCTTTGCCCTCTCTATCGTTTCCCGCTTGCGTCAGGAGGGTATTTATGCGGAGTGCGATTTGGTGGGCAGGAGCTTAAAGGCGCAAATGAAATACGCCGATAAAATCGGCGCGGCATACACCTTGATTATCGGAGATACGGAAATAGAAACGGGCAAGGCCAATCTGCGCGATATGGCTTCCTCCGAGCAAAAAGAGGTTCTGCTCTCTTCCTTCTCCCTTTCATAACAGTATGGGGCAGCTTCCCTGTTCGCGAAGCACCGAAAAGCAACACAAAATGGTTTCTTTTCGTCTCCCGTGCGTTGCATTTCACCGAAATTGTAATGCAACCTGCAATTTTCTGCGAAAATTTCGGCATCTTGCGCCTTTGGTGGCACAAAATGCCGTGGGGCTGAGTCATTGACTCAGCCCCTGTATTATCCTCCCTCTCAAATCCAAAAAGAAAGGAATGCTTATGGCAACCGATACCCCCTCTTTTCTTCCCGTCTGTCGCGCCGATATGAAAGAGCGCGGCTGGGATTTTGTTGATTTTGTATACGTGACGGGTGACGCTTACGTGGACCACCCTTCCTTCGGCGCTGCCATTATTTCCCGCGTGTTAGAGGCAGAGGGCTTTCGCATTGCCATTCTCCCTCAACCCGATTTCCGTTCAGCGGAGGACTTCAAGCGCTTTGGAAAGCCTCGCCTCGGCTTTTTGGTAACGGGGGGAAACGTTGACTCAATGGTGGCGCACTACACCGTTTCCAAAAAGCTGAGAACAGACGATGCCTATTCCCCCGGCGGAAAGGCTGGGCTTCGCCCCAACCGCGCGGTTATTGTATACTGCAACCGCATTCGCGAGGCATACGGCGATATTCCCATCATCATCGGGGGGTTAGAAGCATCCTTGCGCCGCTTCGCCCATTACGATTATTGGGATGACCGCGTGCGTCGATCTGTTCTGGTGGATAGCCGCGCCGATATTCTCACCTACGGTATGGGAGAAAATATTTTGCGACGCATCGCCCACCTGCTTGACAAGGGCATTCCCGTCAAAAAAATCCGCGACGTCAGAGGAACGGTGTTCTTGGCAAAGAAGGGAGATGCCCTTCCCTTTGAAGCGATTGAAACCTGCGACTACGAGGACTTGAAGGAAAACAAGGAGCTCTATGCCAAATGCTTTGCCCTGCAATACCGCAACACAGACGCGGTCAAGGGAAAAGCGCTTTTAGAATATTACGGCGATAAAATGCTGGTGCAAAATCCGCCAATGCCCCCTCTTTCCCAAGAGGAGCTTGACAAGGTCTATGCCCTTCCCTATGTGCGCGCCTACCATCCGATGTACGAGAAGGACGGGGGGGTTCCCGCCATTACCGAGGTCAAATTTTCCATTACCCACAACAGAGGCTGCTTTGGTGCCTGCAACTTCTGCGCCATCGCCTTTCACCAAGGGCGGCAGGTGCGCGCAAGAAGCGTTGAGAGCGTCATAGAAGAAGCGCAAAAAATCACCGAAATGGAGGATTTCAAGGGATATATTCACGACGTCGGCGGTCCCACGGCAAACTTCCGCGCTCCCTCTTGCAAAAAGCAAGCCGAGCAGGGCGTGTGCACCAATCGCAAATGCTTAGCGCCAAAGCCTTGTCCTCATTTAGAGGTGGACCACACCGAGTACGCCGAAATGCTCCGCAAGATTGAGGCGCTTCCCCGTGTCAAGAAGGTCTTTATCCGCTCGGGCATTCGCTTTGATTACTTATTGAAGGACAAGAATCCCGCCTTCTTCCGTCAGCTTGTTTCCCGCCATGTCAGCGGTCAGTTAAAGGTCGCTCCCGAGCATTGCTCCGCGGGGGTGCTCGCGGCAATGGGAAAGCCGCCGATTTCCGTTTACGAGGAATTCCGTAACCGCTATTTCGAGCTCTCGGCAGAATGCGGTCTTGAACAGTATCTGGTTCCCTATTTGATGTCAAGCCACCCCGGATCTACGATGCAAGACGCCATCGAGCTTGCCCTGTGGCTGAAAAGATACGGATACGTTCCCGAGCAGGTGCAGGACTTCTACCCCACCCCGGGCACCGTTTCCACCGTGATGTACTACACAGGCATCAACCCCTTAACCAATGAAAAGGTCTACGTGCCCAAGGACTATAAGGAAAAGCAAATGCAGCGTGCCCTCTTGCAATACGCAAGACCCGAAAACGCCGCCAAGGTCAGAGAGGCGCTGCGCTTCGCGCATCGCGAGGACCTGATAGGCGAGGGAAAGGGGTGCTTAGTCAGCGGCAAGGAAAGCGCTAAGGGCACCTCTCTCAAAAACGGGCAGGGAAAAAAATCCGCCTTTGGTGGACAGTACATTCCAAAGAAAAAGACGCGCGGCAAAAAAGAGGCGCCTCTTCCAAGGCAAGCCAAGGAAAAGCGCTCCCCTTCCCCCAAGGAAGCCGCCCGTTTTCCAAGAAAAAAAAGCGCGCCCTTGTCCGAGAAAAAAGCGCCCTCTGCCAAAAGCAGACAAGCCAAATCCTCTAAAAAGAGATAACGCGGCGCTTCGCTCCGAAACTGGAAAAAGCCCTTTCCTCTCTCGCTGTTTTTCCAACCGCGAAAAAGGGCTTTCCTTTCCAAAAGCGGAAAATATTTTTTCTGTTTTCTCGGGGTTTTCTCTTCCTTTTTTTACCATTTTAATGGCAAAAACTGACATTGTTGTGCAACTCGCACAAATTGGCGATTTTTCCGCTTTCCCCCTTTTCAAATGTGAAAAATGTGAAAAACTCTGTGGATAACTATGCAAAAAACTCGAAAAACCCGATAGTTCCCTTTGGTTTTCCACAATAGTTATCCACATTTTCCACAATTTGCGCTCCTAAAAACTTTTTTGCATTTTTTTCATTTTCTACACTTTTCCCTCTTGACACCTTTTTTTGCTATTTTTGGCGACAAAAAAGCTTTCCAAAAGCGGAAAAATCGGTGTTTTCCCCAAGCGCTACCTCTTGGCGCATCAAAAAGCCCCCCTTTTTTGCGGGCAGAAGCAAAAAACGCGAAAGGATTGCTATGAAAGACACAAGATTTGAGAGAACGGAGCTTCTCTTTGGCGAAAAGTCCACCTCTATTTTTCAAAAGGCGCACGTTGCCGTTTTCGGCTTGGGGGGGGTTGGCTCTTTTCTGACCGAGGCATTGGCACGTATGGGAATTGGCAGGCTTTCTCTCTTTGACGGGGACGTTTATACAAAGAGCAACCTCAACCGCCAGCTGTACGCTCTGCCGCAAAGCATAGGTCAGTTAAAAACCGAGGTTGCAAAGGAGCGCATCGCGGCTCTGAATGAAAAAATAGAGGTCTTTACCCACCCTGTTTTTCTGACCAAGGAAAACGTATACGATATTGACTTTTCTGCCTTTGATTATATTGCCGATGCGATAGACACCGTCAGCGTGAAGATTGAGCTGGCAGTCATTGCCCAAAGGCTTGGCATTCCTATCATTTCCGCTATGGGTGCGGGAAACAAAACGGACCCCACCGCCTTTCGCGTTGCCGACATTTACGAAACCAAGGTTTGCCCCTTGGCGCGCCTGATGCGTACAGAGCTACGCAAAAGAGGGGTTGCATCCTGTCGGGTGGTGTATTCCGAGGAGCCGCCAAGAGCGCCCCTTTGCCAAGAGCCCGCAAGGGAAAAAGCGAACGGGCAAAAGCCCAAGACCCCCAAAAAAGCCCCCCTCGGCTCTTGCAGCTTTGTGCCGTCCGCTGCGGGACTCATTATGGCGGCAGAGGTCAGCAAGGGGCTCTTGCAAAAGGGTGTATAATTTTCAAATTAGTCACACAGTTCGACAAAAAAACGGTTGCATACAACCTCTCCCTGTGGTATAATGATATAGTTATAAGGATAAGAAAAATGCCTTAGGCGCAACGGCTTTCCGCCTTAAAGCCCCAAGGCTAATCCAGAAAGGATTTTATATTATGGGCTTATTTCAAAAAATATTCGGCACGTACAGCGAAAAGCAGATTAAGCGCATTCGCCCGTTGGCTGAGGCGATTGAGGCATTGGAAGACGAATATAAGCAAAAAAGCGACGAGGAATTAAAGCAAGAAACACAGACTCTGCGCGCGCGCTTGGCAAATGGAGAAACTGAGGACGATATTTTGCCCGAGGCGTTTGCTACCGTGCGCGAGGCAGATGCCAGAGTCCTTGGCAAGCGCCCCTTCTTTGTGCAGCTGCTTGGCGGCATTTTGCTTCATCAGGGGCGCGTTGCCGAGATGAAAACGGGTGAGGGAAAGACCTTGGTCGCCACCCTGCCTGCGTACCTCAACGCCCTTTCGGGAAAAGGCGTTCATATCGTCACGGTCAACGACTATTTAGCACGCAGAGACAGCGAGGAAATGGGTCGTGTTTACGCCTTTTTGGGAATGACAACGGGGCTTGTCGTTCACGGTCAGACCCAAGAGGAAAAGAAAAAAGCCTATGCCGCCGATATCACCTACGGCACGAACAACGAGTTTGGCTTTGATTATCTGCGTGATAATATGGCGCTTTATAAGGAAAATATGGTGCAAAGAGGACAGCACTTTGCCATTGTCGACGAGGTTGACTCCATTTTGATTGACGAGGCGCGTACCCCCTTGATTATTTCGGGACACGGCGACAAATCCTCTGACTTATATACCGAGGCTGAACGCTTTGCCAAGCGGTTAAAGAAGCTGGTTATCAAGGAAACCGACAGCAAAGAGGATATGGACGACGTAAACGCCGACTACATTGTGGACGAAAAGGCAAAAACCGTCGTCTTGACCAAGAGCGGCATTGCCAAGGCAGAGTCCTTCTTCAAGCTCGAAAACCTCTCCGACCCCGAAAACAATGAAATCGTTCATCACATCAACCAAGCCATTCGCGCCCACGGCATTATGAAAAGGGATATTGACTACGTCGTTAAGGACGGCAAGGCTATCATTGTGGACGCTTTTACGGGGCGTCTGATGCCAGGTCGCCGTTACAACAACGGTCTTCACCAGGCAATAGAGGCAAAGGAAGGCATTGACGTGCAAAGAGAGTCAAGAACCCTTGCCACTATCACCTTCCAAAACTATTTCCGTATGTATAAAAAGCTGTCGGGTATGACAGGTACAGCGCTTACCGAGGACAATGAATTTAAGGAAATCTATGCCTTGGACGTGGTGGAGGTTCCCACCAACCGCCCTATGATCCGTATAGACCATAATGATATGGTGTTCAGCACCGTCAGAGGCAAGGAAGCGGCAATTATCGAGCAAATCAAAACCTGTCACGCCAAGGGACAGCCCGTTTTGGTGGGTACTGTTTCTATCGAAAAATCCGAGCATCTCTCTTCTATGTTGAAGGGAGCGGGTATTCCCCATACCGTTCTGAACGCCAAGTATCACGAGCGCGAGGCAGAAATCGTTGCCCAAGCGGGTAAGATGGGTGCGGTCACCATTTCCACCAATATGGCAGGACGCGGAACGGATATTATGCTGGGCGGCAACGCCGAATATATGGCAAAGGCGGATATGCGCCGCCGCGGCATTGAAGAGGAAATCATTGCCGAGGCAAACGGATTTTCTTCCACCGACAACGAAGAGCTCTTGGAGGCCAGAAGGCTTTTTGCGGAGCTTTATGAAAAATATAAGGCGCAAATCGCCCCCGAGGCAGAAAAGGTAAGAGAAGCCGGCGGGCTTTTCATTCTCGGCACGGAGCGGCACGAATCCCGCCGTATCGATAACCAGCTGCGCGGACGCTCGGGCAGACAAGGAGACCCCGGTGAATCCTGCTTCTTCCTTTCCTTGCAGGATGACCTGATGCGGCTCTTTGGCAGTGATCGCATCGCGGGCGTGGTCGGGCGGCTCGGGCTTGAAGAAACCACCCCCATCAACGCTTCTATTTTGTCAGGCTCTATTGAAACGGCGCAAAAGCGCATTGAGGACCAGAACTTCTCCGTCAGAAAACGGGTTTTGGAATATGACAACGTAATGAACGAGCAAAGAAACGTCATTTACGGTCAAAGAATGCAGGTGCTTTGCGGAGAGGATTTGCACCCCACCATTCAGAAAATGGTGGAAAACTCCGTTCGCGCCGCCGTTTTCACCTTCCTTGGTACAGACAAGGAGACTTGGAACCTGCAAGGGCTCAGAGAGCATTATAACGGCATTCTGCTTCCCCCTGACCGTCTTGACGAGGCAAAAACCGAAGAAGAGGTTGTCGAGCAGCTCTTGGAAAGAGCCGACGCCGTCTTTGCTGAAAAGCGGGCGCTTTTCGGCGAGGAAACCTTTGGTGAGGTGGAAAGAGCCATTCTCTTGCGCAACGTTGACCGCAACTGGATGGACTTCTTGGACGAAATGGACGACTTAAAGGAGTCCGTTGGACTGAATGGCTACGCCCAAAGAAACCCCATCACCGAATACCGCATTCAGGGCGGACAAATGTTTGAAAATATGGTCGAGAACATTCAAGAGCAGACCGTGGGCGCTGTTTTGACGGTTGTGCCGCGTCAAGAGGTGCGCCGTGTTGCCGTGGCGAAGGAAACCACCGCGCAAGCCGCGTCTGCGGGCGCTTCCAAGGCGAGACCCGTCAAGGCGCAAAAGACTCCCGGCAGAAACGACCCCTGCCCCTGCGGAAGTGGAAAACGATATAAGGAGTGTTGTGGGGCGAACCCCAACCTGTTGAAAAAGTAATGGGCTTTGGATTTTTATTTGTTGGCTATTTGCTGACCTTCAATATTGCTTACTCCTCTTATACCGACATCTTTGCCTTTCTTTTGATGCTTCTTGGACTTTCCACCCTTTCCCGCTATGCCAAGAGCTTTCGCTCGGCGCTTTTTGCGGGCATTCCCACCGCGGCGCTTTCCTTGGTGCTTTTCGGCGAGAGAATAGGAGTTTTGCTTGGCTTTTGGGCAGAAAGCGCCGCCTTTCTTTCCTATACGGGCATTGTCGCTTCTCTGTGCAAGGTCGTCTTTCTCTGCTTCGTGTTGCAGGGGGTGGCGGAGATTGCCGAGGAAACCGATATCCCCGTTTTGCGCCTGCGAGCCCTTCGCAACCGCATCTTTACCCTGCTCTTCTTGGCGTTTGACTTTCTTTTAGAGTCGGGCGTGTTTGAGCGGCTGAGCGTTTTTCTCGCTCTTTTGACCGTCATTTACCTGCTTTACGGGTTGGTTTACACCTTCCTGAACGCCAAGCTGTTTTTTGAATGCTATATCTGGATTTGCTTAGAGGGGGACGAGGAAATGTCCCGCGCGCCCTCTCGCTTTGCCTTTATCAATAAGCTTCGCGCCTGGGAGGACAAGCAGGACGAAAAAACCCTCGCCCGCAAGCAAGAAGCGGCAAGAGAAAGGCAAGCGCGCAAGGAAGCCCGAAGCAGTAAAAGAAAATAATCTTTTCGCTTCATACCGTGAATTTTTGTAAAATTCCGCTTCGCCGTATCTTTCTATTTTGCCTACCAAGAAAGGATGATACTTTTATGTCCCGTTCCAAAAAGCCTCTTCTTTCCTTATCCTATCTTTCAGTTGGCTTTCTGTTTCTTTGCAACCCTAATATATCCATCTTTGATATTTTGCCTGATGCTGTCGGCTATTTTTTTATTGTTGCCGCCATTACGGATATGTCCGACCTCAACCATTATTTTGCCGAGGCAAAAAAGCGCTTCTTGTATCTTGCCTGGCTGAACGTCGGTAAGGTCCTCGCCCTTTTTCTGCTTCTGCGGATTTTGGCGATAAACGCCGACCAAACGGCTATGATATCCGTTTTTTCCTTGGGCTTTGCCGTTGTGGAATGCCTTTTCATCTTTCCTGCCATATCCGCGCTTTGGACAGGCTTTTCCTATATCGGCGAGAGGGACGGTATTTTATCGGTCCTGCCGCCCTTAAAAAATCTCTTCCCGTACAGCTATCTCTTTTTCGCCATCAAGCATTTCGGCTCCTTTTTGCCGGAGCTGGTGCTTGCTTCCGTTGGGCATCTCAATTCCTTTGAAAATGCCACCTTCCAGCCGATGAAGCTTTACCCGCTTTTGCTCTTTTTGGCATTTGTCGCCGTGCTTGTTGTGGGTATTTATTGGCTTGGGCTTTGTCGCGCTTATCTCAAAGCGCTCAAAGAAAACGAGGACTTCTCTCTTTACTTGACCGAAAAGGAAGAAAAAAATGAGCGCGTTTTGAAGGCAGGGCGCTTTTTCCGTCAGAAAAGCCGCGTTCTATTCGTCCTTCTTGCCGCTTTTCTCTTAGGCGTTGATTTTATCATCAACCAGAACAACCTGTTGCCCGACGCGCTTTGCGGCGTTTGCTTCTTGCTCTTCTTCCTTCTTGTACGCAAGGAGGACAAAAGCGCCAAATGGGGCATTTACGCCTCTCTCTCTTACACCCTCTCTTCCCTTGCCTTTTCCATTTTTCAGTATATATACACACTTTCCTATGACTATACCGCCGCCTCGTACGTGCGCAAGGCAGCGCGGCTTTATTCCTTTATCAAGGTATCGGCAGTGTGGGAAGCGGTTTCCCTCGCCTTCGTGTTGCTTTTGCTGTATCGGGTTCTTTCC
Organism: Clostridia bacterium; assembly: GCA_017936565.1. GTDB lineage: Bacteria > Bacillota > Clostridia > Oscillospirales > CAG-272 > UBA1740. The sequence continues at coordinate 143,515 of JAGBFG010000043.1, forward strand.
CTTTGGATTAACAAGCATACAGGTCTTTCCTTGGAAACAGAGCAAAGCGTCTTTACCCCATCCGCTCTGCAAAGGGAGCTGAGGAAAAAGAATAAAATCTTGTTGACCTTGGGCTTTTTGCCCGCCCTCTTTCACGTAATAGAGGTCTTCCTTTTGAGCATCACTCTTCGCCATATCGTGACCGAGGAAGAAGCAAACGCCTTTTATCACGAGGGACAGGTGCTGTATTTCTCGCGCTTTGAGGGCTCCTTTTGGATAACGCTCGTGCTCTCGCTGATTTGGATTGTATACGGGCTTCTCTTCATTCTTCGCCTGCGCGAGGAAATGCGAATGAAATACTGCGATTTTATAGATAACACTTGACAAAAACCGTCATTTAATGATATGATTATATGGGTAAATAAAAGAAAAAGTACAGACGCAGAAAGGCAGATACAGTTATGGATAAAGAAACGCTATCGACTCTTGAGGGAACCGCCAAAAGAATTCGTCGCGGCATTATCGAGGGAGTCTATCACGCCAAATCGGGTCACCCCGGCGGCTCGCTTTCCATTGCGGATATTTTGGCATATCTTTACACCAAGGAAATGCATATAAACCCCCAAAATCCCAAGGACGACACAAGAGACAGACTCGTGCTTTCCAAAGGGCATACCGCCCCTGCCTTGTACGCCACTCTGGCAGAATGCGGATTTTTCTCGCCCGAGGAGCTTAAAACCCTGCGTAAAATAGACGGGCGCTTACAGGGGCATCCCGACATGAAAAACATTCCCGGCGTGGATATGACGACAGGCTCGCTTGGTCTTGGTATCTCCGCTGCCTGCGGTATGGCTCTTGTGGGCAAAACCGAGCAGAAGGATTACCGTGTATATGCCGTCGTTGGTGACGGTGAAAGCGAAGAGGGGCAGGTTTGGGAAGCTTCTATGTTTGCTTCTCATTACAAGCTTTCCAATCTCTGCGTGATTTTGGACTGGAACGGCTTGCAAATCGACGGACCTGTGGAAAAGGTTATGAACCCCACTCCCCACGACAAAAAGCTTGAAGCCTTCGGCTTCAATGTCATTTCCATTGACGGGCACGATTTTGAACAAATAGAAGCGGCCTTCACCGCGGCAAAAGCCTGCACGGACCGCCCCACCGCTATCATCGCCAAAACCGTAAAGGGCAAGGGCGTTTCCTTTATGGAAAATCAGGTGGGCTGGCACGGTAAAGCGCCAAATGAGGAAGAATATCTGCTTGCCTTAAAGGAACTGCAATAATCGGCGCAAAAGCCATTTTCGGCAACGGTGTTTGTTGCATTTATCAACGTCACAAGAAAGGAAGCTTTTGCGACGCAAAAGCCATCAATAACAATGGAAAAGAAAGCAACAAGAGAAAGTTACGGCGCCGCCTTGGCGGCTCTTGGCGAGAAATATGATTTTTACGTGCTTGACGCGGACTTGGCGGCTGCCACCAAAACGTCCGTTTTCGCCAAAAAATATCCCGAGCGCTTCTTCAACTGCGGTATCGCGGAAGGAAATATGATGAGCGTCGCCGCGGGCATCGCCGCGGCAGGCAAAACGGTTTTTGCCAGCTCCTTTGCTATGTTCGCCGCAGGCAGAGCCTTTGAGCAAATCAGAAACTCTATCGGCTATCCTCATTTGAACGTTAAAATCGGCGCAACCCACGCGGGAATTACCGTGGGTGAGGACGGCGCTACCCACCAATGCAATGAGGACATCGCCTTGATGCGCACCATTCCCGGTATGGTGATTTTGAATCCTGCTGACGATGTAGAGGCTACTGCCGCGGTAGAAGCCGCTATCAAGCACACAGGACCCGTGTATTTGCGCTTTGGCAGATGCGCCGCCCCCATTTTCAACGGAGCGGATTACAAGTTTGAGCTTGGCAAGGGCGTCACCTTAAAGGACGGCGCTGACGTGACGGTAGTTGCCACGGGCTTTATGGTGCATATCGCCATGGAAGCCGCCGAAATGCTTGAAAAGGAAGGCATTTCTGCCCGTGTGCTCAACATTCACACCATTAAACCCATAGACGACGCTCTGCTTATCAAGGCAGCTAAGGAAACAGGCGCCTTGGTAACGGCTGAGGAGCATTCCGTCATTGGCGGCTTGGGAAGCGCGGTAGCAGAGGTCGTTTCCGCCGCTTGCCCTGTTCCCGTTTTACGTGTCGGCGTTGAGGACACCTACGGGCGCTCGGGAACCGTTCCTGCGCTTCTTGAAGCATACGGCTTGACCAAGGAGCATATCTATCAGAAAGCCAAGGAAGCCATTTCCTTAAAGAAATAAAAAGTGGGGCTGGCGCCTTTCGACCTATACCCAAGAGCGCCCGCCCTTTTCTCTTACTTTCACCGATAAGGAGTCCTTATGAAACGTTTTTTACTGCCCGAAGGAAAAGGGTACAAAGCCAATTTGCACTGTCATACAACTGTTTCCGATGGCAAGAAGACCCCCTCGGAAATCAAGAAAATGTATCAGGAGCAGGGCTATTCCATCGTGGCATTTACCGACCACGAGGTCTTGCTTGACCACGCGGATTTGTGCGATGAGCATTTTCTGGCATTGAACGGCTATGAAACGTCCATCAAGGAAGAGCAGGTGTCCACAGACAGCCGCCCCTTGATGAGAGTGCATCATATCAATTTAATCAAAAGGCGCCCGCATGACACGGTGCAGGTCTGCTTTTTCCCCGAAAACTTCACGCCGGGTAACTGTGCCTCTTACCTTCCCTTCGTTCACTATACGGGTGATATTTGCCGCTATGAGTATTCCACGGCGTTTGTCAATCACTTAATAGAAGAGGCGCATAAGAACGGCTTTCTCGTTCACTATAACCACCCCCATTGGTCAGGACAGACGCCCGAGGATGTGCTGGCTCTTTCAGGGCTTGACGGCATAGAGCTGTTAAATACGGACACCTATTATTATGGTGACCGAAACGCCGCCTTTTACGGAGAATTGGCAAAGCGAGGCTTGCGCGCCTACGCCGTAGCGGGTGACGATAACCACAACGGCGAGAACGATGTCTTTGGCTGCTACACCGTTATCAAAGCCCCCTCTCTTGCTTATGAGGACGTCACGGGTGCCTTGGCAAAGGGAAATGCCTATGCCTCAACGGGTGCGGAAATCAAATCTCTTTACGTGGAAAACGGTACCCTCTTCGTTCATACATCCCCTGCCGCCGCTATCGTTTTGTCAAGCGCCGGTAGAGAGCATTTTGAGGTAAAGGGCGTTGGCGGATACGTTGACCGCGCCGCCTTCCCGCTTGACTTTTCCCGACTTGGTGGATTCTTCCGCGTTGAGGTGCATACCGCAAGTGGCAAGGCGGCATATTCCCGCGCCTATTACCCCGATGAAGTGATAGAATAAACATCTCTCTTTGAAAAAAGCAACCCTTATATACAATGGGAGAAATCTATGCAAAAGAAGCGTTTTTATACCGAGCTTGCCTATATCATTGGGCTTCTCACCCTGGCTTTCAGCACCGCGATGATGACAAAGGCGGACTTCGGTCTTTCTATGGTCGTTGCCCCCGCTTACCTGCTTCACGCTAAGCTTTATCCCACTCTTCCCTTCTTCACCTTCGGTATGGCGGAATATATTTTCCAAGCGGCTCTGCTGCTTTTGATGATATGTATTGTCCGCCGTTTCCGCGTGAAATATATTTTTGCCTTTGTCACAGCCGTGCTGTACGGTCTTTTACTTGACCTTTCTCTTTCCGTGCTTTCCTTCCTACCAACCAATTTGTTGGCGGTGCGTATCCTTCTTTTCGTTGTGGGGCTTGTCGTCTGCTCCTTTGGCGTTGCCTGTATGTTCCATACCTATCTTGCGCCCGAGGTATACGAGCTCTTTGTGAAGGAAGTGTCGGACAGATATCATTTTTCCATTTCCAAATGCAAAACCGTCTATGACTGTGCAAGCTGTCTTTTGGCTATTGTTCTTTCCTTTGCCTTTTTTGGCTTTGGCACCTTTATCGGCGTCAAATGGGGCACGGTTGTTTGCGCCTTAGTCAACGGCTTTTTGATTGGCCGCATTTCCGCTTTTCTCGAAAAGCATTTCTCCTTCGTGGACCTTTTGAAAAGAAAATAAAAAAGCGCGCCGTCATTTTCTGAGCGGCTTCTTACTTTTCAGTATGTAAAACCAGTATGTGAAATCAGTATGTGAAAGGAAGCATATGCAAACCTCATTCTCTCAACTTCCCCAACGGGAAGCCCCCCTTGCCGATCAAATTCTGTGCGCGGCGCTTGACATTGGCGAGCACATTTTAAGAAGCGGCGGCGAAATTCACCGTGTAGAAGACACCATAGAGCGTATATGTACCGCCTTTGGCGCTTGTTACGTCGAGGTTTTCAGCATTCCCTCTCTCATTATGGCTTCCGTTCGATTAGAGGACGGTAGCCTTTCCTACCAGATGCGCCGCATCTATCATACGGAAAACAATCTGTATCTCTTGGAAGAAATGAATAAGCTCTCCCGCCGTCTTTGCGACGGTACCTTGCCCCTTTCCGAGCTTCGTCCCGCTATTGAGAAGGCAAAAAGCGCAAGGCCTTATCCTCTCTGGCTTCTTTATCTTGCCTCAGCATTAGGAGCCGGCGGCTTCGCCGTCTTTTTCGGCGGTACGTGGAGAGACGCGATATCAGGCGCGCTTGTAGGGCTTTTGCTTTACCTGTTGCAGCGCCATATTCCCCCCTTTGTCAACCCGATGATAAACACCGTTATCCGTTCCTTTCTGGCGGGGATTGGCGGTATTCTTTTGGTCTATATCGGGCTTGGTCAAAATACGGATAAAATTATGATTGGCACGATTATGCTGCTCATACCGGGTCTTGAATTAAGCACCGCCGTCCGTGATATGCTTGGCGGCGACCTTTTGACAGGCTCCTTGCGCTTTCTGCAATCGGTGCTTTGCGCGCTGATGATTGCCTTTGGCTTTGCCTTAGCGATTTTCTCATTATCTTCTCTCGTATAAGCGCCTATTCTGTCTGCCGTCTATGGCAAAAGGAGGTTCTATGCCGTTTTTTTCCACTCTTTTGGCTACCTTAATCGGAAGTCTTGGCTTTGCTCTGCTCTTTTCCGTAAAGCCCAATAAGTTATTATATGCCGTCCTGGGCGGCGGCATTGCCTTTTTGGTGTATTATCTTACCCAACAGGCAGGCTGCTTCTTTTCCAATATGCTCGCGTCCTTGGCGACAACCCTTTGGTGCGAAATCATTTCCCGTGTCAAAAAAGCCCCCGTTGTTACCTTTTTGAAGCCCTCTATCTTGGTTTTGGTGCCCGGCGGCTCTCTCTACTACACCGTTTCAGCCCTCTTGAATAAGACGTATGACGTCGCCACCGCCCGCTTGATAGAAACCGCCGAGGCGTGTCTTGGCATTGCCGCGGGCGTGCTTTTGGCTTCCCTTCTTTTTACGGTGCTTCTCTCCTTTGGCAAGAAAGCAAAAAGCACAAATTGATTTTCCTGCAAGGGCTTTTCCGAAAACCCCATAAGCCCGCTTTTGTAAAGAAAACAAATACAAAATGAAATAGAAAAGACGTCTACCGATAGAAAAAGGACAGAGATTTTTGGGCTTTCCCATTCTCTGTCCTTCTTTTTGAGCAATGACTGTTTTGATTAAAAACGGCAGGCATATTGAGCTGCACACAAGCAAAAAAGCAGTATAAAATCGCCCTTCCTATAAAAACTGCTCATTTGAGCTTCTTTGGCGTGTCAACAAGTCCTGCAAGATAATCAAGAGATACATTATAGAAACGCGCAAGCGTCTTATAGTGTTCTATGGGCATTTGCCACGCACCGCTTTCCCAACGTGCATATTGTTGTTGCCGCGTTCCTAACAAGGTCGCTATTTCGGCTTGCGTCTTGTCTGCGTCCTCTCTGATATCTCTGAGCCTTTGGTAAAATTGCATAGCTTATCCCCCCATGTGAGTCGTGAAAACGGCTCTTTTTTGTGCAACAAGTAAATTATAGCATACAACATATATGTTGTGCTTGACTTTACAACACATATGTTGTACAAACACAAAAACAGGAGAAATATAATGAAAGAAACACTTGAAAAGCTATGGAATGAACTGTTTGCCGAAGAGTGTGCGCTTATCAGTAGCAAAGAAGAAGGAGCGCTCGTAAAAAAGGCGGCTGAAATGCACAAAACGGTGGATGCATTATTGACAATGGAGCAAAGGGAAGCCGTTGAAGAATACATTGAGGCAGTATACGAGATGCAAGACTTTTCTGTCAAAAAGGCTTTTTTCAAGGGGTGCGAATTTGCTGTGTCCTTCTTTTTTGATACAGATTTTTTCGGGAAAGAATAAAGCGAACCGCCAAAAAGCAAGCTTTCTCTTACGGCTTCTTCCTTGGGAGCGTCTTATTGCAAACGCCTTTTGTCCTCTTTTCGCATATACTGTACTGTGGCGTTATGCCAACACTATGCGGAAAGGGCTTTGCATATGGATGTGGTTTTTGTAGGTGGAGACGAGCGAATGGCTATCTCTGCGCTTTTGCTTGAAAAAGAGGGGCACCGTGTCAAAACCGTCGGCTTGAAAACCGCCTTGCCCACCTTATCCACGGACGAAATTTTTTCCTTTGCCGAGGCGGTTGTTTTGCCGATTCCCTGCACCAAGGACGGCAAAACCGTTTTGGGAACGGATATCCCTCTTTCTCTTTTTGCCAACCCCTCTCTCATTCTTTGGGGTGGGGCGCTTCCGCCTTTTTTGAGGAGCTTGCCCCTCGCCCACGACTTTTTGGAAGATGAGCCCTTCACCCTCTCAAACGCGCTTTTAACGGCGCAAGGGGGAATAGCCTACGCCTTAGGGGCTACCAAAAGGGGCTTTTGGGGAATTGACGCCGCCGTTTTGGGCTTTGGAAGAATCGGGGGCTTCTTAACGGAGATGATGCGGGGCTTTGCCGTTCCGATTTCGGTCTATGCCAGACGAGAAGAGGTGTTAACCCGTGCTTCCCTTTTAGGCTTTCAGGCAAAAAAATGGCAGGAGCCGCTTTCGGTTCCCGAAAGGGTGGTTTTTAACACCATTCCCCAAGAAATAAACGGGCTTTCCTTTTCCCCCTCTTCCCTTGTCATAGATTTGGGCGGGGGGCTTGCCCACTATGCGTCTCATCCCGTGACTTCTTTAAGAGGTTTGCCCGGCATCTTCTCGCCCAAGGCTGCAGGAGAAATCGTATACAAAACCCTTTCCGCCTTTTTCAGAAAGGAATAATACTTTGATAGGATATGCTTTTTGCGGCTCTTTTTGCACCTTGTCGCACTCTTTGGCAGCTCTTCGTCGGTTGAAAGCTGATGGCTTGGATATTTTACCCATATTGTCAACAAGTGTTTACACAACAAGCACGCGCTTCTGGCAGGCAGATGAATTTCGCGATGCCGTTAAGGGGCTTTGCGGCGGAAAGGAGCCCATTCACACCATTGTAGATGCCGAGCCATTAGGACCCGCGCAGCCGTTGGATGCCTTGGTTATCGCGCCTTGCACAGGAAACACATTAGCCAAAATTGCCAACGGTATAACAGACACCCCCGTCACAATGGCGGCAAAGGCGCACTTGCGCTGTGACAGACCCCTTCTTATTGCCTTAGCGTCCAACGACTCGCTGTCCGCCAATCTTTCCAACATTTCCAAGCTCCTCTTGCGCAAGCAGGTCTATTTTGTTCCTATGCGTCAAGATGACCCCGATAAAAAGCCCCATTCTCTGGTGGCTGACTTTACCTACCTTTCCGACTGCTTGAACGCCGCCTTAGGCGCTAAGCAGCTGCGGCCTTTATTTCTGTGATGCTTGGTCACTAAACAAAAGGAGTTTCATTTTTCGGTGTCTGCGCCTTAAAACAAAAAAATCGGCTTGTCCTGCTAAGACTTGCCGATTTTTTTAATAAGACAAGCGCAACCTCTTGGGGCGCGGCCTATCTGTTTGTGTGTATCAAGAAGCGCGTCAGGTAATATGCTGACGGCGGAGCAATTCCTTGCGGGCATGCAAAAATCCGCCCTTGATATTGCCCTTTTCTCCGTTAAAGCCCGCCTTTGCGGCGCGGGTATACCACGCTCCCGCGCGATCTCTGTCGAGCGGCACTCCGTCACCAAATTCATAATGGCATCCCATCACAAACATCGCTCTGGCATAGCCCAACTGCGCGGCAATAGAACGGAAACGAATGGCCTCAACGATTTCGCCCCTGCGGTACAAAACAGTCGAAACGGAATAGAATTTCCGCCCTGTTTTGATATGGCGGCGGCGCTTCATTTCCTCTAAAATAGTCCTGGCATCGCCGTAATTCTGCTTGGCGGCGATGGTCAAAAGGCGGTTGGCAACGGCATAATCGCAAACGACGCCATCCCCCTTGAAATAGCAAACGCCAAGACAGTACACAGCCCCCAAATGTCCTTGCTTGGTGGCTTCCTTATAGTAATGCACGGCAGAACGCATATTTTTCTTCGTGCCAATACCGTTCTGGAACATTTGCGCCAAGCGGTAGCAGGAGTTGGCGTGTCCCAATTTCGCGGCAAGGGTATATAGCTTGATAGCCTTTTCATACTCCTCTGCCTGCTGCGCGGAAATAGCGTTTTCATACAAAATGCTGATTTTCTCGGTCAAAATCGCAAATTCCTGCTTTGCCTTTTCGTGATGCATCGCAGAGGCTCTTTCATACCAACGGTATGCCATTCCCATATCGGAATTTTCGCCGTGATGGTATTCCTGTGCCAAAAGATAAGCAGCCTCGGCTTCTCCCTGGTCTGCCGCTCTTTCGTAATAAGCGACACCGCCCTCTTTATCCACCTCACCGCCAATGCCGTGAAGCATATAGTCTGCCAGCTTCATCATCGCCTCGGTGCTTTTGCCCTCGTCCGCGGCAATGGCAAAGCGGCGTCTGGCTTCCTCGGGGTCCTTTTCAACACCTCTGCCCTCTGCATAGCAACAAGCAAGGTGATAGTTGGCATTCACGTTGCCCGCGCGCACGCACAAATAATACATATTGGCGGCAATTTCGGGCTCTGCCTCTTGGTCTGCTTGAAGACCCAAGGCAAATCTGTCTTCCTCACGAGTGGGAATATCAATGTCGGGAATGGGGGCTTTTGTGCCCTTGCCGAGCTTTTTGATAAAGAGAAATTCAGAGATAGAACGGACCGACGCCCCTTCTGCCAGCTCACGCGCCACAGGAAGATTTTTTTCCACGCCGCTTCCCGTCGCATACATTTTCGCCAGCTTAAAGACCGCTTCTCTGTTTCCGCCCTTTGCCGCGCGTGTCAGCCAAAAGAGCGCATAGCGGTGAGAAACCTCAACCCCATCCCCGCTCTCGTAGCAGCGGGACAATTCATAAGCGGCATCCACAGAGCCGAATTCAGCCGCAACCCGCAGCCAAAAGGTGTTGAGTCTTTTGGAAGAGCCAAAGCTGTAATCCCGCAGGCAGCAGAAAAGCTGATAGGCGGCAGGCGCATAAAGCTGCTTCGCCGCCGCTTTATACCAAACAACCGCATTGGTCACGTTCTTTTCCGTGCCATCGCCTGTGCGCAATGCTTCGCCGTACAGATACTGCGCCTTCTTATTGCCGAAGGCTGCAAGCGTTTGTAAGCATTCCGTGCGCAAGGCGCGGTCCTGCAGCTGCTCCGCTTTTTTTATTTCTTCCCAAAGGAACTGTTGCTCCTTTTGTGACAAAACCGCCACCGTTTCGCAACGTGGACAAGACAAGCTCTCGCCCGTTGTTGCCCATTCAGTTCCGCATTTTTTACACTTCATTCGTTTCAACCGCCCTTCCTTGCGGGAAGGGTTCCTTTTCTTGTAAACTTGTTTGTCAAGAAAAAACGCAAGCGCCCTTTATCCCTCGTACATAGGGAATCTTTGGCAAAGGCTTGCCACGCGAGCGTCAATCTCTTCCTTCTTGCCATCAAAATCACGGATAGCAAGGGTAATCAGGGAGGCGACCTCTCTCATTTCCTCTTCCTTGAAGCCGCGCGTTGTCATAGCGGGAGCGCCAACACGCACACCGCTTGTAACGGTGGGCTTTTCAGGGTCGCAGGGGATGGCGTTCTTGTTGACGGTGATATGCACCTCATCCAAGCGCTCTTCCAGCATCTTACCCGTAATACCCGTTCCGCGCAAATCCAAAAGCATCAGGTGGTTGTCCGTTCCACCTGTGACAAGATTGATGCCCTGCTTCAAAAATTCGTCAGCCATAGCAGCGGCGTTTTTCACCACCTGCTGCTGATAAGCCTTAAAGGAAGGCTTCAGTGCCTCGCCAAAGCAAACCGCCTTAGCGGCAATCACGTGCATCAAGGGACCGCCTTGCGCGCCGGGGAAAATAGCCTTATCCACCGCCTTCGCCAGCTCTTCCGTGCAGAAAATAGCGCCGCCGCGAGGACCGCGAAGCGTTTTATGGGTGGTGGTGGTTACGATATCGGCATAGGGAATGGGGCTTTGGTGCAAGCCTGCCGCCACAAGACCCGCAATATGCGCCATATCCACCATCAGATAAGCGCCAACCTCCTTGGCAATATCCGCGAAAATATCAAAGCGAATGGTGCGCGGATAAGCAGATGCCCCCGCAACGATCAATTTAGGCTTGCATTCCTTTGCGGTTTTGCGTACAAAATCATAATCGATAAGCCCGTCGGCCCCAACCCCGTACGGAACAAAGCGATACAGCTTTCCCGAAAGGTTGACCGATGCGCCGTGCGTCAAGTGTCCGCCCGCGTCCAAGGACATTCCCATAACGGTATCTCCCGCGTTCAGCACAGCGGAATAGGCGGCTAAATTTGCCTGTGCGCCCGAGTGGGGTTGGACGTTTGCGTGGAACGCGCCAAACAATTTCTTTGCGCGCTCTCTTGCCAGGTCCTCAACGATGTCCACGAACTGACAACCGCCATAGTAGCGGTGCGCAGGATACCCCTCGGCGTATTTATTGGTCAAAACAGAGCCCATTGCCGCCAAAACAGCGGGAGAAACAAAGTTCTCCGAGGCAATCAGCTCGATATTGCTGCGCTGTCTGCCGAGCTCCTTGCCCATGGCAGAGGCCACCTCTTCATCAAAGGAAGCCAAAAATCCCAGATTGTCTTGATATTCTGAATACATATTTTTCTCCGTTTCCGTCTTTTTTTCGTCTTTTTGCCCCGTCATTTTCTCTTTCGGGCAGAAAGTATTCCAAGGTATATTATACTGGTTTTTTTCCTATATGTCAAGGGTAAACCCAAGGAAAGTATGCGATTTCATAAAAACTTCATTTTTGTTTTTTTCCCTTCTCTCTTCTGCCCATCTTTGCCGAGCAAAGCAGGCAAAAAAAGATACCTCAATAGGGTTGACAAAAGCAGAGAAAGGGGGTATAATGTGTCAAGCATCCTTTTACCGTTTATTCTTAAAGAGAGCAGAGCTATGAAAAACCGTTTTTTGAAATCCCATAAAAGCACGATGCTTGCCTGCTTTTGCGGCTACGTGGTGCCAGCCATTTGCAACGTGTTCGTTCCCCTTTTGTTTCTCACCTTTCAAGAGGAATACGCCATTCCGATTGAACAAATCACCCTTTTGATTTCCGTCAATTTCGGCGTGCAATTGGCCGTTGATTTTCTTTCCGCCTATTTCGTGGATAGGGTCGGCTTTCGGTTTTGCGCTGTCCTTGCCAACGCTTGCGCGGCGTCAGGGCTTATCGGCATAACGCTCCTTCCCTCTCTTTTTCCCTCTGCCTTTACGGGTCTTTTACTCTCTACCCTGATTTACGGAATCGGCGGTGGGCTTTTGGAGGTCATCGTCAGCCCTATTGTGGAAACCTGCCCCAGTAAAAACAAAGAAAAGACAATGAGCCTGCTTCATTCCTTTTACTGCTGGGGAAGTGTCGCTGTTGTTTTGCTTTCTTCCCTGTTTTTCTTCTTGTTTGAGTTAACCGCTTGGCGTACGATGGCGCTGCTTTGGGCGGTCTTTCCCATCTTAAACGCCGTCCTCTTTTCCCTCGTCCCCCTCTTTGCCCCCATGTCGCAGGCAGAGGGAAAAACGCCCTTTCGGGCGCTTTTGCGCGAGAGACGCTTCTTTGTTTTTCTGCTTTTGATGTTTGCCTCGGGCGCTTGTGAATTGGCGGCAACCCAATGGGCGTCGGCGTATGCAGAGGTAGAGCTTGGTCTTGGAAAATCGGTAGGGGATTTGCTTGGTCCTGTCCTCTTCTCGCTTTTGGCTGCCTTGGTGCGCACCCTTTACGGCGTCAAGGGAGAAAAAATTCCTCTTTCCCGCTTTATGCTGTATAGCGGCATCGGGTGTCTTTTTGCTTACATTCTTATTGCCGCCTCTCCTCTTGTTTTTATGCGCGTCTTCGGGCTTGCCCTTTGCGGCGCGGCATCCGCTATTCTTTGGCCCGGCACTTACAGTCTGGCTTCCTCGACCCTACACGGTACGACGGCTATGTTTTCCTTTTTAGCCTTGGCGGGTGACCTTGGCGCTCTTTGCGGTCCTGCCCTTATCGGCTTTACAGCAGGGCTGTTCCAGAACAATTTGCGTATTGGCTTTGGATTTGCCATTCTCTTTCCCGTGCTTTTGCTTCTCTCTTTGCTCCTTTTGTCACGCGCAAAGGGAAAGGGGCAGTCAAAGTAAACCTGCCCCTTGCTCATAAAAAAAGTCTCTCGGCTGCCTTTCGGTGTCGGAGACTTTTTTGTTTTATATAGAAGTTATTTTCCCAGATAAATAAGCAAAACGCTGATGTCAGCAGGATTGACGCCGCTGATGCGAGAGGCCTGTCCGATGCTTTTCGGTCTGATTTTATCCAGCTTTTGCGCCGCCTCAATGCGAAGACCGCGAATGTTGGCATAGCAAATATCCTCGGGCAACAGATAAGACTCTAACCTTCTTTGCCTTTCCGCCTCCTTGACCTGCCGTTTCAGATAGCCCGCGTACTTGATTTCGATTTCTGCCGTTTCCGTTATCGCCTCGTCTAAAACAGGGCGCTCGGTGTCAACAGCAGCAAGCAGAGCATAGCTGACCTCAGGGCGCCGCAAAAGCTCGGCAAGGCGAATGCCCGTCTGCAAGGGAACGGAGCCCACCGTTGCCAGAAGGTCGTTGACCTGTTTGCTTGGCGGAAGGATTACCCTTTCCATTCTCGCCATTTCGTCGGCAATCGCCTGCCGTTTGGCGCAGAAGGCGGCATATCTTTCCTCGGAAATCAAGCCGACGCGATATCCAATGTCCGTCAAGCGCAAATCGGCATTGTCCTGTCTTAAAAGCAGGCGGTATTCCGAGCGGGATGTCATCATACGGTAGGGCTCCTTCGTGCCCTTGGTCACCAAATCATCCACCAGCGTACCAAGGTAAGAGGAGTCTCTTGACAAAACGACCTGCTCCTTGCCAAGCAGAGAGCAAGCGGCGTTGATTCCCGCCAAAAGCCCCTGCGCCGCCGCTTCCTCGTAGCCCGAGGTGCCGTTAAACTGCCCCGCCCCGTAAAGCCCCGACACCGTCTTGAACTCCAAGGTGGGATGTAGCTGCAAGGGGTCTATACAGTCGTATTCTATGGCGTAGGCATATCGCATAATCTCGGCATTTTCAAAGCCCTTCAAGGAACGGAGCATCTGAATTTGCACCTCAATGGGCATAGAGGTGGAAAAGCCCTGTAAATACATTTCGTCCGTGTCAGCACCGCAGGGCTCAACGAATAATTGATGCCTCTCTTTGTCGGCAAAGCGCACGATTTTATCCTCAAAGGACGGGCAATAGCGAGGGCCTGTGCCCGTAATGTTGCCCGAGTACATAGCGGAGCGAGTGATATTGTCCTTGACAATCTGATGGGTGTTTTGGTTGGTGTAAACGATATGACAGGGAATTTGCTCAATGCTGTTCAAGGCTTCTCTGTCGGTATACACGGAAAAGGGAGTTATCCTTTCCTCGCCCTTCTGCTCCTCTAAAACGGAGAAATCAATGCTCCTTCCCGCAACACGAGCGGGCGTTCCGGTCTTAAAGCGCATAAAGGAAATACCCGCTTCCCGAAGAGAATGGGAAAGAAGCGGCGCGCTCATCAGCCCATCAGGACCCGAAGGGTAAGTAACATCTCCCACAAAAACCGCAGAATCAAGGTAGGTTCCTGTGGCAACAATCGCTTTTTTAACCTGCCATTCCTCGCCGAGCTTGGTTCTGACGCCACAAACACGGCGCCCCTCTTCCGTCGCCTCGGTCAGAACGTCGGTAATTTCCGCTTGCACCAGGCGCAAATGGGGGGTGCTTTCTGCCGTCCTTTTCATAATTTGGCGGTAGAGCATTCTGTCTGCCTGTATTCTCTTGGAATGCACCGCAGACCCCTTGCCCAAATTCAAGGTGCGGGATTGCAGAGTAACCATATCGGCGGCTCTGCCCATCTCGCCCCCAAGCGCGTCTATTTCAAAAACCAAATGCCCTTTTCCCGTGCCCCCAATGGACGGATTGCAGGGCAGATTGGCAAGAGAGTCCAAATTCAATGTAAAAAGCACCGTTTCCAAGCCCATTCGAGCCGCCGCCAATGCCGCTTCCATACCTGCGTGGCCCGCGCCGATGACGGCAATATCCGCTACCTGCTTCATACAATCTCCCTTCCGCCGCAACACGCGGCGCAAATCTCTAATCCTTCTTTTCTATTTCTCCGTCTACCGTAAAGACGGTTGATTTCTTTCCGTATATGTGCTATAATAATAACACTTTCCTTGGTATTGTACTATTTTTCTTCGCGTTTGTCAATGGATGAAAGCGCAATATCGGTAAAAAACGCAAAAAAGGAGATACAGAATGCTGCAAGATGCTCTTTCCTCTCCCCTTCTGCAAGAGCTTTGCAAGAGGACTGACGGCTTTGTCTTTGACGTGCGCGCCTCTTTGCCGTCCACCAACGTCCTTCTGAAAGAAATGGCAAGAGAAAGCCCCGCCCTTCCCGAAGGGTACGTGCTTTTGGCAGAAAGCCAAAGCCAAGGGCACGGGCGGTTTGAGCGCGTCTTTTCTTCCCCAAAGGGCGGTGTCTATATGAGTGTTTTACTGCGTCCCTCTCTTCCCGCCGCAAAAGCGGTGCTCTTAACGGCGGCTGCCGCCGTTGCCGTTGCCGAGGCGGCAGAGGAGCTGACAAAAGAGCCATTTTCTATCAAATGGGTGAACGATGTGTATCAAAACGGGCGCAAAATTGCGGGCATCTTAACCGAAGGTGCCCTGACGCCCGACGGCGCGCTCGCCTATGCCGTGCTTGGCATTGGTATCAACGTCCTCCCCCCCAAGCAAGCCCATCCGCAAGAGCTTTCTTCCATTGTGGGAACGGTTTTCAAGGAAAAAGCCCCCCTTCCCGACAATCCCCGCGCCCAAATGGCAGCCCTTGTGCTTGAACGCTTCTGGCATTACTATACCGCACTTGACCAAAAATCATTTTTAGAGGGCTATCGCTCCCGCTCCTTACTAACAGGAAAAATCGTTAAGGCGACAATAGGAGATATGCAAAAAGAGGTCACGGTCCTTGGTATTGATGAGGACTGTCGGCTGCTGGTCAAGGACAAGGACGGCGTAAACATTTCTTTGCAAAGCGGCGAGGTCAGCCTTTCCTTTTGATAGCGCCACGCATAAATGAAAACAAAAAAAGAACCAATGATGAAGCCAAGAGAAGCGTCACTATTGGTTCTTTTGCTTTTTAACAGGGGTAATCCACCGAAACGCTGCTTTCGGTCACACGGTGCATATGCGCCTTGACCACGTCGCAATGATAGGGGTCGGCTTGGTAAGCGGCAAGCGCGTCCATATCCTCTAAAAGCACCGAAAGAAAGACGTCATAGGAGCGAGCGGCGCCAAGCGCGTCAACACCAACCTCGATGCCCTTCATCATAGGCACATTTCCTTCCATACTCAAAAGAACCTCGGCAACCTTCTCCTTCGATTCGCCCGCCTTTAATTTGAAACAAACAATATGCTTTATCATACCTTCTCTTCCTTTCAAGCCTTCTTCTCCGAAAAAAGCCTTGCAATTCTGCAAGGCTTTTGGGGAAACAAATTATTTATCTGCATCCTTCATAGAAAGATTTTGTCTGCCCTTTTCGTCGGTACCCAAGAACTTCACGCGAACCTGCTGACCAACGGAAACGACGTCCTCGCACTTTTCGGTGCGGGTAGCTGCCAATTTAGAAATGTGAACCATTCCCTCTTTGCCGGGCGCGTATTCCACGAAAGCGCCAATGGGAATGATGCGGGTAACAACAGCGTCATAGGTCTCGCCCACAACAGGCTCAAATACGATAGCATCGATAATAGCCTTGGCTCTGTCTGCAGAATCGCGGTCAACAGCGGCGATAAAGATGGTGCCGTCGTCCTCAATGTCAATCTTAGCGCCCGTATCAGCCACGATTTTTTGAATGACCTTTCCGCCGCTACCGATAACCTCACGGATCTTATCGGGGTCGATGTGCATCGTGATCATCTTGGGAGCGTAAGCGGAAACCTCAGCGCGAGGCGCGGGAATTGCCTTCAAAATATACTCGTCAATGATATAATCTCTGCCCTTATGGGTGGTTTCAAGAGCCGCGCGGATGATTTCGGGCGTCAAGCCGTCAATCTTCAAGTCCATCTGAATAGAGGTAATACCCTTGTGCGTACCGGCTACCTTAAAGTCCATATCGCCGTAGAAGTCTTCCAGACCCTGAATGTCAATCATCGTTGTCCAAGAGCCGTCATCCTCGGTGATAAGACCGCAGGAAATACCGGCAACAGGCGCTTTAATCGGAACACCGGCAGCCATCAGCGCCAGAGTAGAGCCGCAAACGGACGCCTGAGAGGTAGAGCCGTTAGAGGAAACAACCTCGGAAACCAAGCGAATGGCATAGGGGAATTCCTCTTCCGAGGGAAGAACGGGAACCAAGGAGCGCTCTGCCAAAGCACCGTGACCGATTTCGCGGCGTCCGGGGCTACGCATAGCCTTTGCCTCGCCCGTGGAATAGCCGGGCATATTGTAGTGGTGCATATACCGCTTGGAATCCTCATCATCCAAGCCGTCGAGCTTCTGCGCGTCGGAAAGCGTGCCAAGCGTAGCGATGGTCAGAACCTGAGTCTGTCCACGGGTGAAAAGTCCGCTACCGTGTACACGGGGCAACAGGTCAACCTCTGCGGCAAGAGGACGGATCTCGTCCATTCTTCTGCCGTCCACACGCTTCTTGTCGTTGATCAACCAGCGGCGAACAATCTTCTTTTGGATTTTATACATCAGCTCGGGAAGCTGTACGGACAAATCGGGATATTTCTCGCCGAACGTTTCCATAATGCCCTCGGTGATGGGTTGGAGTCTTGCGTCTCTTACCGTCTTGTCATCGGTATCAAGAGCGACCATAACGTCCTTTTCGCAGTAAGCGAAAATTTCATCGAACATATCGTGGTCAAGCTCGCCGGAAGCGTAGGTGAACTTAGGCTTGCCGATTTCAGCGATAATGCCGTTGATAAATACAAGCAGGTCCTTGATAACCTCGTGCGCCTTCATAATGGCATCAAACATAACGTCATCAGATACCTCGTTGGCGCCCGCTTCAATCATAACCACCTTTTCCATAGAAGCAGCAACGGTCAATTCCAAGTCACTCTTTGCTCTTTGCTCAGCGGTAGGATTGACAACGATTTCTCCGTCCACCAATCCCATAAACGCACCGCCGATGGGTCCGTTCCACGGAATATCGGAGATAGAAAGCGCAACGGAAGCGCCAATCATCGCGGTGATTTCAGGAGAGCAGTCGGGGTCAACCGCCATAACGGTCAGGGACAGGGCAACGTCATTGCGCAAATCCTTGGGGAAAAGGGGACGAACAGGACGGTCAATCACGCGGCTGGTCAGAACAGCCTTTTCAGAGGGCTTGCCCTCTCTCTTCAAGTAACCGCCGGGGATTTTACCCACAGCATACATTTTTTCATCGTAGTCCACGGAAAGGGACAAAAAGTCAATGCCCTCTCTGGGAGCGGCAGAAGCGGTGGCACAAGCCAGAATAACCGTTTCACCGTAGGAAATCATACAAGAGCCGTTGGCAAGACCTGCCACCTTACCGACCTCAATCTTCAAGGGTCTGCCCGCATACTCATACTCATACTTTCTGTAATTTTCAAACATAGTAACTATCCTTTCTGTTTTTCCT
This sequence comes from Clostridia bacterium, assembly GCA_017936565.1. GTDB lineage: Bacteria > Bacillota > Clostridia > Oscillospirales > CAG-272 > UBA1740. The sequence continues at coordinate 161,580 of JAGBFG010000043.1, forward strand.
GTTTTTCCGTACAGGGCAACATCGGATATAGCATTTTATACAGGTCGAAGCCTTCGGCCCATATAAATTGCTACTTCCCTTGTTCCCTGCCTTTTTGTAAACAACCGTAATAAAGAGAGCCGCTTTGCTCCCGTGATAAAATCCGTCGAGGGTGCCGCAATTCTGCAACACCCCCGCCAAGCCCGACGGAAATTACTTTCTCAAGCCGAGCTTCTTGACAATCGCACGATATCTTTCGATATCCTTCTTTGCCAAATAGTTCAAAAGATTCTTTCTGTGGCCAACCATTTGAGACAAGCCTCTTTGAGAATGGAAATCCTTAGGATTTTTCTTCAAGTGCTCGGTCAAAGTGTTGATTCTCTCGGTCAGGATAGCAACCTGAACCTCGGGAGAGCCTGTGTCGCGCTCATTGATTTTGTAGGTCTCAATCAGAGCAGCCTTTGCGTCCTTTTGCAACATTGTTTTTCACCTTTCTTTTTTATATTTGCCGTAAGCACAGAAAGCGGGCGGGTGAAACGCCGCAAGCCGAGCAGACGGTATCTTTGCGTATTATACTACATTTCTTTTCATAAGTAAAGCGTGTTCACAAAAAAATTACAATTTTATTTTCTTTCGCGCCGAGATTAAGAAACAAATCCGTGCTTTTTCAACAGCTTTTGCCATTCTTGGCGCGTCAGGTCGGGGTTTTCTTGGGCAAGAGCCATCTTTATTTCCTCTTCGTCATAAACGCCGGCGTTTCTCGCGCGCTGCCTTGCCTCTTCAATCATTTCCGAGGAAAAGCCCTTTTGCGATAACGAGGAAGCAATCTTCAACATTCCCGTTTTCTTGGCGGCAAAGACGGCAAACTGCCTATCAAGCATCTTTTCCTCGTCAAGATATCCCTTCTTCACCAAGGTTGATACCGCATAGGTTGCGCCTTCTTCCGTAAAGCCACGCATTTTTAGCTTTCGGTAAAGCCCCCGACGGCTGTTGTCACCCATAGAGAGAATTTGCACCGCCTTGTCAAGAGCCGCCCTTTTCTCCTCTTCCACCGCAAAAAGCAAATAGCGCTCCTCGTCAAGAACCTCGCCAATTTCAAGAGTGTCAAGCTCCTTGCATTTCTCTTCCTTTATCCGAAAGGACATGCGGCGCACGCCTGCGGGCGCGGCAATGGCAAAGGAAAGCCGCCATTCTCCACCCCGTTTTTTCTCTATCCCGACAATTTTTGCCTTCATTGTATCAGCGTATCAGGCAGAGAGAGGATTATTCCTCATCCTCGCCAATACCCTCCAAGTCAAATTCCTCGTCTGCCTCAAATTGCTCGGCAACACCGCCGCTTGTGGCAGCCGCGCGCACCTTTTCCTCAATAACGGCGGCAATTTCCCCGTTTTCTTCCAAGAAGGCAATAGCCTTTTCTCTTCCCTGTCCAATGCGCTGACCGTCATAAGAGAACCAAGAGCCGCTCTTTTCCACAATACCAAGCGCGACACCCATATCAATCAGCTCGCTGACCTTGGAAATGCCCTTGCCGTACAAAATATCGAATTCCGCGGTTTTGAAGGGCGGCGCTACCTTGTTTTTCACGACCTTGCAGCGCACGTGGTTTCCGAAAATTTCACTTCCGTTTTTCAAGGACTCGCCCTCGCGGATTTCAATACGCACGGAAGCGTAGAACTTCAAGGCGCGCCCGCCGGGCGTAACCTCGGGGTTTCCGTAGGCAATGCCCACCTTTTCACGCAGCTGGTTGATGAAAATTACCACGCAGTTGGATTTGGAAATGGCGGCAGAGAGCTTTCTCATCGCCTGCGACATCAGCCTTGCCTGCAAGCCCACATGAGAAGCGCCCATATCGCCGTCAATCTCCTGCTGGGGCGTTAGGGCTGCCACAGAGTCGATGACGATAATGTCGATAGCGCCCGAGTGCACAAGCGCCTCGGCAATTTCAAGCGCCTGCTCTCCCGAGTCGGACTGGGATACCAGAAGATTGTTGATGTCAACCCCAAGCTGCTTCGCGTACACAGGGTCAAGGGCGTGCTCCGCGTCAATAAAGGCGGCTTCCCCCTGTAATTTCTGCACCTCGGCAACCACGTGAAGCGCCACTGTGGTTTTACCGGAGGATTCAGGCCCGTATATCTCAATGATTCTTCCGCGCGGCACACCCCCGATTCCCAATGCCAAATCCAAGGAAATAGAGCCTGTGGAAACGGCAGAAACGTTCATCTTGGTGTTCTCGCCGAGCTTCATAATCGTGCCCTTTCCGTATTCTCTTTCAATGCGGGAAATGGCTGTTTCAAGCGCGGTCTTCTTGTCCATGGAAAGTCCGTCTTTTTCTTTTGCTTTTGTCGATTTCGTCACGGTTTTATCCGCCTTTCTCTTTTCTTTTTCTATATGTTACCACACCAACTGTCCTATAAAGCGGACAGTGTTTTTTATACCTCAACTTGAATAGCACCTTCGGCGCGCACCGATAAAATCATACAAGCGCCCTTGCCAAAGGTGGCATCCATCAAGGCGGCATAGGAAGAAACGTATTCCTTTTTCACAAATGCCTGCATCGTGCCGGCAAAACCGCCACCGTGCACACGCCAGGCGCAGTCCTTGCCCGCCAGAAGTCCGTCCGAAACGGCAAGCGCAAGCGTAATACCCTGCTCGTGAACGTTCTTCGTGGTAAAGACATTTTGCAAATAGCAAAGAGAGGATCTGCCCGACGCCGAAACGCAGTCAAAGAACGCCTTTAAGTCCTTTGCCAAAAGCGCCTCTCTTGCCTTTTCCACACGGTTGTTTTCTCTGACAAAGTGCAAGGCGCGCATAATGGCGCGATCCCCCGTTGCCTTACGCAAAACGGGAATGTTCTCCAAAATGTCAGCCTCGGTCAAGCCCCGCAGGACCTCTTTTCCGAAATAAGCGGCAACCGCCTTCATTTCCGCGGGAACAGCGGCATAATCGGGTGTTAAGTCTGCGTGGTTTCCACCTGTGTTGGTGATGCAAAGAGCATATCCCGCATCTGCAAGAGAGAAGGATAGCGGCTCAATTTCAGGCGCTTCCTTGTCCTCAAAATCAATATAAACGAAGCCGCCCACAGCACATGCCGTCTGGTCCATCAAGCCGCAGGGCTTGCCAAAATATACGTTTTCGGCATACTGGGCTATCTTGGCAATTTTGGCGTTGTCAATCTCTCCGCCGTTGTACAGGTGATTGAGAATGTTTCCGATCATCACCTCAAAGCCCGCGGAAGAGGAAAGCCCCGAGCCCTTTAATACGTCGTTGGTGGTGTATGCGTCAAAGCCGCCGACGGCATAGCCGTCCTTCACAAAGCCGCCTGCCATACCCGCAATTAGAGAAGCAGAGGAAAAGTCAGCAAATGCCTCGGGCTTCTCTATCTCTGAAAGAGGAATGACGTCCTCGTCATACCCTTGGCTCTTCACGCGGATTTGGTCCTTCGCGGGCGAAACAACAGCAATCAAATCGCGGTTGATGGCAGCCGCCATTACCTTACCGTTGTTGTGGTCTGTATGGTTGCCGAGAACCTCTGTTCTGCCGGGAACAGAGAATAAAAAGAGGTCTCTGTCCTTGCCGTATATGCTCTCAAACTCCTTTATAGCCTCGATGTACCGCGTCTCTTGGGCAGAAACGTCCTCATACATTGCGGCATATTTTTGTAACCCCCCATTTTGAATGCGTGAAATTAAAGTCTTTGCGTTCATAATATTCCTCTTTCTCTATGTGTTTTGTTATTTGCTTATGTGTCTAAAAATGCGGAAATGGAAAGCGCCGCTTCCTCTTCCAGCGCCTCACTCGGTACAATCTCTCCCTCTTCGCTGTCGCGATAAAGGGGTATATGAGGCTTGGCTAAAAACCAGGTTAACTGCCGCTTGGCATAATGACGGGAAGCCTGCTTTATGGCTTCTATCGCCTCTTCCTTGGACATCTCGCCGCGAAAGCAGGCAAACATTTCCTTGTAGCCAATGGCTTGGGCGGCAGTCAGGGCTATATCCTTTATCTGATATATGCGCAATGCCTCTTCCCAAAGCCCCTCGTTTACCATCTCGTCCACCCGCTTATCAATGCGGCGGTACAGGCAATCTCTGTCCCGCCAAAGCAGGCAAAAGGTAAGCAGGTCTATCTTGGGCGGCTTTTTTGCCGTTTCCCTGTCCCACTCGGTTTTGGTTTTTCCCGTGGTGTGATAAATCTCCAACGCCCGTATGACGCGTTTGAGGTTGTTTGGATGCGTGGCCTCTGCCGCTTCCCTGTCAACCCTTGTTAGCATTTCATATACGTATTCCGCGCCCTTCTCGTCAGCAAGAGCCGAAAGCGTCGCCCGATAGGCTTCATCTGTCACCGCTTCATTTTCGTGCCTGCCTGTACGGACCGCCTCTAAATAAAGCCCCGTACCGCCGCATAAAATCGGTATTTTTCCTCTTGCGGCTATATCCATTGCCGCTTGGTATGCTTCCTTGGCGTAATCCGCCGCAGAATACGCCCTTTGGGGCGAACAAATATCTATCATATGGTGAGGCACCTGTGCCTGCTCTTCTTTTGTTGCCTTTGCCGTTCCGATATCCATTCCCCGATATATCTGCATAGAGTCGCAGGAAATGATTTCGCCCCCATAGCGCTTGGCAAGGGCAATGGCAAAGGCTGTTTTCCCCACAGCCGTCGGACCGACAACGGCAAGGGCCTTGATTTGCTCTGTCTTTAACATATTTCCTCTTTTTTTCACGCTTGCTGCGCTTGTATGTACGCCAGTACCTCATCTGCCGAGGGAATGGACATACCGCCCCCTTCTCTTGATAGTGTGATAGCGGCGGCGGCTGTGGCGTATTTTGCGCTTTCCGTCATATCCCCCGTTTCTATGAAGCGGGCGGTAAGAGCGGCGGTAAACGCATCGCCCACGCCATCATAGTGACGGTTTCTGACGGAATAAGGGGGAATCATCTCGAAGTGCCGCCCGTGATAGATAAAGGCACCCCTCTCCCCCAATTTCAATACGATATATTCCGCGTTTATTCTTTTGGAAAGCTCCACGCAAGCAGAAAGACACGCCTCTGTTCCCAAGGGACAAATGCCCGTCAGCAGTTGTGTTTCCTCTTCGTTGGGAGAAAAGACCGTTATGGGCGCGAGCCGCTCCAAAGGAAATGCTTTGTTTTTTTCATTGACAACGCCATCTAAAAAGACGGCAATTCCGTGACGGTAGGCATAGTCCGCGGCGTAAAGCACCAGCTCCTCTCCTATGTCCATAGAAAGATACACAGCGTCAGGACAGTATAAAAAGCCCTTATCCAAGCCCGATGCCGACAGCTCGGCGTTTGCTCCCTTATATATCATTTCCTTGGTTTTTCCCTTGCCGTCGCGCAAAACAACGCGGCAGCCCGTGGGCTTTCCCCGCAAAACCCGAAGCAAAGAAAGGTTTACATTGCTTTCCTTGTAGAAATCATATAAGGTTTCGCCGTGAGCATCGTGCCCGATGCAGGAAAGAAAGAAGGTTTCCACGCCATTTTTTGCCAAAGCTACAGCAGCGTTAGCACCTCTGCCCGCGGGCGCATAGCGTATCTCGCCTTCCACCTCGCTTGGCGAAGCAGTATCGGTAAAATCCGAAACGGGAAGGGTAATTTCCATTTCCGAAAATCCTACGACCAATGCTCGTTTTGCCATCTTCGTTCCTTTCCTTTGTTTTTTGATAAAAGCGCGGCTCTTTCCGCTATATCCTATACGGTTATTCAGCCAAAAAGGCTTGCCCGCGCTGACCCCACAAAGCGGCGGTTCTCTCATATGCCCCATCCTTGCACGAGAAGAAAAGGGGCGGCGCTTCCTTGAAAACGGGAGAGAGCAAGGAAAGCCGCAAAGCCAAGGCGCGCTCCTCTTCCGTCTGATAGGCATTTTCCCGCAGGTCAAGCGTCGGGGCTTCCCAAGCGGAAAGAGCAGAGAGCGCATCAAGCGCAGCTTCTGCCCGTTCGGTCAGGCGCGTTTCCTTTTCGGTTAGCTCTCTTATTTCTCTTTCGCATTCTGCCGCTTTGCGCTCCGCGCCGTTTTCGTAGCGAGCAATCTGTAATTTCTTTTCCTTTTCCTGCAACTCCTGCAGCTGCTTTTGATAGTGGGCAGCGCCCTGCACCAAATCCTCTTCCTTTAACCGCTCCAAACGCAGACGGTCAGGGGGAGAGATGCGCGAGCGGACAGAAAGCTCTCCAACGCCCTCTAATTTCTTGCGCATATTTCTGACCTTGCCGTCAAGCAAATCCTTCTCCGCTTGCAGAGCGCTGACCCTTTTAAGATACTCGTCAACGTCTGCCGAAATGGAAACGAAAAGCGTTTCATACGGTTGCGAAAAGGCGGCATAACCGTATTTTGCCGCTGTCTCGGAAAATGCCAGCAAGGCTCTTTTCAAATCCTCAGCGGTGCGGCAAAGCGCGTCCTCAACCGCAAAGGTCTTATCCCTTCTGCGTTGTATGCGGGCGGCAATATCCTTCGCCTCGCGCACCCGCAGAGCCAAGCCCTCGGCAGAATCGGCAAGACAAAAGCCGAAAAGCGCTTGTCTTTGGCGCATAGCTTTATATATCTCAAAGCCAACAGCCACCGCACCGCCTGCCAATACCAAAAAGCCAAGCAAGGATAAAAAGGCAAGCACGCCTTCCCCGCGCGTAAAAAAGCCAATGGAAAAGGAAACGAGCAAGGCGGCAAACACCGAAAGCACAATACCGAGCGCGGTCTGCTTTTTTTGCCTTTTCAGTAGAAAAGCGGAGCTTTCCAGCGCCTTTTCCATTCCTGCCTTTTGCACCAAAAGCAAAATATTTTTCTCTTCCTCCGTGGCAACTGGGGGCATCGCGCGCACCTCTTTTGCCGCGGCTTCCGCCGCCTTATGCGCGGCAGACGCTTTGTCTAACTGGTTCTTGTCCGCAATTAAATCAATTAAGTAGCCGGCGTCAGGGCAAAAGCCCTCATAGGTATGCTCCTTGATGCAAAGGCGAAGCTCCTCTGCCTTTTCCTCTGCTTTTTTCTCTTCCTCATGAAGCAGGTCAAGCTCCCTTATGATTTCCGCGTCTCTGAAATCCGAAACCAAACGGCTGAACCTTTCATAGTCAGCCGCCGCCTCTTCCGCCTTGCGCTTTAACCGCAAGACCTGATTTTCCTCTTGCAAGCGGCTTGCCTCTTGGGCAAGCGCCTCGTTTCTCTCGTTTTGTAAGGCAGCTTTTTTCTCCCGCAGGGCTTCAAGCGCGCCGCCCTCGCCCTTGCCGAAAATCTGAGTACAAACCGCGTCAAGCGCCGCCCTTGCTCTGTCGGCATCTATATCCTCTCTGCCAAATCGGGAAAGGCATCTGGCCTCTTCCGTTGCCCTTTGACCGTAATAGGCGTCCCTTTCTCTTTGCACAAAAAGGGTATAGCGCGCAAACACGTCGCAAGGCACGCCAAAAAAGGAAAGACCGGGAGCCTTCACCCATTCCTCTGCCCCCGTTGCCATATCCAAAACCTGGGCAAGGGAATCCCCTTGGCGCGCAATCTTATACCGTTTTCCCTCGTCAGTGCGGCATACAAGGCTTCCCTCTTGAAGAGAGCAAGCGCCCTTTTCGCCGTAAAACAAATACAAAACCGCTTGCCGTATGAGAGAAAGCTGCTCCTCGGAAACGCTCTCTCTGCCGCCGTCCCATTGCCAGGAAGCAGGGGCAGGGGCTTTTATCTCTAGTTGCTCTATCGTCATTTCCCTTGCCTCCTTTCTTCTCTTTCTTCCTTTCGGATTGGTTCGGGATATTTTTTCTTTCGCGCCTTTTCTTTTTTTACAGCTTTTCGCCCTCTAAAAAGGCGGCGGCGCGAGGTATTGCATCCTTGGCGTTGTACCAAGGCTCGTTTTCATAGCGGTAATCAAACTTTTTGCAGAACCAGCTGACGTCCTCTTGCAGAGTGGCAAGATAACGGCGACAAATCCCTGCCGCCTCTTCCCAGAATGCCGCGTACGCCTTGCCCGAAAGCTCGCGCTTGCCCGCCTCTGCCAGCTCCCGCAGGTGCGGCAGACAAAAATACGGCTGCGCGGAAAATTTCTTGCGGAATTCCGCATCTGCCCCGTACATCGCCGCCAAATTGCCGCACATTCTCTTAAAGTGATAGGCAACCTTGCCGCATATGTAGCAGGAGTGCTCTAATTTTTCCATATAGGCAACGGTGCTTGCCCCCTTTTTGAAGGGCAGAAAACCGTCCTCTAATCCCTTTGCCACCTCGTCAAGATGGCTTTCTAACATAAGACCCAGCCCCAAGCGGTTCTTCATCGTCAGCATTTTTCCGTAATGCTGCCCGCAAAAGCCCTCTTTGTTGGTTTTGATACGAATATCAGGCTCCATCATAGAGGCGCCGAGAATCAAATCAAGCTCATTGTCCTCTAACCTTTTTCTCAAAAGGCACAAAGGGCACAGCTTTACCTCTGCCTCTGCGTTAGACTCAAAAACCTCGTTGATGGGAATGGTATAAATCTGTTCCATAGACGACCTCTTTTTTTCAAAAACAGCCTCACAGAAGAAAAGAAGGCTGTTTTTCTTTTCTTCTTGATTTTGGTACTTGATTTTTGGAAAGAAATGTATTATAATATAGCAGAGGACTTTTTGCCCTCGCCTGACGGCATTTTTGCTTTGTTTTTATCGTTCATATCTTATTATAACCGATATACTTGTTTTTTGCAAGTTTTTTTATAAAGAAAATTCGTTTTGGGACGTTTTTTTGTTTTTTACGTCAGTCGAAGGAAAACAAAAAAAGAAAGGCTTTTCCTTGTATGAAAGTTTTGATTTTTTCCGTATCAACGGGGCAGGGACACAACATTGCCGCCCGTGCGGTGGAAACCTGTCTGATAGAAAAAGGGGCGACGTGCGTTGTGGATGACGCCGCTTTTCGCGTCAGCAAATTGATCGGCTTTGCCACCAATAAAATATACGCGTTGGCAATCTCCGCCTGTCGCTTTTTTTACGGAAAGTTTTATGCGGTAGCGGAGCGCCGCAAAAGCAATTCCTATACCCCTTCCCTCACCCGCTCCATCAACCGCGCCATTGTCAAGAATATCCGCTTGAAAATAGAAAAAGAGGATCCCGATATCATTCTTTGCACCCATCCCTTCGCGGCAGTCGCGGTTGACACCGTCAAGCAAAAGCACCCCTTCCGCGCCAAAATCGCGGGAATTGTCACCGATTTTACCATGCATCCCTTTTGGGAAGACGCCTTGCGGTTGGATATGCTCTTCGTAGCCCACGAGGATCTGCGCGCCGAGGCAGCGGCAAAGGGCTTCCCCGCCGAAAAGGTTATTTGCCTTGGTATTCCCATTCAAAAACACCACGAAACGTCCCTCTCCAAGAAAGAAGCCAAGCAAGAGCTCGACTTGGATGAGAGCCTTCCGCTTGTGTTGGTCGCATCGGGCTCTATGGGGCACGGCAATCTCTTAAAAACCTTAAAGGAAATAGACGCCGCTCCCCTGCCCATTCACATCGTCGCCGTTTGCGGTACCAACAAAAAGGCAAAGCGGAAAATTCAAAGAGCAACCTTCCAAAACAAAATCACCGCCTTTGGCTATACCGACAAGATTCCCCTTTTGATGACCGCGGCAGAATGCCTGATTTCCAAGCCCGGCGGGCTTTCCACGTCCGAGGCGTTAGCCAAATCGCTTCCGCTTTTGATTTACGATCCCATTCCCGGTCACGAGGTGCGAAACGCCGCCTTTTTGGAAAAGCACGGCGCGGCTCTCTGGGTAAAAGCCCAAAAAGACCTGTTGCCTGCCCTTCTTTCCGTTTTAGAAAACGATGAAAAGAAAGAAGGCATGCGCCAAGCGGCAAGGGCGCTGCAAAAGCCCACCGCAGCAAGCGACATTGCCGACGCCCTCTTTTCCTTGCTCGGAAACGAGGAAGCGTAACCCCTTTTCGTGTTGTAAAACCATTACTATATAAAAGGAGAGGATTTACCTATGAAACTCAGCGTTCTGACCAACTTGTTTGGCTCAATGCCCCTTGACGAGGCATTGGCAAAATTTGAGAAGCTCGGCATTGAGGCAGTTGAAATCGGCTGCGGCGGATATCCCGGCAACGACCATTGCAAGCCCGACGTTCTGCTTCACGATGAAAAGGCCCTTGCCGCATTCAAGGAGACCATCGCCCGTCACCATATGGAAATTTGCGCCCTTTCGGTGCACGGTAACCCCATCCATCCCGACAAGGAACTTGCCGCTTCCTTCCATAACGATTTTGAGAAAACCGTTCTCTTGGCAGAAAAGCTGGGCATTGACACGGTTGTCACCTTCTCCGGCTGCCCCGGCGGAAGCCCCGAGGACAAAACACCCAACTGGGTTACTTGCCCCTGGCCCAACGATTTCGGCGCTATCTTAGACTATCAATGGAACGAGGTCTTAATCCCCTACTGGAAAAAGACAGCCGCCTTTGCCGAGGCTCACGGCGTCACCAAAATCGCCTTTGAAATGCACCCAGGCTTCTGCGTTTACAACCCTGAAACGCTTTTGCGCTTGCGCGCCGCTGTTGGCAACGTAATCGGCGCCAACTTTGACCCCTCTCACCTGATTTGGCAGGGCATTGACCCCGTTGCCGCCATTCGTGTTCTGGAAGGCGCTATTTACCACTTCCACGCAAAGGACACCAGAATTGACAAGTATAACACCGAAAAATTCGGCGTGCTTGACACCAAGACGTTCAGCGACGAAATTCACCGCTCTTGGATTTTCCGCTCCGTCGGTTACGGAAACGACCAGCTGTATTGGAGAGATATGATTTCCAACCTGCGCCTTGTCGGCTATGACAAGGTTATGTCCATTGAGCACGAGGACTCCTTGATGAACCAAGAAGAGGGCTTGGCGCACGCCGTGGCCTTCTTGAAGGAATCTATGATTCGTGAGCCCCGTCCCTCTGACCTGCGCTGGATTTAATAGAATCTAAAAAAGCATAAAAAAGCGAGTGTGGCTTCCTTTTCGGTTGCCGCGCTCGCTTTTTTTCGGTTGGAATTTTTCTCTTTCCAACCTCTTTTATTTTTTGTTAATATAGCCTTCTCTGTATAACAGCTCCGCAATCAAAACAGCGCCGCCTGCCGCACCGCGCAGGGTATTGTGAGAAAGACCGACAAACTTATAATCGTAAACCGTGTCCTCTCTCAAACGGCCAACGGAAATACCCATACCGTTGTAAAGATCTCTGTCAAGCTTCGCTTGGGGACGGTTATCCTCTTCAAAGTAGGTGATAAACTGCTCGGGGGCAGAGGGCAATTCCAGCTCCTGCGCTCTTCCGCGATAGCTTTTCCAAGCCGCAAGGATTTCTTCCTTGGTGGGCTTTTCCTCAAAGCTGACGAAAACAGCCGCCGTATGCCCATCGGAAACGGGAACGCGAATGCATTGGGTGGTAATGATGGGAGAGGTGGCTTTTACAATCCTGTCACCCTCAATGTGTCCCCAGATACGCAAGGGCTCTTGCTCGCTCTTTTCTTCCTCGCCGCCGATGTAGGGGATAATGTTGTCAAGCATCTCGGGCCACTCGCGGAAGGTTTTGCCCGCGCCGCTGATAGCCTGATAGGTCGTTGCCACGATAACCTTGGGGCGATATTTCAACAAGGGAGTCAAAATGGGCACGTAGCTTTGAATGGAGCAATTCGGCTTCACGGCGATAAAGCCGCGGCTCGTGCCAAGACGCTTTCTCTGCGCGGGAATAATGTCAATATGGGTGTTGTTGATTTCGGGAATAACCATAGGAACGTCCTCTGTCCATCTGTGCGCCGAGTTGTTGGAAACAACAGGCACCTCTGCCTTGGCATAGCGCTCCTCTAAGGCTCTGATTTCATCCTTCTTCATATCTACCGCGCAGAAAACAAAATCAACCAAAGAGGCAACCTTTTCTACTTCCTCGGCAGAAATAACCACCATTTTTTTCACGCTTTCGGGCATGGGCGCTTCCAATTTCCAACGAGAGCCAACGGCATCCTCGTACGCCTTGCCTGCGGATCGGGGAGAAGCCACCAGCGCCGCAATTTCAAAATAGGGATGGTCTTGCAAAAGGGTCACAAATCTCTGCCCTACCATACCTGTCGCACCGATAACACCAACCTTCAATTTTTCCATCTGTTCTTCTCCTGAATAATAAAAGTTTTTTTACCTATGTATCATATCACGATACGAAGAAAAAGTCAAGCAGGAATGCTTCTTTCCGCGAAAAAATTTATTTGCCTTTGTTTGCCTTGCTTTTGCTTTCGTTCTTCCCTTTTCCCTTCTCGCCTTGACTTTTTAAGATAAAAGTGCTATAATTCCTTCTGTTGATTTACGACAAAATTTTCTCATTCCATAGGAGATAAGCCAATGGCAAGAAAAAAACACGTAAAATGGCGGCATAAGCCCATCTTCGCTCTGGCAAGGCTGGTCGGCTTTTTTATGGCGCTTCGCTACGGTTATAAGAAAAACGTATACCCTCTGAAAAAGAAGCAGTATTTTATTTTATCCAACCACCAGACCCTGCTTGACCCGCCCCTTCTGGCGTTTAATTTCCGAGCGCCTGTGTACTTCATCGCCAGCGATACCCTGTGGAACGGCACCTTCGTTTCCAAATTGCTCCAATTCTGCTTCGCCCCCATCAAAAAGAGAAAAGCGATGACGGATGTCGCTTGTATCCGCACCTGCTTGCGCGTCGCAAAGGAAGGCGGCAATATCGCGCTCTTCCCCGAGGGCAATCGCTCTTGGGCGGACACCCCTCTTTACATTGACCCTGCGATTTGCAAGTTCGTCCGTATGCTCAAGCTGCCCTTGCTTTTGCATCGGTTTGAGGGCGGTTTCGGGGTTGACCCCCGCTGGTGTGGCAGCTTGCGCCGCGGTCCGTTCAAAGGATACGTTGCCAAGGAGCTTTCCACCGAGGAAATTGACCGTATGAGCGACGAGGAGCTGTATGAGGTCATTGTCAAAACCCTGTACGTCGAGGACTGCAAAAGCGGCAACCTCTATAAATCCAAGCGCCGCGCCGAATTTTTGGAAAGACTGCTTTTTGTCTGCCCCTGCTGTCATTCGCTCTCGACCCTTCGCTCCGAGGGCAATCAGATACACTGCTCTCATTGCGAGCTTTCCGTCACCTATGAAGAGAACCTTTCTCTTTCCTCTGAAAGACCCGACTTTCCCTTCCATACCCTATCTGAATGGGCGAGCTTTCAGAAGCAAACCGTCAAGAATCTAAAGGACAAAAAGGAGTCCGTCTCCCTTTGTGACGAAAACGTCCGTCTGTATGATAAGACACAGGAGAAGCGCGCCCTGATGGAAGAGGGAACGATGACGCTGACCGAGAAAGCCCTCTCTCTTGGCTCCTTTTCTGTTCCAACGGCAGACATCACAGGCGCTACGGTTGTTGGCGGAACACAGCTTGTTATAAACACCGATGAGAAATCCTATTCCTTCTTCGGCAGCAAGCGCTTCAATCCCATCAAATATATGCTGTTTTTCCATATACTTGACACAAAAATGCAGGACGACAAGTATTACGGGCTTTCCGATTAACGCCCCCGCCACCGCTTTTATCCAACTAAGAGCGCAACCTTGAATTGAATAGAAGCCTTAAAGACAAGAAAAAGGACAGAGAATTTTTGGGGTTATTCCCTATTCTCTGTCCTTTTGTTTTGAAAAACCGTCTTGCTGAAAGACAATAAATATCATTTCCAACCTGAACAGAGATCTTTATTCTCCAAAATTCCCCGCCTCTAAAAGAAACGAGATCGCAAATTCGCACCCCTTGAAAAAAGCCTTTTTCGCAAAGAGAGCTTCGTTGTCGTGCAATGCATCAACAAATTGTTCTACCGCCTCTTCCTGCGCCTCGTTAAGCAAGGCCTTTGCTTTTTCGTGCAATTCCGCAAGCCTTCTCGTAAGGCTTCTCTCCTCTTCGGTATCCATTACGCCACATTTGTCCAATAAATATTCGTTCCATATCTTTTCAAGTGTTTCTTTCATTGTTTTGCCCTTCCCTTTCTTTATAGTTCAAAAGCGAACTAAATATATTATAGTTCAAATGTGGACTAATGTCAACCCTTTTTAGTTCATTTGTGCTATAATTTTTCAAAAAGGACAAGGTGGTAAAAATGAGCGTGTATCAAAGATTAAAGGATCTCCGAGAAGATGCGGACAAAAGCCAGGAAGAGATTGCGAAAATTATAGGCACCAGTCAATCCTATTACGCTCAGTATGAAAATGGCAGAAGAGCCATTCCGCTTGAACGAATGGTTGCTTTGGCAAAATATTATAACGTTTCTCTCGATTATTTGGCAGGACTGATTGACACGCCAAGAAAGCTTCAATAATATGCCCGCAAAGCGGCAAATTTTTTCAAACCTGTTTCGCCTAAGAAGAAAAAGGACAGAGAATTTTTGGGGTTAGCCCCTGTTCTCTGTCCTCTTTTTTGACAAGCGCCGCTTTTATGCTCTATAATCCTCTACTCTGCGTGGCAAAGCCTTATTTGCAAAGAATTTTCACGTTTGCGGGCAAAATGCCTGTTTGCTGATAAACGATTTCGGCTATCTGCGTGGCTTGCCCGGGCAGAAGCTCTCCGTCGTTTTTCACAATAACGCTGACGTTTTCACCGTTGATGACGGCAACGCATTGAGAAAAGCCCTTTGCCTTTACAAGAGCCTCAATATCGGATTCTTTGGCAATTTCAAGCGCAATGCGGGAAATATCCATCAAGGCTTGATCCTTGGTGGTTTCCAAGGCGTCGTTGCTGTCAACAACTGTTTGCAAAACCTCCAAGGCCTCATCTCTCGCTTGGCGGCGGGAAAGCTGTGTGGACGAGAAGTATGTATCTGTGGAAGGGGTGCCCGATGCTCCCGCATCGTCGCCGCCTACGTTTTCCTCACCGTAGCCCAAATTGGCGTTGGGCTGATAAAAGAGAAAATAGTTCAAGCAAATAGCGCCCCCGAGTAATAGAACCGCACATACAATCAATAGGTTTTTTCTACCGATTTTGGCGAGAACGCCGTTTTCTCCGCCGATTTTGAATTTTACCATAACTTTGCCTCCTTTGTTTTTTTGACACTTCATCCTATGCCCCTTTTTTGAGGTTTAGAACAGCTTTAAGAAATTTTTCCTGCCGTAATATGCACGCGCGTTGAGGAAATGCCCAAGGCGGCGCACAAAAGCTCTGTCAGCTCCGCTCGGATAGCCTCATCATCCCCCCCGACACAAACCACCGCCACCCCCTGTACCTTGGGAAGCGCATACCCGAGTAAAAGCCCCTCGCCCCCCAAGGACGCGACGCTCTCTGTCCCTTCCGTCTTGTTTTTGGCATAAATCGCCTCTTCCGTTTTTTCAAGCGTCAGCACCACGCGCACCGCCGACACCCCCTTAACCCCCGCGCAAAGCTCCTTTACCTCTTCGCTTAGCTTTTGGCGGTATTCCTCTGTCGAGGAAAGCGTAAAGCCCTCTGCCGCCTTGTCGCTGCTTTCTCCAAGCCCGCCCCAAAGCAGCAGCATAATGCCCGCGGCGGCAGCCAAAATCAACCACATCTTCCCTTTCAGGAATTGATATATCCTTCCGCCATCCAAGGGCTTTGCTTTTTCCTCACTCTTTTCCATCGTTCAGTATCACCTCGCATTCTGTTTGATACGTTTCCTCTATATAGCGCACAAGGCTCGGTATATCCTTAAACACGTTGGTTCCATACAGAAAAACGCGCACGAAACTCACCCTTATGGTGTTGTCCTCTTGCTGCAAAAGGACAGTTGCCTTCACGTTATTCTTATCCAAGGAAAACCGCTGGCAAAGGTCAATCACAAGCCCCTCTTCCGTTCCCTCTTTATATACTGCCTCTAATCCGTCTGCTTGTATGTCTTCCTCGGATATTTGCGGAAGGAGCTTTTCCAAAAAATCCTCTCCCCCTTCCGCTCGCAGCATGATAGACAAAAACACCAGCGCAAAGGCAAACAGGACTATTTTTCTGATTTTAGGCTGTAAGGGTGCGATTGCCGCCGCGACACCGAGAAAAACCGCCGTCTCCAAAAGAGCCTTGATATAGGTCATTTCCTTTTTCCTTTCCGCCCTTCCCGCCAAGGCGGCGGGCTTTTTTCTTTTTCCGTGCAATAGCGCTTGCTTACCTTAGGAAAGAGGCAAGGAAGCAGAGGCGGCAATGCCCGACAGAAGCAAAAACAGCAAAGAGACCAAAGCGGCGGTTGCCAGCATCAGATCATAAAGCCCCCTGAACCTTGTCAAAACCCCCGCCGCAAACGGCGCTTCCAGCATATTGGCTAAGCTCGCGCAAAGGGAAAAGCAAAGACGCATCAGGAAAAGCTCCGCAAGAACAGGGAAAAAGAGCAAGCAAAGAGCCACCACTGAACTTGCGCCCAAGGTGCTTTTTATATAGGAAAGAGAAGCGGTAATACTGCCAAGCGCGGTGGAAACCGTCCCACCCACCACGGGAACGGCGTTTCCGATGGCGAACTTCACCGTACGCACCGCCACAGAATCTGCCGCCGCGGCAAAATGCGTTTGAAACGCCAAGGAAGCGGTCAGAAGACAGCATAGCAGCGAAAGCGAAAAAAGATAAAACCCGCGAAGACTGCCCGAAAGCTCTCCGATAAAGGTGGCTTTTCCCAAGGACGAAACCAAGGCAAGCACGAACAGCACCCGTAAAAGCGGAACCAGAACGCCAAGACAAAGCCCTTCCAGCACCGCTAAAAAGGA
This sequence comes from Clostridia bacterium, assembly GCA_017936565.1. GTDB lineage: Bacteria > Bacillota > Clostridia > Oscillospirales > CAG-272 > UBA1740. The sequence goes on from JAGBFG010000043.1 coordinate 178,213, forward strand.
GCCAAAGCCAAGCGCCGTTGTCGCGGCTGTTCCCTCTGCCCCGCCCGACGCAAAAACGGCGGTGAAAAGCGGAGATAGGGCAACGGAAAATTTGCCGATATCCTCCAAAAAGGTTGTGACTCTGATAAGTCCCCCCTCTAACGTATCAAAAGCGAACAGGGCAAAGGCGCCCGTCATAACGGACATAATCCCCTCTTTTCCCTCGCCTAAAATCCCTGCCACCGAAAAAAGCAGCGTCAGCCCCAAAATCTTTAAGAATTGGGGGCGAAGCCCCTCTGCCTTGTCCGTAAAGGAAGAGGCAAGCATAGAAAACAAATGGGTAAACCCGACCTTTTCTTGCATCTCTTCACTGTCTGCTCCTTGGGGTATGGCATCCTTCACCAAATCGGGCAAGCCGTTCCAAAAGGAAGACCAAAGCGACTCAAGCGTCTCTTCTTCCTTTTCGGCAGGGGGCTCCTTTTCCGTTTGCTCTGTATCTGTAAAGGAAACGGCGTGGCTCCTTACAGGAAGAAGACACAAAAAAGCCGCTAAAAGAAAAAGAAGGATGCCAAATCTTTTTTTATCGTGTTTTATCATTCCGCTTTCTTTTCACCTCGCTTACCTTCCTTTCCTCTGCCCGTTTTTTCCTTTCTTGTCCTTTCCTTACCCTTTCCTTCTCTCTTCAACCAAGCATCTTAATGGCGGAAAGCGCCAGCTCCTCTAAAACAGGCAGGCACAGCAAAAAAATCTCTACGCGCCCCAAAAAAAGCAAGCGGGATGCCAGAAGAGGACCGTGTAGCTCCTGACAGATTTCCGCCCCAATCTCGCTGACGTACCCAACGCCCAAAACCTTCAAAACCAATTTCATCGCGTCCGAAACCCCTGCCCCCTCAAAAAAACGCCAAAGGGAAGACAGCCCCTGTATTTTAGAAAACGCCGTTATCAACAGAAAAAGCCCCGACAGCAAGGCGGGATAGGCTGCATATGGGCTTTTCCATTCTTTAAGTAAGGAAGAGAGCACCGCCCCCAGAATGCCAATTCCCAAAGCGCCTGCCAGCGTCAAAGCCCAAACACCGCCTGTACTGCCGAAATCAAGGTCCCTATCTGCTCAATCAGCATCAAAAGCACCAATATCATACCTGTCAGGGTAACCAGAAGGGCTTGCTCATCCCGCCCAGCCTTCGATAATATCTGGCAGGTCACCGTCACCAGAATACCAATCCCCGCCACGCGCAAAATCAATCCTATATCCATTTGACTGTTCCTTTCAAAAGCCAAGTCTTCCATTCTTACGAGCCTGTAAAAGCCCCGTTGGGTGACAAAAGCCCCCTATATAACTCTATATAAAAAGCAGAATAACCATAAGCCCACCCGACACCACCAGCGCCGCTTCCATTTTTCGCTTCTTGGGAAGCTCCCTTTTTGCCGTGCCGTATAGCCCCTCAAAGCTCTCCTTGGTGTAACGGCAAAGAGCCTGCTCTTCCTTCAAAAAGCCCTTCCCGATTTGCTTGGCAAAGGGGTAAAGAAGCCCCTCCTCCTCTTGGGAAAGGGCAAGGTTGTGTTTATGGGCGCATAAAGCGCCGTATAGCCCCGCTTGCCTTAGCGTCGGCAGAAACCCGCTCTTCTCCAAGGCGTCGTTCTGAAAGGATGCGTATATCTGAGAAAGGGGGATAGAAAAGCTCTCCAAGTTAGCGGAAAGATGGTAGAGCAAGAGCAAAAGCCCCTCTCTTAAAGCCAGATGCCTTTGGCGGCGAAGGGATACAAAAAAAGCAAGATATCCCGTCACCCCAAGCAAAAGAAAAACGCCCATTGCCCTCATTTACCAAAATCATTTCTGCTTTGTTCCCTTTTACATCTTAAAATGTAAACAACTCTTGTCTTTCCTCTTGCCATTTTTGTATCTCTTGCGCCTCTTGCGCGCCAACAAGGTAAAGCAACGGAAAAACGCCCCCGCGAATGAAATCTCCCACGCCCTGTCTTTGCCATACCTCTTGCAAACTTTCCCCGTGAGCCGATGCCACCACAGGTACACCGCACCGCACCCCAAAGGATAATGCCTCTGCCTCACGGCGCCCGATTTCGTCACATACCAAGACCTCGGGCGAGAGAGTGCGAATGGCAATTTCAATCCCCTCCGCTAAGGGGTATCCCTCTAAAACATCTATGAGGCATTCTTTCTCGAAGGAGCCAAATTCTCCGCGGCTGTCTAACAGCACCGTTCTTTTGGCGTCCTTTCCTCTGGAAATTTCCCGCGCGAACTCCCGCAGCACCGTTGTTTTTCCCGCGCACGGGGCGCTATCACCAAGGCGCTACTTTGGCAGCCGTGTCGGCGAAAGGCGCGAAGCACCGCTGCCGCCGCGCCCGGCACTCTTTTTGGTAGGCGGAACACCAGAAAGGTGACACGAAGCAGGCGCAAAAGCCTTCCGTTTTCCGTCACACCCTCTCCCCCAAGACCGACCCGACAACCGTTTGAAAGCTTGATATACCCTTGCCTGATGCTGTCCTCGTGGGCGTATACCGACCCGCCGCAAAGCCGTTCTACTATTTCCTGGATATGTCCATAGGTTGCCGTAAACGGCAGAAGAATGTTTTGTGTCCTTCCCTCTCGGTAAAGGGAAAGCGAGGCGACCTTCTCTGCTCGAAGCCGCAGCTCTGCCACCCCTTCCGCCTCACCCCAAGCATCAAGCAGAGCGCACAGCCCCTGTGGCAAAAACGAAAAAATTTCCTTTAACCGCATTTTTCCCTCTATTTTGACAAAGTTTGTGAAAAGTCAACCTTTTTCTCTTGACAATATTGGTGAAATATGGTAAAATACCCTCGCAAAACAGCCTTTTGCAATTTTTTTGCATACCGCTGTGTATAAAGAAATGCAGGATGAAAGGATATAAAAGAATGAAAAATACAGGCATTTTACGCAATATTGATGATATGGGAAGAATTGTTATTCCCAAGGAGCTGCGCCGCCAATTTGATATGGGAGAAAACACCGAGGTAGAAATTTATACCAACGATAATACGATTGTGTTAAAGCGCCACGAGCCGAACTGCGTTTTTTGCGGCAATGAGCGCGACCTCGTTCCCTACAAGGGCAAGCTTCTTTGCCCTGAATGTATTGCCGATTTGAAAAATTCCCTGTAATCTCCTTTGGCTTTTAACGGGCTGTCCTTGAAGGACAGCCCTTTTTTGTAAACGGTGTAAAAGGGGGCTTGGCAAGGATAGAGGTGTTGTCCTTCTCCTGTTTCTATTTCTATGCCCGTCCGAGCTGTAATAGAACTTCTCCTAAGGGCAGGCTTTTATCTTTCCTCGGCAAAAATCTCCCGCTTTGCGTCCCGACAGGGAAAAATTTTCCTAAAACGGAAAAAGGATGGGAAAAAATCGGTTTTAGCATTGACATTCCTATCAATAAATGATAAAATGATTTAGTTAATAGCTTTTAGAATGTACACAGAATTAGGAAAAACGAAAGGCACGGCGCAAAAACCAATGAAATATATCGTACTCGATTTAGAGTGGAACCAAACCTATCAGGAAAAGGCCTTGGCTGTGCAAAGGGAGCTTGAAAGCCGTTTGCGCGGAGAGGTCATTCAAATAGGCGCGGTGATGTTGGACGAAAGCAAAAACATCTGCGGAAGCTTCCGCACCACCATCAAGCCCCGCTTTTATAAAAAAATACACCGTCACGTTATGCGCTTGACGGGCATTGACCAAAAGCAGCTGGACCACGGCGCGTCGTTAAGAGATGCTATGTCCGCATTTTATCGGTTTTGCGGAGACGATGCCGTCTTTCTGACGTGGGGTCCTGATGACATTCCTATGCTCTGTGACAACCTGCGCGCCAATCGCCTGGAAGCACCGTGGCTCTGCCGCTATTACGATATGCAGCCTATGTTTAATTTTGACACCGACGGGGCGCAAAAAAAGCAGCGCTCCTTGGAATACGCTATGGAGTATTTCTCCATAGAGCAAACGCTTCCCGCGCACGATGCCTTGAATGACGCGTATTTCACCGCGCTGGTGGCGCAAAAATTGAATTTAGCAGAAGGAGTGCGCCGCGCGGACGAAGCGAAAACGGACCGTCTTTCGCTCTTCGTGCTTGGGGATGCCGATTCGGGAGAAAAGGGCTTTACCGATGTAAAATCCGTGTTTCTTGCCCCTGAAATCGCCTCTCCCGTCTGCCCTCTTTGTCAAGAGACGCTTGGCAACGGTGACAAGCTGCTGCATTCCAAGGGTCAGCGTTATTTGCGCCTTTATACCTGCGAAAACGACGGTGAAATGTTCACCGAGGTGCGCTTAACCCGCAACATCAACGAAACCTGGCGCGCCAAGGTTTCCGTATACCGCGCCACTGAGGAAAAAATCACTCGCTATCGGGACAAGCTGGCACTCGAAAAGGAATTTGCCAGAAAGAACCGTCGGCGCAACAAAAAGACCCCCACCGTTAAGGAATAACACCAAGCAGAAAGGAGTTTCCGATGCAGCTTTCTGAAAAAGAGCTTGAAATCGTCCGTCGTTCTCCTTTGTTTGTAAATCTTTCTTTACAGGAAATAGAGCAAGGGCTTGCCTTTTTCCGCGCCTACCGCCAGCGATACGAGAAGGGAACGCTTTTTCACGCACAGAGTACACCCCTTTACGCCTTTGGGCTTGTGCTTTCGGGAACGGTGCGCATCTTTGTGGACGATCTGCACAAGGAGCCAATGCTGATGGCAAACCCAAGTGTCGGCGATATGTTTGGCGAATCCCTCAGCTTTTTGGGCATTGCCGACTCCCCCGTCTATATGATAGCCGCCGAGGAGGCTACTGTCCTTTGGCTGTATGCCGACGCGCTCCGCTCTCCCCTTGCGCTTCGAGATGAAAAGAGCTTTCTCTTTTATTCCCGTTTCACCGCCTGTCTTGCCTCGCGCGCGCTTTCTATGAATCAGCGCATTCAGATTTTATCCAAGCCTACCCTGAGACTGCGGCTCTTGACCTTCTTTTCTCAATGCGAGGAACAATATGGGGCGCGTACCTTCCGCATTCCCTTTGACCGCGCCGCCTTGGCAGGGTATCTCGGTGTCAACCGCGCCGCCCTCTCCCGCGAGCTTTCTAAAATGAAGGCAGAGGGCATTCTCGATTTTTATAAAAACAGCTTTCGCCTCTTGTGAACAAGAGGCTTTTTTTATTTTTCTTCTTTTATTTGGTTGCAAATGCAACGAACTTTGGCGCGATATCTGCTACAATATAGGTGTAAAAACGATTTGCCGAGTCTTTCGCTCGGCTGCGCAAAAAAGGAGAATCTTATGAAAAAACTACTTGCATTTTTACTGGTTTCCGTTATGCTCTTTTCCCTCTTCGCCTGTGGCGGCGGCACCTTCGCCGACATTCGCATCGCGGGTATGAAGGGGCCCACCACGATGGGTCTTGTCAAGCTGATGGATGACAGCGCGAACGGGCTCAGCTACAACACCTACCATTTTTCCTTGAAGGGCAAGGCAAACGAAATCACCCCGCTTCTCATCAAGGGTGAGCTTGATATGGCAGCGCTTCCCGCTAACGTTGCGGCCACCCTGTATAAGAACACAAACGGTGCCATAGAGGTGCTTGCCATTAACACTCTCGGGGTGCTTAACATTGTCACCAAGGGCGTGGAAATCAACTCCTTTGAGGATTTGAAGGGCAAAACCATTTACGCCACAGGCAAGGGAACAACGCCCGAATACTCCATTCGGTATCTCTTGACGCAAAACGGCATTGATCCCTCTGAGGTTACCTTTGAATGGACCAATGAGGCATCTGAAATCGGTGGGCGCTTTGCTACCGCCGATGAAATGATCGCCCTGCTTCCCCAGCCTTATGTGACCTCGGTTTTGGTGCAAAACCCTACCGCCAAGGTTGCGCTTGACCTGTCAGACGAATGGGATGCCTTGGAAAACGGCAGCTCTCTGGTAACGGGCGTTTTGGTGGTGCGCAAGGACTTTGCCGAGAAAAATCCCCACGCCGTTGTCAAATTCTTGGAAGAATACGAGGCTTCCGTTGCCTACTGCAACGAAAATCTTGACGGGGCGGCAAATCTTATCGTCAATGCGGGCATCCTCGGAAACGTGAATATTGCCAAACGCGCCATTCCTAATTGCCACATCACCTTTATCAAGGGCAACGATATGAAAACGAAATTAAAAGGATATTTGGAGGCTCTCTATGCGCAAGACCCCACATCTGTTGGCGGCGAAATGCCAGGCGACGATTTCTATTATACGAAATAACAAAGCCTTTTTTCTCAAAGCGGCAGCAGTGCTTTTTGCCCTGCTGCTCTGGGAAGCCGTGGCGCTTATCGTCAGCCAGCCTGTTCTTCTGCCGACCCCCGTTTCCGTTTTGCGTCGCGCGCTGCTTCTCCCCTTTGAGAACGCCTTTTTCCGCTCGGTGTGGTATAGCCTTTCGCGCATTACCCTCGGCTTTTTGGGAGCTCTTATCGCTGGAAGCGCGCTTGGCGCCTTGGCAGCGCGCTATCGCTGGCTCGACATTCTGCTTTTCCCCTTCACCGCCACAGTGCGCTCGGTGCCTGTTGCTTCCTTCGTGGTGATTGCGCTTATCTGGTTTACTTCCTCGGCGCTTTCCGTCTTTATTTCCTTTCTTATCGTTCTGCCTATCGTGTACCAGAACGTCAAGGACGGCTTTTTAAGCGTGGACAAGAAGGAGCTTGAAATGGCGCGGGTCTTTCGCGTGCCGCCCCTTCGTGCCTTCCGCATCGTATATCTATCCAAAATTAAGCCCTTTTTCCTCGCCGCCTGCCGCACCTGCTGCGGTCTTGCCTGGAAAAGCGGCGTTGCGGCTGAAATCATCGGCATTCCCAACTACTCGATGGGCGAGCGGCTCTATATGTCCCAGCTGATGCTCGACACCGTGAACCTGTTTGCTTGGACGCTCTATATCGTGCTTTTCAGCATTCTCTTTGAAAAGCTGTTTTTGTTCTTAGCAGAAGGCCTTTTGAAGCGGCTCTCCCGCGTGTAATCCCGCTTGGGATTGCTTTATGTAAACCGAGCTTTACAAAAAGGAGGACATTTAACGATGCAAGACATTGTTATTTCTCATATTTCCAAGTCCTTTGGCGAAAAGCGCGTTCTTTCGGACTTTTCTGCCACCTTAAAGGCGGGCGGAAGCTACGCCTTAATGGGAGCCTCGGGCATTGGAAAAACCACCCTTTTGCGCATTCTGCTTTCCTTAGAAAACAAGGACGGCGGCGAAATCACAGGGGTACCAACGCGCATTGCCACCGTTTTTCAAGAGGATCGCTTAATTGCCACCCTCTCGGCAAAGGATAACCTTCGCTTTGTTTTGGGCAACGCAAAAGATGCCGAAATAGAGGCTCTCTTGACCGAGCTTGGCTTAGCGGAAAGCCTTTCTGCCCCCGTTTCTACCCTGTCGGGCGGAATGCGTCGGCGCGTTTCTCTGGCGCGCGCGCTTTTATTTGACGCGCCCCTACTTCTGCTCGACGAGCCTTTTAAGGGGCTTGATAAGGACACCAAGCTTTCCGCCATACAGGCGGTGAAGAAATATAGCCAAGGTCGCACGCTCCTTTTCGTCACCCACGACCAAGAGGAAGCCTCTCTTCTTGATGCCACTATTTTGCTTCTTTCCCCCGCCGAGCCGTAAGGGGCGGGCTCAAAAGCGTTTTCGGCAAAGCGCCGAAGGCGCTTTTTTCTTTGTGTCCCTATTTTTTTCGTGACACTTGACGAAAGAAAAAAAATATGATATACTACATATGGAAATTTTATAAGGTATTTAACTTCCAGTTAAAACGGAGGAATTATGAAAAAGAATATAACGGTACGGGTTTTAGCATCCTTGCTTGCGCTTTTCTGCTGCTTTGGGCTTTTTGCCTGCGGTCCCAACGAAACGCCTTCCACCGAAGAAGGTGGCGGCAACGGCGAAAACGGCGGTGAGAGCGGCGGCGGAAGCAGTAGCGGCGGAACAGACGGTGTCTTACAGGAGGGCGGAGATTTCAGCTCATCCGATATCTTTTGGGATGAATGGTTGCATAAGACGGGCAAATCCTTCGGCAGCGGCGAGAACACCGTAACGGTGAAGGTGGTAAAAGCGAGCAAAACCTTTATTTTTACCGTCAAAAGCAACGAAGACCTCTTGGTTGACGCGCTGCTTGATTCCGGCTTTTCCAAAAGCGACGATATTTTAGAAGGAACAACCCTTTATCGCGTCAACGGTATGCGCGCAGGGTCTGGCGCCTCTTGGGTAATTACCAAGGAAGGGGAAGAGACCCCGCTTTCCATCACCGCCCCCATCACAAGCGGCGATGTGTTGACTATAACCTACACCCCTGCTTCATAAAAGGGTATTCCAATAGCCCTTCAAATCATAAAAAGAGAGAACAAGGCGGATTTTCGTCCGTATCATTCTCTCTTTTTTATCTCTTTTCACAGGCTTTTTGCAAAAAAAGACAGAGAAATTCAGGTCTTGCCCGTTCTCTGTCTTTTTTGTTTTTATTTATCCAAATAGCGACAAGCCGCTACCGCCGCAATACTGCCGTCTGCCGTTGCCGTGGTAATCTGGCGCACGCGCTTGGTGCGGCAGTCACCCGCCACGAAAACAGCCTCGTCCTTGGTTAAGCAGTCCTCGCCCGCGGTAATATAGCCCGCCTCGTTGACCTCAACCGAGGAAGCAAAGCCCTCATTTTCGGGCATCTGCCCGATGCAAACGAACATACCGTCTGTAACCAGGGTCTGTTTTTCGCCCGTTTCCGCATGGCGAATGATAACCCTTCGCAAATCGGTATCTCCCTCTAAGGCTTCAACCACGTGGGAAAGAATCACGCGCACGTTTTCCTTTTCCTCAATTTTGCGAATTAAGCGGGGCTCGCCCGTCAGGAAAGCCAGATTCTGCACCACCGTCACGCTATGACACATATCCGAAAGCAAAACCGTTTCCTGCAAAGCGGAGTTTCCTCCACCTATCATTAAGATATCCTTGCCGCGATAAAACGCGCCGTCACAAACAGCGCAGTAGGAAATGCCGCGCCCCACAAATTTTTCCTCGTTTTCAATGCCAAGAGGACGGTGCCTTGCGCCTGTTGCCAAAATCACTGCGCGGGCTTCAAAATCGCCTCTGTCCGTATGCACCAAGCGGGTTTCCCCCTTGTTTTCCAAGGAGAGCGCCTCTGCCATCTCAATCTCTGTGCCAAGCCCCATAGCCTGCTCCAACAGCTTATCGGCAAACTCGTTGCCGCTCATTTTTACAAAGCCGGGATAATTTTCTACACAGGGAGAGGAAGTAATCTGTCCGCCAAAGGTGGCTTTTTCCAAAACTAAAACCTTTTTTTCGGCACGGCAAGCGTAAATCGCCGCCGTTAGCCCCGCAGGACCTGCGCCCACAATGATAATATCGTATACCATATCCAGTATTTTTCCTTCCTGTTCTTTCGTCTTTCCTATTTTTCTTTTCAAGGCCCGTCAAGGCATAGAAAAGTCTCTCCTTCAAGGATACCCAAAACCCGAAAAATCTCTCATAAAGAAAAAATGGGTTGTTTTTGGGGTGTTGCCCAAACGAGTAACACCCCAAAGCTCCAAAGGCTTACGCCTTTGCTACGGAATCAATATATTTGCGAATATTGGAAAGGTTGACAAACTGCTCTGCCTTGCCGCCCTTCACCACCACCAGCGTCGGCGCTTGGTGAATGTCAAAGGTCTCCACCAGCTCCTTGTTTTCATCGGCAATGACGTGCTCAAAGGCGAGCCCTGCGTTGTTCAAGAAGGTAATTGCCATCTTGCAGTTGGGGCAGGTGCGTGTGCCAAACAGGATAATGCGGTCATCTCCCGCATCCATCTTGGGCGCTTCTTCTCCAATGGTCTGGGTTCTTTGAGACAGGGGCGTATTGAAGTCCGCTTCTGCCGCGTGCTTGCCAAAGGAGCCCGCAATATCATAGACACGGCGATCCTTGTATTCCTGAGATTTACCGTCGTTCCAGTTTTGAACAGGACGGTAATAGCCTGTGATACGGCTGTAAACCTCTGTTTTCTCACCGCACTCAGGGCAGGTAAACTGTTCGCCGGGCAAGTAGCCGTGGTTTCTGCAAACAGAATAGGTGGGCGAGAGGGTGTAGTAAGGCAATTTGTAGTTTTCCGCAATCTTGCGCACCAAGGTAGCGGCGGCCTTCCAGTCGGGCAATTTTTCGCCCAAGAAGGCGTGGAACACAGTACCCGAGGTGTAACGCGTTTGCAGCTCATCCTGCACGTCCAACGCCTCAAATACATCGTCTGTAAAGCCAACAGGCAGGTGAGAGGAGTTGGTGTAATAGGGTGTGTTGCCCTCGGAAGCGGTAATGATATCGGGGAAACGCTTTTTGTCGTGCTTAGCAAAGCGGTAAGCGGTGGATTCCGCAGGAGTGGCTTCCAGATTGTAAAGGTCGCCGTATTTTTCCTGATAATCGGAAAGACGCTCTCTCATATGGTCCAAAACTTCCTTACTGAACTCTTGGGTTGCTTTGGTTGTCATATCGCCCTTGAGCCAAGCGGCATTCAAGCCAACCTCGTTCATACCGACAAGACCGATGGTGGAGAAATGATTGTCAAAGCCGCCAAGGTAACGACGGGTGTAAGGATAAAGCCCCTCTTCTAAGAGTTTGGAAATAACGCTTCTCTTGGTCTTCAAGGAGCGAGCGGCAAGATCCATCATATGATCCAAGCGCTGATAGAACTCCTCAGGCGTTTTGGAAAGATAAGCAATTCTCGGCATATTGATGGTAACAACACCGATAGAACCGGTGGACTCACCGCTACCGAAGTAACCGCCCGATTTCTTCCGCAATTCACGCAAATCAAGACGCAAGCGGCAGCACATAGAGCGCACGTCAGAGGGCTCCATATCGCTGTTGATGTAGTTGGAGAAATAAGGCGTACCGTATTTGGCGGTCATTTCAAAGAGAAGCGTGTTGTTCTCGGTTTCAGACCAGTCAAAGTCACGGGTAATGGAATAGGTGGGAATGGGGTATTGGAAGCCGCGTCCGTTGGCGTCGCCCTCAATCATCGTTTCGATGAAGGCGCGGTTGACCATATCCATTTCCTTCTTGCAGTCCTTATACTTAAAGGGCATTTCCTTGCCGCCAACGATAGCGGGCAATTCTGCCAGGTCATCAGGAACGGTCCAGTCCAGCGTAATGTTGGAGAAGGGTGCCTGTGTTCCCCAACGGGAAGGCGTGTTTACACCGTAAATAAAGGACTCAATGCATTTTTTAACCTGCTCATAGGAAAGGTTGTCCGCCTTGACAAAGGGAGCAAGATATGTATCAAAGGACGAGAACGCCTGTGCGCCTGCCCATTCGTTCTGCATAATACCCAGGAAGTTAACCATCTGGTTACAAAGGGTTGCCAGGTGGGATGCGGGAGCGGACGTGATTTTACCGGGAACGCCGCCCAAGCCCTCTTTAATCAGCTGCTTCAAGGACCAGCCTGCACAGTAGCCCGTGAGCATAGAAAGGTCATGCAAATGAATGTCGGCATTTCTGTGCGCGTTGGCGATATCATCGTCATACACCTCAGAAAGCCAGTAGTTCGCGGTGATAGCGCCGGAGTTGGACAAAATCAAGCCGCCAACAGAATAGGTCACGGTTGAATTTTCCTTTACGCGCCAGTCCATTACCTTCAAATAGCTGTCTACCAGCTTTTTGTAGTCCAAGGTGGTGGACTCCACGTTACGCAGCTTTTCGCGCTGACGGCGGTACAGAATGTAAGCCTTTGCTACGTCAGCGTATCCTGCCTGTACCAAAACAGACTCCACGCTGTCTTGAATGTCCTCTACGGCAATCAGTCCTTCTTTTACTTTGGGTGCAAACTCTGCTGTCACCTTCAATGCCAAGAAATCAATTACATCGGGGTGGAACTGCTTTTCCTGGGCTTCAAACGCCATACGAATGGCGGCGGAAATTTTGTCTAAGGTAAAGTCAACAACTTTTCCGTCTCTTTTCAATACCTGATACATAAAAAACTCCTTATTTGTTCGGCTGTGCCGTTAATATAAACCAATCAAACGCCCCGAAGAGCGGCGCTCGGAACAAAAGGCAGGACAGCGTCAAGCAGCGCCTTTTCCTCTTCCTTGGAAAAGCGGAAAGGCCCTCTGTCAGAACGTCTCCCGAATCGGTGAACTGTTGCAGAAAATATCTTTCTGCCCCTTTGATCCATTGCCCTATTTTTTTCATATCCTCAACTGTGTGAAAGCCCTTCACCAGCGTTGTGCGAAATTCAAAGGGAACCGTTCCCTCTAATAAAAAGGAAACGCTTTTTTGTATTTCACCCAGCATTCCGTCCTTCGTTGCCGTGGTTAAGGGATATTTTTCGGGCGCGTTTTTAATATCCATCGCCACATAATCCACAAGCCCACCCTCACAAAGCGTCCTCAAGCGCGAGGGAAAGGTGCCGTTGGTGTCAAGCTTCACCAAAAAGCCCAAGTCCTTAATCCTGGAAAGGAAGGGCTCGATGTCAGCGTGAATGAGAGGCTCGCCCCCCGTAATACACACCCCGTCCAATATGCCCCTTCGCTTTTGCAGGAAGGAAAAGAGCTCCTCTTCCGTAATGTCCGCCTTCCCCGCCCTCAATAAAGAGGCGTTGTGACAAAACGGACAACGGTAATTACAGCCACCCGTAAAAACCGTGCAAGCCACGTGCCCGGGAAAATCAAGAAGCGTCGTTTTTTGCAAGCCTCGGATTTCCATTTTCTGCGTGCCTTCCTTTCTGCCAAGCGCAAGTTCTTGCAAGTGTCCTTGGCAAGAACAAGGGCTGGTTGCGTGACTGTCGCCATTATACCACAATATATAGGTTCTGTCAAGACGAAAACACAACATTTTGTTTTTTTCGTGATTTTCAACTACTACATATTGCGTTTTTTGTGCAAAATGGAAAATTTTTGCTTTTTGCCCGTGCGCCCCGAAAAACCGTTTTTTTTGCGACAAAAAACCGCCCTTGAAAAGGCGGTTTTTTTACTATCCTTTTTTTACCTTGACGGGTAGCCGTTTTGTTAATCTTTCTTTACATCCTTGTTTTTCATCATCAGCAAAATAACGATGCCAAGAGTGGTCACAAAGGTGACAGCGAACCCGCTTTCAGGTCCGAAGGCGCCCCCCGCGACAAAGACGGATGCCCCCTCTTTTCCAAACGCAAGCAAGGAAGATGGCATAGACAGGCCGCTGACGGAAAAATCAGCCAAGCACCCCTCAGCGAAGTTCCAAAGCGCGTGAAGTGCGGCTGCTCCCCAAATATCCCCGCGCCGTATCATATATAATCCCATCAGAATCCCGAACAGGAAAATGTTGATAAGCCCCAGCACATCCACCCCGGGGTTGCCAACGTGAAACAAAGAGAAGAATAAGGAGCTCAGCATCAGCGCCCAAGGCAAGGGCATGGTGCGGCACAAGGACGTCATAAAGTACCCACGGCACAAAATTTCCTCGGAAAAGCCCTGAATGAGAAAGCAGATGAGAAGAAGCAGCAGCATGGGAACGTTGCATTTCTCGCTGATGCCCAAGAAGGTAAGATTTCCAAGCGCCATAGAAAAAGCAACGTACCCACCAAAAAGCACCACGCCCCAAAACGCGCCAAGGGCGTATTCTCTTACGAAGGGGCGGCGCATACCAAGAGAGGCAACGCTGCGCTTTTCAAGCAGGCGGCAATATAAAATCACCGTGACAATCATTCCCACCGTCGCAAGCAGAGAGCCGATAACCAAAAGCGGCGTCTTTTGCATTTCTGTGACGAAGGCGACCAAAGCCTCAGGGCTGCCGCTCTCGGTAAGCGCCAAAATCTCATCCATGCGCCCGAGCATCGCCACTACCGTAAAGGGCATAAGAAGAACGGACTGTAAAATACCGCCTACCCAAAACACAACCCCGAAAATCAACAGCTCAACCCAAAGAGGATGCGGCTTTTTTTGCGCGACGGCTTCTCTTATAAAAAGAGGAGCTTCTAATTTTGAAAACATACGTATTCCTTTCCTTTCGGCTTTCTTACAGAAGGGCTTACCCCACAGAGCGAACAAAGCGAAGCATCGCTTCTCTTCCCTCTTTTGTGCATTTATAAACACCCGCGTCTTCAAGCACCTCGGCAAACACCTTGCCGACCTCCTGCTTCAAAATGTCCATTACGTTGTCCTCGGTCAAGGTGTATCTTCCTTGAATGTCCAATGCCCAGTCAGCGTGAAGGGCGGTGCTTTCCTTTTCGGACAGGTCCTTTCCCGTCAAAAGCGCCTCTGCCACGTCCTTCAATTCATCCTTCAGGCGGGCAGGCAAAACGGCAAGACCCATTACCTCGATAAGCCCAATGTTTTCTTTCTTGATATGATGGCGTTCCGCGTGCGGATGATACAGACCAATGGGATGCTCCTCGGTGGTGATGTTGTTACGCAAAACCAAATCGAGCTCAAAATCATCGCCGCGGCGGCGCGCGATGGGCGTGATGGTGTTGTGCTTTTCACCGTCGGTTTCTGCAAAAACAAATGCCTCTTCATCGGTATAAGCGCGCCAGGCGTCCAAAATTTTCTCGGCAAGAGACGCCAACCTTTCCCTGTCTTTTCCGCGCAAACGGATAACCGACATAGGCCAGCGCACAATGCCCGCCTTAACGTCCTCAAAGCCCCCAAAGGAAATTTCCTTTTCAATGGGCGCTCTTTCCATAGCAAACGTATAATGACCGCCTTGCATATGATCGTGCGTCAGAATAGAGCCGCCAACGATAGGCAGATCCGCGTTAGACCCTACAAAGTAATGAGGCAAAAGAGATACAAACTCTAACGCGCGGCGGAAGGTGTCCCCCGTTATCTTCATCGGGGTATGAGAAGCGTCAAGGACTATGCAATGCTCATTATAATATACGTAGGGAGAATATTGCAAATACCAGGTTCCGTTCTCAAAGGGCAGGGGAATTTGCCGCAGGTTCTGACGGGCAGGAGAGCGCAAGGACCCCGCATACCCCTCGTTTTCGTGGCAAAGCAGGCATTTCGGATAGCCGCTTTGCGCCATTTTTTTGGCGGCGGCAATCGCCTTGACGTCCTTTTCAGGCTTGGAAAGGTTAATGGTGATATCCAGCGTCCCATAAGGAGAGTCGTATGTCCATTTCATATCCCTTGCCACCCGATAGGTGCGGATGTAATCGCTGTCACAGCAAAGGGCGTAAAAATAATCCGTTGCCGCGCGAGGGGAATCCTTATAAAGCTCAAAGAAGCGGCGGTTTACCGAGGAAGGACGGGGCAAAAGCGCCCCCATCAAAGCGGTGTCAAACAGGTCGCGGTATGCAACCGTGTTTTCCTCAATCACACCACGGGCATAGGCGTCATCGCACAGGAAAGACAAAATGGTCTGTAAATCCGCCTTCTCCTTGCTTTCGGGCTCCTCATATGCCGAAAGGCGCAAAATAGCCAAAAGACTGTTTATCACAAATCCTCTGTCGACGGTCTCGCAAAGTCCCTTTTCAATACCGTAATCCGCCAAAGCGGCAATCATATGGTTCACGTTCATAACAGCGTTCCCTTCCTCATTGCTCTTGATATTTTACGCTTCTATTTTACATAAAAATATTGGATTTGTAAAGTGAAAAAAGGAAGAAAAATAAAATTTTCTTCCTTTTCTAAAAATTCATCTCATATATACCTCAAAAGGTCAAGAGGTGTGTCAATGATAGCAGACGCCCCCGCCTCTTCCAGCTCCCTTTTCGGACGGAAGCCCCAGCTGACGCCCACGGAAAAAACCCCCGCCGCCTTGGCGGTTTCCACGTCCACGTCGCTATCTCCCACAAGCAAGCACTCCTCTGGCGTAACACAAAGGCTTTCTAAAACGCAAAACACGCCCTCAGGGTCAGGCTTGTTCCTTTTTCCTTCCTGTTGCCCCTCTACCGCGGCAAAAAAGCTGTCGCCGAAAAAGCGATTGATTATATCCAAAACGATACCGTGCGGCTTGTTGGAAAGCACCGCAAGAGCAATCCCCCTCTCCTTTAATTTTTCAAGCAGCAGAGGAATGTCGGGAAAGGGCGTGACCGAGCAGGCACCCTTTTGGTCGTAAATGGCGCTGAAAAGGGGAAAGACCTTATCAAACATCGCAGGGGTGTACGCATTTTGCCCCTCTAACATCCTCTCCACCAGCTTTTTCGCCCCGTTACCCGCAAAATAGCCATAGCGCTCTTGGGGATAGGGCAAAAGCCCCACCTGCCGCAGGGCATCGTTGCCGCAAGCGGCAATAGCGCCAAGGGTGTCCATTAAGGTGCCGTCCAAATCAAAAATACAAGCCTTAATCATAAAAAATCCTTTTGTTACAGTAAATTTTAGCGTGCTATCCATACTGGATAGCACGCTAAACGGGGAAAGACTCGGTTTAGCCTTGCTTTTTTCTTCCAAGTCTTTCTTCTATGCTTCTTCTGTCTATCCGCTTCATTTCATCCTTTGCCTCTGCCGCGTCTAACAGACGGCGGAATTCTCCGGGCTTGGATGCCAGCTCGTCATAAGAGCCCTCTTGGATAACATTGCCGTGGTCAAAGACAAGAATGCGGTTTACGTTGCGAATGGTGGAAAGACGGTGCGCCACGAAAATGACCGTGTGCGTTTGCATCAGGTCCTCCATCGCTAATTGAATCAAGCGCTCGGAAACGTTGTCAAGCGCGCTTGTCGCCTCATCAAAAATAAAGATATCGGGCTTTTTCAGAACCGCGCGGGCAATGGCAATTCTCTGCTTTTGTCCGCCCGAAAGGGTTAAAGCGCCATCTCCTATCACCGTTGCCCAGCCCATAGGCAGCTCATTGACAAACTCGTGCACCCTTGCCACTTCCATCGCTTGAATGATTTCATAGTTTGTCGCCTCGGGCGCGGCGATGCGGATATTATCCCAAAGCGTGCCCGCAAAGATAAAGGGGTTTTGCGGCACAACGCCAAACGACGCCCTTAACTCGTGCGTGGCATAATCCTTGACGCTTCTGCCGTGCAAGGATATATTCCCCTCTTGCACGTCGTAAAGCCGCATAATCAGCTTTGTGAAGGTGGATTTTCCCGAGCCTGAGCTTCCCACAAGACCAATGCTCTCGTGATACCCTATCTGACAGGAAAAATTCCGAAAAACAGGCTTTTCGTCATAAGCAAAGGTGACGTTATCAAAGGCAATACAGGGCTTGCCGTGCTCTATGGCGCTGCTCTTCTCAATGGCAATCGAGCGGCGCGCCTCTTCTCTGACCTCAGGGGTGGTGCTATGCTCGTCGATAATCTGATTGACACGCTCCAGCGCCTCTGCCGCCATAGGCTGTGTCATTGCCAGATTCAGCCAGCTGGACAGCGTGTTAAGAATGGTTGTCATACTGGACAAAAAAGCGTAGAAGATACCAACGCTGATCTCTCCCCTGATACAAAGGATGGAGCCCACCAAATATACAACGCCAATGCCGAAATAATGGGTGTACTCGGGCTTTATCGCCTCAATATAGGTGCGCATCGAGTAGCTGAACCCTTGCTTTTTCAAGTCATCAACGTATTCGTCAAAGTGCTTTATCGTGTCTTCCTCAATGGCATACATCTTCACCGCTTCCGAGCCGTGAAGCACGTCGGCAATATATTGCGAGGCCCTGTTCTCCGAATTCAGATAATCCTTGGATGCCGTGCGCATCTTTTGACGGGAAAAGCGGTAAAAAAGCGCCATAATCACACTGATAATCAAAATAAGCCCCGTCAGCTTAATGCTGTAAGAGGAAAGGGCAACGAGCGAGATAACCATTGCCACCACCTGAAAGGGAACAATCTGCACAAGTGTTGACAAAAAGGTTTTGATGTTGGTCATCGGCGAGCCCATAATATAGTTATACAGCTCTCCCGAGGAGTTTTTGTCGTGAAACCGCATACACATATGCTGCACGTGACCGAAAAATTTAGAGCGCAGGGTGAAAAGCGTGCCTGCCAGAGCCTTTTGTGCGTTAACGTACCCAACAGACCAGAACGACAGGCGCATCAGACAAACGAAAATATACACACAGCACGCAATCACAACGAAGGTTATCTGCTCCTTCTGGCTTTGCGGCCCTGCGTAAAAGACCTTGCCAAAGAAGGAAATTTCGTCGCCCGAAACACCGGTATCAATGATGTACTTCACAACAAGCGGCTGAACAGCCACAAAAATACCCGTCAGCAGGGAGAAGATTACCGCGATAATCAGCTTATTCTTGTAGGGCACGATGTACGGCAGAAGAGATTTCCAAAAGCCCGCCTTTTTCTTTTTGGGCGTTTCTCTTCGGGGAACGCTGTTGTCCGTGTTTTCCTGCGCCAACGAGGCGTCCTTCTGACTGCCCCTTGTGTTAGGCTTCTGTTCTGCTTGCTTTTTCATACCTTTTCTCCTTTGTAAACAAAGAATTATACGGTTTTTGTCCCGAAAAAACAATTTTCCCGGCGCCTTTAATGTAGCACAGCCTTTTGGAAAAGTCAATGCAAAGAACAAAAAAAACGGCGCTCTTTCTTACTTTTGGCATATTGCACAATTTCGCCCCCTCTATTTTTAGCACTATTTCCTCTTTCCTCTGACCTCTTCACAAGAAATTAAGCCAAAGGGGCAGCTTCCCTGTTCGTGAAGCACCGAAAAGCAACACAAAACGGTTGCTTTTCTTCTCCTGTGCGTTACAATTTCATAGAAATTGTAACAGGCCTTGCAAATTTTCTGCAAAAATTTCGGCAATTTGCGCCTTTGTGGGCACAAATTGCCGTGGGCTGAGGAATGACTCAGCTCCGTTATTTCCATTTTTTTCTGAGCAACAGCGCAACGAGAAAAACGAGCGCGGCGGGCAAAAGATATGCAAATGCCCTGACAATCGCGTATAGGTACAAGGGCGCTGAGGTGAGATACGTGTCGTACAGAAAAACGTCACACCCGAAGCTTATCAGAAAGCCCAATGCCAAAAGGGCCGATACCGCGAAAAGGAATTTGTAAATGTTTTGTTTTTTCATTGCTCTATCCTTTCTTCATATGCACTTGCGTTTTTACGTCTTGTCGCTCGGAAAGGGTCAAAGAGTCAGTTCTTTTTCTGTAAAAGCTCGTCAATCGCCTTGGCAGCCACCTTGCCCGCGCCCATAGCGGAAATAACGGTAGCAGCCCCCGTGACAGCGTCCCCACCCGCGTACACCGCATCTCTCGTGGTAAGACCGTCCTCATTGACGATAATGCCGCCGTGGCTGTTCACGTCAAGACCGCTTGTGGTGTTCTTAATAAGGGGGTTGGGAGAGGTACCGATAGAAATGATAACGGTATCTACCTCTATCTCAAATTCGCTTCCGGGAATTTCAACGGGGCGGCGTCTGCCCTTTGCGTCGGGCTCGCCAAGCTCCATTTTTATACACCTCATACCGCGCACAAAGCCATTCTTCTCATCACGGGGATTTTCGGGGTTGTGGTAGCCGAGAATTTCCACAGGATTGTTCAGGAGCATAAAGTCAATGCCCTCTTCCATCGCGTGCTCCACTTCCTCGCGTCTGGCAGGCAGCTCATCCATAGAGCGGCGATAAACAATATACACCTTTTGTGCGCCAAGACGCAAAGCCGTTCTCGCGGCGTCCATAGCCACGTTTCCGCCACCGACAACCGCAACCCTGCCGCCCTTCATAATGGGTGTTTCGGGATTTTCACGGTATGCCTTCATCAGATTGCTCCTTGTCAGGAATTCGTTTGCCGAATAAACGCCCTTCAAGGACTCGCCGGGAATGCCCATAAAGTTGGGAAGCCCCGCGCCAGAGCCGATGAATACCGCTTCATATCCCATTCCAAAAAGCTCGTCAACGGTCAGCGTTTTACCGATAACCACGTTGGTTTCAATGTCAACGTCCAACGCCTTTAAGCCCTCGACCTCTTTTGCCACAATGGCCTTGGGAAGACGGAATTCGGGAATGCCGTACACAAGCACACCCCCCGCCGTATGTAATGCCTCAAAAACGGTCACCTTGTATCCCTTTTTGGCAAGGTCGCCCGCGCAAGTCAAGCCCGAAGGGCCCGAGCCCACAACGGCAACCCTGTGTCCGTTTGGCGTCGGCTTTTCAAGAGAGGCGGCGGTGAAGGTGTTGTGCCAATCCGCCACAAACCGTTCAAGTCGACCAATGCCCACGCTCTCGCCCTTAATCCCCCGCACGCACCTTGCCTCGCACTGAGTTTCCTGCGGACAAACTCTTCCGCAAACAGCGGGAAGAGAGGACGATTTGGCGATAATCTGATACGCGCCCTCAAAATCTCCCTCTTTTATTTTGTTGATAAACGCGGGAATATGAATTTTAACAGGACAACCCTCTACGCAAGGCATATTTTTGCAATCCAAGCAACGCATAGCCTCATCCATTGCCATCTCTTCGGTATAGCCAAGGGCAACCTCGTCGAAATTCTGCGCGCGCACAAGAGGCTCTTGGGTTGGCATTTCGTTTCTTTTTTGCGCCATATTCGCCTTTGCCATATCACTTTACCTCCTTTTTATAGAGATTGCAGGTGGCTTCATATGCGTGCCGCTCAAACTCTGTATACATTCTGCCTCTGGACATTGCCTCGTCAAAATCCACCTCGTAGCCGTTAAAGTCAGGGCCGTCCACGCAAGCAAACCTGGTGACCTTCTTGCCGTCAACGTTCAAGGTCAGACGGCATCCGCCGCACATCCCTGTTCCGTCAATCATCACAGGGTTCATCGAAACGGTAACGGGAACGCCAAAGGGCTTTGCCGTAGCAACCACAAATTTCATCATAATCAGCGGACCAATGGTGATAATCATATCAAAGGCTTCCCCACCCTCAAGCATTTCCTTCAAGGGAAGCGTCACGTTTCCGTGCCTTCCGTAGGAGCCGTCGTCCGTCATAACGGTAAGCCTGTCACAGCAAGCCTTGAATTCTTCCTCGCAAATAAGCAGGTCACGGCTTCTGAACCCGATAATACCGACAACCTCTGCCCCCATCTCGTGAAGACGCTGTGCAATCGGCATCGCGATAGCGCAGCCAACACCGCCGCCCACGATGCAAACCTTTTTGAGCCCCTCTAAATGCGTGGGAACGCCAAGAGGACCCACAAAGTCCTGTAAGAAGTCGCCCTCGTTCTTTTCCGCCAGCTTTCTCGTCGTCGCACCGACAATCTGGTATATAATCTTCACCGTTCCCTCTTCCTTGCAAACGCCTGCCACCGTCAAGGGAATTCTCTCTCCGTCCTCGTCCGTGCGAAGAATGATAAACTGCCCGGGCTCTGCCTTGTTCGCCACCAAGGGTGCCTTGATATGTAGCTCCACAACAGTTGGGTTTAATACCTTCTTTTTTACAATCTGATACATCTTTTTCGCTCTCCGTTTATTTTTATTGAAAGATAACCCATCCGCCCCATATAACACCCATATAATCGGGAGCTGTGCGGCAATAGTCATTTTCTCTCTAAACAGCTTTTTCACTCTCCATTGTATCACTTTTCTCACATAAAGTCAAGGTTTCACGAAAAAAACAAAAAGCCCCCTTTTCTTTGTTAAAGAGCCTCTCAAAACGCAATGTTGACATTGGCAAGGGCTTACTCGCAAAGGATAACCTCACAGGTTTTTCCTGTTTTTTCGGCATATTTAATAACCGATAACGTTCCTTTGGATTTTCCGTCCCAGAAAGCAATAATTTTATCGGCATAATCTACGATTTCCTTGTTTCTTACAATCGGCACGGCACGACCATAACGCTCATATTGAGGCAGAAACACGGTGAGCTTTATCCCTTTTTCTTTCGCATATTCTGCCGCGCAAGAGCCCCCCCTTCGCGCCGCCCGAAACAATCTCTTCCGCATCCGATATGTGCCTGCCAATATCAACCAATGTAATGTTTCTCGAACCAACAACCGCAATTTTCATAACCCCCCTACCTTTGCAGTGCAAGAGGCTTCCTTTTTGTAGATTTTTTGGCGTTTCTCGAAATCGCTAAAACAAATATTAGTATACTCAAATTAAGTATACTAATAACATTATACCACAAAATAATCTTAAAATATACTTATATTAAGATTTTTTGGAGGTTTTTTATGAGAAACAAAAACAACAAACACCTCGGCATAGAAATTGACCCGGAGCTGCACTATAAGCTGCATTATATATCAAAATATTACGGGCGCTCGGCAAACGGAGAAATCCTTTATCTGATAAGGCAGGAAATAAAGGCTTTTGAAAAGGCAGAAGGGGAAATTGAGCTTCCCAAGGAGCCGAAAACGGACTAATGCCGTTTTTTTGTTTGTGAAGCACCGAAAAGCAACACACCCTGCAAATTTTCCGCGAAAATAAGGGGCTGAGTGAATGACTCAGCCCCATTTCGTTTTTTTATGTATCAAGCGCCTCTTGCGCGCCTTTTTTCCGTCTTGCCTGCACGAGAGCGGAAAGAACCCCGAAGAGCATCATCGATGCCCACATAATGATAAGTCCATCCCAGCCAATGTGCGACATAGAGAAGGTAAAGACCAAATTCGCCAAGAAGCTGACCGCGTACCCCGAAAAATCCAGAACGCCGTTCAGCGTGGAAACCATACCGCTTTTGGCTTGGCTTGGAATATAAATGCTCCAAAGCAAGGCAGAGGCAAGGCTTACTGACATAAGCGCCAAGAGAAACAGAACGATGTTCACGATGGGCTGCTTGAAGAAAAGCAATCCCGCAAAGAAGAGAGCAGACAGGGCAAACGACGTGGTAAGCATAGGAAATTGGCGATGCTTGAACAAACGGAACACCCCAAGCGCCAGAAAAGGAACGGTGGCGCGAATAACCGTCATCACCGAGAAAATGATATTGGAGAACTCCTCGGTAAAGCCAAGGGCTTCGTTCATATAAGTGGGAATCCAGAAGCCGATAGAGGCGGCAGAAATCTCCACAAGCGCCCCCACTATCATATAGAGCCCGAAATTTTCAAGCCTGAACACCTTAAAGATATCACGAAATCTTATTTTTTCCGTCTTGACGGAGTGAAAATGGATAACGCCCCTTTTCTCCATCAAAGAGAACACGAAAAAGGCGAAAATCGCGATAATAAACACAGCGCTCCCCGCCACAATGAAGACGCCCTGCCACCGCAAGAAAATAGCAAGCCCGCTGGAAATCAAGGGTCCAAAGAAGCTCGCGAAGGAGAAAAAGGTACAGCAAATACGGGCATAGGCGGGCGTTGTGTTTTCCGAAATGGTTTTCACCAAGGGTCCCCTTAGCATAGAAAGGGAAAAGCCCATCACCACAAAGCAAAGAATTTGCAAAACGATATGAGAAGCAAAGGGAAAGCAAATAGAGGATATACCCGAAACCGCAAGCCCAACAGAAACCATATACTTGGCTTTTAATCTGTCGCCCACAATGCCGTTGAGCAGCTGACCCACCGCATACGCCAGCATATAAAAAGAGGATAGGGTGCCAAGCACCTCTTTGGTGGAAGCCCCCTCGTTTGTCATCAAGGGCGTTGTCACGCTGAGCAAGTGCCGCATATAGTAGCAGGCAAGATAGGAAAAAACCGCGATACTGCCTATCTGTATCGCCTTTCGCCGTTCTCTTTTTTGTTCCGTCACTTCCATTTTGCCAAGACCTTTGCGTCAAAACAGGAATGGCGCAAAGGGTTCCCCCTTCTTCTTGCTTTAGAACGCCTATCATTGTAGCACATCCCTTTTGAAAAAGCAAGTGCTTTTGGGAGAAAGTCTTGACATTTTTCGCCAAAAAGAGTATACTGAAAACGAAAAAGACACCCAAAATCGGGACGGCAAAAAAGGAAAAGCAATGACGACCATAAAAAACCAAGTCTTTGACCAAGAAAGAGCGTTTTACGGCGCACAGAGCCTCTCATTGACAGACTGCGCCTTTGACGGCGAAGCAGACGGGGAAAGTGCCTGCAAGGAGAGCAGCGATGTTTCTGCCCTTCGCTGCTTCTTCAATCTGCGGTATCCCTTTTGGCATTGCAAGGGGGTCACGGTAAAAGAAAGCACCCTCTCTTCCCTTTGCCGCGCTCCCTTTTGGTATTCGGAAAACATCACCGTAAAGGGCACCAAGCTTCACGGCACAAAGGCATTCCGTGAATGTCAGAACATCGTCATTTCCTCTTGCGACATTCTTTCCGAGGAATGCTTCTGGCTTTCGCGCCGTATTTCCGTAGAGGATTGCGCGGCTACGGGAGAATATTTTATGTTCCGCGCTGCCGACTTGACCCTTCGGCGTCTCTCTTTCCGAGGGAAATATTCCTTTCAGTATATCCAAAACGCCCTTCTTGAAGAGTGTGAGCTTGACACCAAGGATGCCTTTTGGCACGCATCAAACGTTACCCTGCGCGGCTGTCGGATTAAGGGAGAGTATCTGGCTTGGTACTCCGAAAACCTCACCCTTGAGGACTGCGAAATCGAGGGCACACAGCCCTTCTGCTATTGCAAGGGATTAAGGCTTATCAACTGCAAGATGAAAAACACCGACCTCTGCTTTGAAAAATCCGAGGTAGAGGCAACCGTCACCACCCCCATTGACAGCGTCAAAAATATTCTCCTTGGCGCCGTCCGCGCCCCCGCAGTTTTAGAGGTGATACGGGACGACCCCTCTTATCAGGGAAGTGTTATTATAGAATAAAAATAAAAAATTCGTCATTTGCGCCTCTGGCGCAAAATAATGGGGCTGAGTCATTCACTCAGCCCCACGGCAATTTGTGCCAACAAAGGCGCAAATTGCCGAAATTTTTGCAAAAAAATTGCAGGTTGTGTTACAATTTCCGTTAAATTGTAACCGACAGGGGCAGAAAAGCAACCGTTTTCTGTTGCTTTTCGGTGCTTCGCGAACAGGGAAGCTGCCCCTTTTGTTTGTTCTTCGTTTTTGGTTTTTTCACCCTTTAAGAGCGTTTGACAACACGGGATATTTTCAGATATTCGTTTGTCAAAACGGTGTCGACCCCCATTTTCAAGAGACGCTCGGTCTCTTCCTCATCATCTGAAAAGAAAACATTGCACCGAATGCCGTATTTGTGCGCCTTGTCTATCATTTCCTGGTTGAAATAGGGCTTAAAGAGCTGCACCTTCTCTGCCCCAAGGGCAATGGCTCTGTCTACAATCTCCCAGGGCCTGTCGCTCAAATGCCCGACGCATACGGGAATATGCGGGGCGTATTCCTTGAACTGCTTGATTTGCTCGTCCGTTTCCAGCATAAAATACACGTATTTTTCGCAGTCGTATTTCCTGATAAGGTCGCAGATTTTTTTCATATGCTCCTCGGGATACGGCTCGCTGTACGAAAGAGGCTTGACGTGAATATTCATCACCGTATGGCAGACAAGCTTTTTCAGTATGTCCTCAAACGAGGGAATTTTCAGCCCGCGATACTGCTCCTTCTCATTGGCGCCGAAATCAAGTGAAAGAAGCTCTTGATACGTATAGTCCGTCACCCTGCCCTCTCCGTTAGAAACCCGCGAAAGCTCCCTGTCGTGACAGGAAACGATTTCTCCGTCCTTGGTGGGCCAGAGGTCAAATTCTATCTCATCTGCTCCCAGCGCCACCGCCGCGCCAAAGGCGGGCATTGAGTTTTCAGGCATAGCGGCGCTGAACCCACGGTGCGCGCAAACACGCGGATAGGGCAAAATGCCGTCTGGCATTCCGATAGCGCTGCCGCCGGGGCGGTAATTTGCGGGTCTGCGCCCCTCTTCCATATATTCGTAGTGGGCGGCAGGCTTTCCGCCAAAGCCCGCAGGCTTGTAATACTTTTGGGAAAGATCAATATCGCGCACCAAAAGCCCCACGTCGTTTTTCATATTGCCGATGACCTCGCCCCAAGGGGTTGCAATCAAGCTGCACCCGCCAACCTTTGACTCTGCCCCCAAGGAAACGGAGGAGCGGAGCAAATAGGCGTTGGTCTGATAGCAAAGAAATTTGGCGTTGGTCTCCAAGTAAGAGTGCAAATCCGACCTTTGATGAGAGCAGCCGATAATCACGTCCACGTTTTGTCTGGCAACTGCGGCAAACCCTTCATAGAAATAAAAGTCATAGCAGGTCATAAAGGCAAATCTGATGCCGTCAATTTCCACCGTGTAGGGCGGGGCAAAGACGTCGCTGTACGAGGTGTCCATTCCATGGCCGCCCATCTCTTGGGGCTTAAATTCAGAGGGGGCTAAGTGCAGCTTAAAATACCGCCCTACCACCTCGCCTTCTCTGTTTATGGCGTGCGTGGCGTTGCGTAGCTTCCCCCCATCGTCATACGTGGCGTTAACAAAAACAATGGCGTTGCATCTCTTCGCCGTTTCCCTTGCCTTTTCCAGAATAATACGGTTATACGCCTCATACTCCACATAAAACTCATCCATATCCTTCACAACCGTCGGCGTGTCGGAATATTCGGGCAAGACGATAATATCCATACTCTCATCGCACTTTTCCAAGTGCGAGAGCGTTCCCGAGAAGCAAGTCTCTCTGTCCTCAAAACGAAAGGAATAGGCGGGCTGTATCACACAAACCTTCATAGAATGCTCCTTTTACTTGATGCTTTTCTTTATTCATACTTGAATTCGCAATGCTTCAAAACCTCTCTTGCCATCAGCGTCGCGCCCTTCAGATTGGGATGAATTCTGTCCCACGCGATAAAGGAGGAATGCTGGAATTGGCAATAGTCCTCATACATTTTCTGGAAATCCACGTATATACAGCCGTGCTTTTCCGCCAGCTGCTGACAGATAGCAACGTATTCGTCCATTCTCGCGCGCATCTTGTCCTGACGGTTCGGCTCTATGTAATAAGGGGAGAGAATGAAAACGCCCTTGACCTTGTCCTTCACCCTTACAATCATTTCTTCCACGTTTGCGCGGTATTCGTCGGGCAAAACGTGGGTGTCGGGCATAGCGGGACTGTCAAATTGCCGCCACACATCGTTAATACCAATGCAAATGGAAACCCATTGCGGCTTCAAATCCACAACATCCGCGTCAAATCTGGCAAGCAAATCGCGGCTTGTCTCACCCGATATGCCCGTGTTGCTTATACGGATGTCAAGCGAAGGATAAAAGGCAGCAAACAAGTTTTCAATCATTCTGACATAGCCAAACCCCACGTTGTCAAATAAGCCCTCGCCTACGGGTCTTGCCCGTCTCATATCTGTCACGGAATCTCCCGTAAAAACAATTCTGTCGCCGTTTTCAAAAAGCATACTTCAAAACCTCCGTTTTTTTCTTTTACCACAAGGTCATTATAAAACAGCGTTCCTCTTTTGTCAAGCATTTTCGGACAAAAGAAAGAAACGCTGTCATATACTTTTTCCCGCCTTACCCCAGCATCACGTCCAAAAGCATCATCACGGCAAAGCCAAGCACAATGCCCATCGTTGCAAGATAAGGCTGCTCCCTTTGGTTTCTCTGGCATTCGGGTATCAGCTCATGAACGGCGACCAGAATCATCGCGCCCGCAGCGAAGGAAAGAGCGTATGGAAGAAGAATCTCCATATAAACGACAAGCAAAGCGCCAAGAACACCGAAAACGGGCTCTACCATAGCAGAGGCTTGCCCAACGAAAAAGCTTTTTCGGCGGGAATATCCCTCGCGGCGCAAGGGAATGGAAACGGCAGCCCCCTCGGGAAAGTTTTGTAAACCAATGCCAATAGCCACCGAGATAGCGGCAAACAAGCCCTCGGCAGTATAGCCGCGGGATAACGCCCCAAAGGCAACGCCAACCGCAAGCCCCTCGGGAATATTATGCAGGGTAATGGAAAGGGTGAGCATCACAATGCGGTGGAGCCGCTCCTTCTGCTCGCCTATGGCGCTATTTGCGTTGCTTCTTGCGCGGGTAACGATTTTGTCGGAAACCCACATAAACACCGCGCCAAGAAGAAAGCCAAGTGTGACCACCAAGTATGACGGAAAGGGCGAAACCACCTCGGCGCGTTCAATGGCAGGCTGTAAAAGCGACCAAAAGCTTGCCGCAATCATCACGCCCGAGGCAAAGCCGAGCATAAGATTAAGCAGCTTGGGATTAGGAGATGAAAAGAAAATAACGGTAGCGGCGCCAAGGGCAGTCACAAGCCATGTCCCCAGTGTCGCCGCCAGCGCAAGCAAAACAAAATAATTCATTTTATATTTATAACCAAGCGCTTCGCGTTGGCGAAGGCTGTCTTTCTTTATAAATTTGCGGCTTTTTGAAAGAGATGCGGTCTTTTGACACCGCGCCCTACTTTCATTATATGGTCTATACGCAAAATAGCGCATTTTGACCTTGTATCAATTTTTCTTTTTTGTCGCAAAAGGGATTGCAATTTAAAATCCGCTATGCTATACTGCTATTTGAAAACCGAAAGAACCGCAAGGCAAGGAAAGGAACTGCCCTATGATAAAATCCGAACCAATAGGAAGCGCCAAGCGCATTATGAGCAACCCTTTAAGCAAGCACAATTATTTCGGCTGGCCCACCGTTGCCCGCCTGCAAAACGGAAAATTGGCAGCAGTAGCATCGGGCTTTCGCCTCGCTCACGTTTGCCCCTTCGGGCAGGTGGTGATATCTTACAGCGAGGACGAGGGCGAAACCTTCACCCGCCCCGCCGTTGCCTTTGACACCCCGCTTGACGACAGGGATGCGGGCATTCTTCCCTTTGGTGAAAAGGGCGTGATGCTGACATCCTTTAATAATTCGGTGAACTATCAGCGCAGCTACTGTATCAATTATTCGGGCTCTTCCCCTTATATACTCGGGTATCTTGACACCGTCAAAAAAGAAGAGGAGGCGGTATTTTTAGGCGCGACCTACGCCATAAGCCGCGACGGCGGCTTCACCTTTGGCGAGGTAAAGCGAGCCCCCGTTTCTTCTCCCCACGGTCCTTGTCTGCTTTCCGACGGCACCGTGCTCTTTGCGGGCTGTGAAATACAAGAGGACAAGGACAGGCAGATGGATATGACGAAGATTACCGCCTTTGCCTTCTATCCCGCCGAGGAAAGATGGGAAAAGCGCGGCTCTGTTCCTTCCGTTGACGGCTATACCTTCTGCGAGGCGCACGCCGTGGAAGCGAAGGACGGGACGCTTCTCTGCTTTATCCGTGTACAAGGTGGCGGCGGCTAGGTGTCCGACCAAAAATTCACCGTCTACCAAGCAGAATCTCATGATGGCGGCAAAACATGGTCCCCTGCCCACCAAATCCTTGGTGACTTCGGCGGCGCCCCGCCGCACGCGCTTTGTCTTCCCACTGGCAGAGTTGTTTTGACCTACGGCGTCCGTGTTGCACCCTTTTGCATTCGCGCCAAGGTCAGCGATGACTGCGGCAAGAGCTGGAGTAACGAGGTCGATGTTTCCATCAACGGCGTTTCCCCCGACCTTGGCTATCCCTCAACCGTGGCGCTTTCGGACGGAAGCCTTCTTTCCGTTTTCTACGCCCACAGAGAAGAGGGTGCGCCCGCCGAAATCTTCGCGCAAAAATGGAAGCTCATCGATTAAACCTCTTCAAAAAGAAAAGCACCTATGAAAACGGCTCTTCGTTCTCATAAGTGCTTTTTGTTTTGCTTTTTTAAGGATTAGCCCTCTTTCTTTTGGGCAAGCAGATGATAATAGTAAACAGGCATTGCGCTCCAACCGTGGCAAAGACTGCCCGCATTGCTGAAATCGCTCGCGCCCTTTTCCGTTTCCCAGAAGGCAGTTGCGCCCTCATCCAGCATCTTCTTGTATTTGCTGTTGATATCATCCAAAATAACCTCTGCATAGCGCGCCTTATCTATCTTCAAAAGCGCATCGTACTTGAAGCATATCATGCTAAGCGAGGTCTTGATAAAGCGGTTGTCGGCAAGCATCTGGCAAATTCTGTCTGCCTCTTCGCCACGAGCCGCGCCGCAAAGAACCGCCAAGGCGTTAACAAGCTCAAATTCTCTGTCGTCATCCACAGCCATGCGGTAAATGCCGCGCTCGGCATCATAAAACTTCGCGCGAATGGCGCGGTTTATTTCCTTGGCAATGGCGCTGTAATCTCTTTCAAGCCCAAGCATTTCGCACATCTCTCCTAAGTAAGAGAGTGCCAAGGAGCAAAGGCAGTTCATCATCGCATCTTCACGCACCGCCTTTTCCGCAGGTGTCGTTCCCGTCAAGCCGTCCACCCATTCATAGAAATTCCAGTGCTGCTTTTCGATGAAGTTTTGCACCAAGCCGTTTTCTCTGCGCGCCAAAAAGACCGCCATAATCGATTCAAGCTTTGGCATAATCTCTTGTATGAGAGTAAGGTCCTTGCTGTATTTCGTGTATTCGTATACTTCTGTAAAATAATGAAGCGAAAAGGAAGGAATCGCCAAATTCGCGGTGGTGGGGAAGCAAATGGACAAAAGCCCATCGCTTCTGTTGTCCTTGCTCATCAAATAGAGGCAGGAACGGGGGAAGGCGTATTCGCCAAAGGCGTAATAGCCGCAAATAATCTGGTTTCTGCTATCCATAGCGTAAAGCGCCTGCTCGCGCCAGGGGCAGTCCTCATAATGCTCGTGCATACAAAGGATCAGCGTTCTGACGGACGTGTCGTATACCCTTTGCACCAGACTGTCCTCAAAAGCAACGGGAAGCTCTGTTAAGGGATAATCGCAAGGGATAACCGTCAGCTCCTCTACGGAAAGCGGCTCTTGGGAATGAATTTCAAGGTATCGAAGCCCAAGTCTTCTGAAATAGTTGGTGTATGCGGTAACACCCTCGCCCACCGTCACCTCAACGCTGAAATCACGCCCGTTAATTCTCTGGCGCACCTTGCCGTCAATGATATGCTCACCAAAGGCAATTTCTAACTTTTGTTTACATTCGGATTTCACGCGGAAGGAAAGATAGCCAACGGTCTCTTCTCCCAAATCGTACAGATAAAAGCCGTCCTCTTCCTTCACCACGGTTGACGCGTGCTTCTCTTTCAGAACGAGCTTTTTGATGGGGCGCTTGTATAAGGGCAGGTCTTGGTCAAGCACACGGCTCTTGGCAAATCCGTCAAGCTCTCCCTCTTTCCAGTTGTCCTCAGCGGTGCAATCGTAGCGGAAGCTGTAACCGAGCTGAACGGTAATCAGCTTGCAAACCTCGCCTACATACGCGCGGCTTTTTCTGGAAAGCACGTCTTCGCCCGAAGCTGCGCAAAGTCTTCCCTCGCTCGTCACCTCAAACAGCAAAGAGGGCTGTATGGCGTAATAGGACATATTTTCGTGCCCATAATACCAAACGACTATCGCCAGCTTGTTTTTGCCCGCGTGGCAGTAACGGGAAATGTCGATTTCATCATATACCTTATAATGCGGGAAATCGGGATACTGCCCCGACTCAACAAAAACACCGTTGATAAACAGCGTGTAATTGGAGTCCACCGAGATTTTCATTGTTGCCTTCGGTTCATCCAAATCAAATTCCGTATAAAATTCGCTGTACGCGTCCTTGGTCACAGGCGTATCTGACCAAATCCACTTTGCAGAAGCGTGAAACGGAAAAGCCTTTTCGTTTGCCATAACTCGTATCTCCTTTGATATGTTCTTCTTGTTTTTATGTCATTTGTTGCGTTTATCTGATTTGTGCGTTTTATCCAAGCATGCCAAAATGCTCAAAAACCTCGCGGTTCGTGCCGTAAAAAATATCGTTCTTGCCGCTGATCCGTTGCAAGAAATCCTCAAATTTGTCCCACGTGTCGTGAATATCAAACTCAAAGGTATGCCCCCATATGTAAAAAATGGCAGGGGCGTCGGCTTCCATCTCCAAGAAGCGCTCTGCAAGCGAAAGCATTGTATCCCACTCCTCGTGGTGATAAACCGTCGGCTTGTATCGCAATAGCTCCGCCTGTGGAGCAAAGGAATGCGAAGAGGCGTAAGCCCGAGCATACTTGATGCCCGTGTGGCGTCTTATCACGTCAACCACCCGATCATTATGATTCTGACCGCCAAAGGGATATGCCATACCGACAACCTCATACCCCACAAGCTCCGACAGGCGGAGTCTGTCCTCTTCCACCTCTTTTATAATCTCCTCATCGGAAAGAGTGGGCAAAAGCGGATGCGTTCTTGTGTGCGCGGCGACCTCGTGCCCCTCGTAAACGGCCTTGACCTCTGCCGCTTTCCATTTGGTATGGTTGACCGTTGCGCCCTCGCGCAAAAGGCTTCCCTCTTTTCCCAAAAGCGCGGAATTGAGGTTAAAGGTTCCCTTTAAGCCGTATTTATTCAATATTTCTATTAAGCGTCTGTCTTGGGTTATTCCGTCATCGTAACTGAACGTCACGGCTTTCATTTTTTTCATCGCGTGTTTCTCCCCAATAAAATCCACCCCCATCATAACACAAAGCGCCCTGCATGTCAAGGAAAAAGTTGTTTTTTTGCCTGCTTTTATCCTGTTTTTTTCGATTTGCAAAGGACGCGGCAGACGGGAAACTGCCCTTTCTCTCTCTTGACTTTTTCCCCGCTTCGTGCTACAATACACAGGTACATTCCGCCCCAAGCAAGAGGGCGCAGGAGGATTAAAATGTCTTGTCATATCATTCTTGTCCGTCACGGGCAAAGCGAGGGAAACGAGAAAAGAGTCTTTTGCGGGCATCTGGATTGGGATATCACGCCGCTTGGCGTCAAGCAGGCAGAGCGCGTCTGCGAATATCTCAAAGGCCGAAAAATTGACGCCATTTTCAGCAGCGACTTAATGCGCGCCTATCATACCGCAGAGCCGCTTTCCCGCGTCCTGCATCTTCCCATTACCAAAAGCAAGCGGTTAAGAGAGCTTTTTGCGGGCGATTGGGAAGGAAAATCAGTCAGCACCCTGCTTTCCGACTTTTCCGCATCCTTTGCCGTCTGGAAAAGCAATATCGGTCTTGCGCACCCCGAGAACGGCGAAAGCGTCATGGAAGTGCAAACAAGAGTTTACAAAAAATTGACCGAGCTTGCCCAAGAAAACGAGGGCAAAACCATCGCCGTCTTTACCCACGCAACACCCATTCGGTCCTTTTTTGCTTTTGTGCGTGGTATGGCGTGCGAGGAAATGAAGCATTTGCCTTGGGCAAGCAATGCCTCTGTCAGCGAGGTCGTGTTTGAGGACGGTGCGTTCCAAGAAATTTCTTACAGCACCGATGACTTTATGGGCGAGCTTGTTTCCTACGTGCCTAAAAGCATGTAATTACCCCAAAGCACTGAAAAAAGAGAAGCAATATGTCAGAAGATACCTTTTTAGATCTTTTTGCGTTTTGCTCCGATTTTCTTGGGGAAATCGTGCATCACGATACCCTCGGAAAAGGGAAAATCATCAAAATAAACCTGTATACCCTTACCGTTGGTTCGGCACGCGAAAAACCCTTTCCTTCCCTTACCCCGATGCCTTTAAGAGCCTTTTGCAATTTGATAACGAGGGGCTTCAACAAAGAATGGAAGATTTTTTCGCCTGCTGCGCGCCGCAGTAATACCGCTTTAATGAAGACAAAAAAATGGCGTTGTGCTTAAAGGCACAACGCCATTTTTTCAAAAAACGATTTTGGCAAGCCCCGCCTCAGAGGTTTCCTTATAGGATACCGATATATCTCTTCCCGTTTCCTTCATTGTCTTAATCACCTTATCCAGAGAAATTTTGCGTGAATCCCATAAGAAGCTCGCAAGGCTCACAGCGTTAATGGCGCGCATAGCAGCAACGGCATTGCGCTCAATGCAAGGAATTTGCACAAGCCCGCAAATGGGGTCACAGGTCAGCCCCAGATGATGCTCAATCGCGATTTCCGCGGCGTATTCAATCTTGTCAATGTCGAGCAAAAACAATTCTCCAAGCGCCGAAGCCGCCATTGCGCAGGCGCTGCCGATTTCCGCCTGACAGCCGCATTCCGCTCCTGAAATGGACGCATTCGTTTTGATTAAATTTCCAACAATTCCCGCGGTAATAAGCGCTTGTATGATTTGCTTGTCGCTATATTTGTTTTGCTGCTGCTGATAATAAAGCACCGCGGGCAACACCCCCGCTGAGCCGCAGGTAGGCGCTGTGGCAATTTGCTCTCCTGATGCGTTTTGCTCACTCACCGCAAACGCAAAGGCACAAACCATACGGTTTTCGCGTGTTTGCACGCTTTCGTCTATATGCTGGTTCTGCAAGAGAGCCTTCGCTTTTTTCTTGACGGACAGTCCGCCCGGCAAAACCCCCTCATCGGCAAGCCCACGGGCGATAGCGCTCTTCATCACGCCCCATACCTTCTCCATATACGCCAAGAAGCCCGCGCCTTCCCGTTCTGTCGCATATTCCCATAAACGAAGCGAATGCGCCTTGCAGTATGCCGCAATATCGCTGAATTTGTGCTCCTTATATATATCGAGCGTTTGAGCCACGTTCTCGTCTTCAAAGCAAACGCTTCCCCCGCCAACGCTCACAACTCTCGCTCTCGCTATCTCCGTTCCGTCTCTTTTTCCGATGATATCCATGGTGTTTGGATGAGGAAGATCCGTTTCCATGACGTTAAAAACAACCTGGCAGGGAAAAGGCGCAATCGTTTTCTGAATGACCCTATCCGTACCATGACCCTTGCCCGTTTTGGCAAGTGAGCCGTACAAAACGACCTCAACCTCATTGACATCAGGATGCTGCTCCATAAAAGTCTTGCAAGCTCTTTCGGGTCCCATCGTATGCGAGCTTGAAGGACCTCTGCCAATCTTAAAAAGCTCTACAAGAGATTGCATTCCTTGGCTTTCTTCCCCTTTTTCTGCCTGCGCGGCAGACAAAAAATCCTCTATGCCGACACAAAAAAGGCGCGAAAGCGCAATAAGATGGCTGGCAGAGGGCTGTGAATAGCCCAGCTCCCATTTGGAAATGGCTCTGTCGCTTATACCCAGCTGATGAGCCAGCTCTTGCTGTGACAGCCCTTGCTTTATTCTTAAATCTCTTATCCTCTGCGGGTTGATTTTTTGCATGCTTGCGAACATTCCTTTCTCTGTAAAGGCGGTCTTGCTTTTCGTCTTTAACCGTCTTTCTTTTTTCGGTAAATGATGGGTGTTCGATTATATTATACATAAAATTGTTCCAACTATAAAGGGTTTTAAGAAAATTTCTCACAGAAAAGCCTCAACCAACGGTTGAGGCTTTTCTTTTGGAGAGCGCCGCACCTGAACGCTTCCGCTATCCTTCCATATCCCTCACGGACAGGCTTTTTCATTATGCTTTTTCATGTTCGCCAAGGTTTCTGTGGCAGAGGTATAAACAAAATTCCAGTCAGCCCCCGCAAACAAAATATCAATATCAAAGTCCGACCAGCGGCGAATACTTTCCTCGTCCATTCCGCCCGCAATACCGATAAGCTTGCCATGCCCTCTTAAAACGCGTATCGCCCTTTCCATTTGCGCGTGCGTTTTCTCGCCAAAAACGTTCATAAAATCGCCAAGCGAGCCCGAAAGGTCGTTAGGACCGAAAATACATCCATCAAGATGGGGGATTTCCGCTATTTCTTCTAACTCCTCAATACAGGACAGGTGCTCTATCTGTATAAAGCGGCAAAGGTCAAGGCTCTCTTTTTCCGCGTAGTCCTTGGCATTTTTTGCACCGTACCCAATCGCCCGCATCGGTCCAAAGCCACGGGTGCCAAGCGGCGGATACAGGGTCGATTCAATGAGCGCCCTTGCTTCCTTATAGGTATGTACCATAGGAAAAATAACCGCATCTGGTCCCATTTCAAGAATTTTTTTGGTGGCGGTCAGATCGTCCTGCGGCAACCTCACCACCGAGGCGATATAAGCCGAGAGGGCAGCATTTATATGGCAAAGCACGTCCTTATAAGACATATAGGTATGCTCCATATCAATCCAAACCGCATCATACCCAACTCTTCCCATAATCTCGCACATACAAGGCTCTGTCAGGCTCACGAGCGTTCCCAAGAGCCTGCGCCCCTTTGCCAATTTTTCTCTGAGTAAATTCATTCGTTTTCCCCCTTTGATAAAATCCTATGTTAAAGCTCAGGCTTGCCGAATACAGGCGCATCGTTTTTATCCCAAGAGAACGGCTGAGCGAACACGCTTCTGCCGCCCCATCCCGTGCCCGATGCCAGATTGGCGTGATATACGATATAATCCATCTCTTCCCCGTTCTCGCTCACCGTCGTGAAGGAGCAGTGCCCGGGACCAAAGACGGCGTCCGTTTTTTCGAACACCGCGCTCTGACGCTTGCGCCAATTTCGGATATCCAAAATATCGTTGCCAACCTCAAAGGTTAACAGCCCCAAGCAATATGCGTCCTTTTGGCTGTCATTGGCAGAATAAACCACGTGAATTTTATTTCCCCGATACAAGACCGCAGGTCCCTCATTAACCAATCCCGCGCGGGTTTCAAAAGGGTATTCAGGCTTTGTCAAGACCGTTACCTTTCCTGTAATAGAGCACGGAGAGGACATCCTCGCGATATACATTTCCTGACACCGCGTCCAAACAAAGTATCGCTCGTTTTGATAGTATAGAAGCGTTCCGTCAATGGTCCATTGATTTTCAAGCCCCTCTATCATACCGAGATTCTTGTATGCGCCAAGCGGTGAATCTCCCTCGCGCATCAGCGCCGTCATCACGTGGCTGTTGTTGCCGTAATCGGGTGAGGCGTAAATATACCATTTGCCGTCAACACGGTGAAGCTCAGGAGCGTACCAGTCGGGCAACGCGCCCTCTGCCTCGCTGTCGTATACCTGCACCGTTTCACCGCTGCCAATTCCCCATAGAGTTTGGGATTTGGTGATATAAACGCCCTGACGGTTGGCATAACAGTGATAATAATACCCCTCGTGCCGTATCACATACGGATCCGCCGTGTTTCCCTTTTCGCTGTTATAGATAATAGGATTTTGAAACGGTTTCATATCTTTACTCCTTTGACTCTCTTTTTATTGCTTTT
The DNA here is from genome assembly GCA_017936565.1 of Clostridia bacterium. GTDB lineage: Bacteria > Bacillota > Clostridia > Oscillospirales > CAG-272 > UBA1740. The sequence goes on from JAGBFG010000043.1 coordinate 214,945, forward strand.
CTCGCAAAACCTGTTCATACAGCCACAAAACAGAATAACGATCCTTCAAATCCTTGGCGTAACGTATCGCGTCACTGCGCTTTTCCCTTGTATACATCCGTTCAAAATCATCAAGCGGAAGATCCACGCTCCCAAGCATTTCTCCCACCCTCTCAGGCGTGGGAGAAGAGGCAAGAATTTCGCGAATCTCTTCCCATTTTTCTTTGTAAAGAGAAAGCCTATCCTCATAAATCCAACCGATTTTCTTTTGCAATTTAATGATCTGCTGGGCGGTATCAGTGTTTTTTTCCGTGCCGTAAACCCTATAAATCGCCGCTTCCCATTCGGCTATGTCAAAGGGCTTTCCCTCAGGGCTCTTTATATAAAGCAGCGCGCGGCGGAGCCTTGCCGTTTCATAGGTGGAATATGCCACGTCAATGCCGTGGCAAAAATAAGGCTCATCCCGCAAAAGACCAACAATCTCAAAGTAGTGGGATAAATGGTGCTCGCTTCCCGAGGCAGGTCGGGAATTGCCCACGTAAGCCATCGCAATACCCACAATAACCAAGCCGCGCATCAGCGTGGCAATGCTCGCTTCGTCACGCGAGAGGATGGCGCGACCCATTTTGGATATGACCTCTACGGTTTTGAATGTCAGCTCATAAACAAATTCACAAAAATACTCGCCGTTAACAAGCGCGCCAAGCCGCCAATCGTTCAGACAGCTGTATTTTCCAATCATATCGCCGTATCCCGCTTTGAGCATCGAAAGCGGCGCTTCCTTCAATACGGCAGTGTCCGCAATAATCACCCGCGGTACGTCGGCGTTGGTCGTAACCTTCATACCGTTAAAAATCATAGCGGCGCCCTTGGAAGCGTAGCCGTCCATGGAAGGGGCAGTCGCAACGATAAAATAAGGCAAGCCGTGCGCAAAGCTCACGTATTTGCAAAGATCATTGATAACGCCCGAGCCAACGCCGATGATAAGATCCGTCTTTTCATAAACACAGCCCTCAAGCCTTGCCACAGCATCTTCGTTTGGCACGACAAAACCGTTAGCACCATCCTCGTATATCAGGCACTCTTTTACTTTGTCGGCAAGCAATTCCTTTACACGCCTGCCGCAAACGCGGTAGGTGTTCTTATCGCAAACAAGCGTTATGCGGTGAAAATCGGCAGTTAAAGCAGGCAGCTCGTTCAAGGCGTCGCTATAAATCAATACCTGATCAATACCGCATGCGTGCCGTTTGCCGCAAGCGCAGTCAAGCCCTTCGCCAAGGAGCCCGTCAATATCGGGAATACCATCCCCGACGGCAAGCGCCCTTGCTTTTGTAATCAAAGAACCGCCACCCATATTTATACCACCTTTCTCCTTGCTTCAATTACCGTAAGCCTGATTTTGTCCTTCAAGTCGTCTTTTCCGTACCTCTTTTTTGACGTGAACAAGAAGGAACACGCCAAGAACAGCCGCAAGCGCGTTGACTCCTACGAAGTTCACCCATATACCGTCAAGTCCAAGCTCCCACAACGCCCCAAGAATGATAACGGGAAAGACAAGCGCCGTTGTCACCGACATAACCGTCGCCAGAACAGGCTTTTCAATCGCGCTGAGGAACCCCTGTGTCGTAACAGCAAACCACCTGAACAAATACGCGAAGCAGAAAAGCCGAATCGCGTGCGTCGATTCTCCAAGAAGCAGCGCGTCCTTCGCGTTCGCGAACCACGAAGCAACCGTCCCGGGAAAGAAGAACAAAAACGCGGTTGAAACAAGCCCTACCGCCCCCGTTCCAATGTAAGCACATTTCACGATTTTCTTGACCCGTCCATAGCTTTCCGCCCCCCAGTTGTAGCCGATTGCAGGGGCAAGCGCATCACTGATTCCGTAAAGAAGCGGCCAGCAAAGGTCGCTCGCGTACATCAGCACCGCATAAACGGCAACCGCCGTTGTTCCGCCGTTCTCACCAAAGGCATCAGCGCCAAGCGTCATCAAGGATATATTCATCAATATCGAGGTCACACGCCCCGCAACGTTATTCAGAAACACAGGCGAGCCGCAAGCGGCAATTTGCTTGAACATTGCCTTGTGAAAGATGGGCTTTGTAAACCGTAAAAGCGTTTTTTTACGCAAAAACGGTATCATCGCGATAACCGAGCAAAGCGACATAGAAACAGAGGTCGCCAAGGCAGAGCCGACAACGTCCATATCAAGCACAAGAAGGAAAAAGGTTAAAAGACCAATGGTAGCAATGTTTGAGCCAATGTTAATCGCCATGCTCGTTTTTACGTATCCGCTGATACGAAGGTAGTTATCCATTGCGAAGAATATCGTGGAAAGCGGGCTGCAAAGCGCAACCGTGCGCAAATATCGCACAGAGGTATCAAGCAAAACATCATCCGCACCCATCATCCTGCAAAGAGGTCCTGCCGCAAAGAACATCACAGCCCCCATGATAACCGCCGTGACGAAAATCATAATAACGGAGCAGGAAAAAATGTTGTTTGCCGTCTTACTGTCCTTCCTGCCAAGCGCTATGGAAATCGGAACGGAAGCGCCAACGCCAATCAGGTCGGCAAGCGAGAAGTTTATCATCACGAGCGGCATCGCGATATTCACAGCCGCAAACGCGCCCTCTCCGAGCTTTTGTCCTATAAAAATCCCCTCAACGATGCTGTATATCGACATAGCGAACATACTGATCATACCGGGAAGCGCCACGATGAAAAACAGCTTCCACGGGTTCATAGTGGCATACATTTTTTCCGTATCACGTTTCATTATAACCGAATCACCTTTTTCTTTGTCACTATCCATATCATATCACAAAGCCTTCTGCTTTTCAACCCGAAAACAAAAAAATATCTTTCCTTCTTCACAGTTTGCTTTTTCTCTCTCGCCTTTCATTCTCCGAGCCTTTGGTAAAAAACAAAAAAGCCGCTTTCGCGGCTTTTTGAAATATTCTGCTCCTTGACCAATCACGGCTTTTCCGAGGCGTCTTTTTTCCGTCTGACCCTTTTGATTTTATAAAGCTCTTCCGTGGCAAGTCGCGCCTTGGTGACGGAAACGTTCCCCTTCGGGAAACAGAAATAGGAAAACTCGTTATCGCCAATGCCAATCACGTCCCCCATTTCATACCAATAATAATCGGAATATAAGGTATGAGAAAGGGTTGCGGATTGCTTGTAATCCAGCTTCCCGTCTGCTCCTGTTAAATGGAAGCCGTCAAGATTGTGCGTAAGATGCCCTTCGCCTATCTTACAAACGCCGTCAAGGTTGACCTGAACGCAAATATCTACGTCCGTATTCAAAAGATACGTGCCGTTTTCAATTTCCTCTCTGACACACGCTCTTTGCCAGGTATACCAATCGGGAATATGGGAATACTCGGTTTCACCTTCCGTTGCGGCAAGCTGACCGTATTCGTCCATCTCCCACCTCTTGCCGCAGGCGTGGCAGGTCAGGTGAATGCCCTTGCCTTCCATTTGATTTTCCGTGTTGCAATGGGGGCATTTGTAAAGAATTCTTTGCAAACCGTCGGCGCGGAAGGGAACGTCAACGGAAATTTTGTTATCTCTCTGCCAAGCGAAATTATCAAAGGAAAATGCCTCGTCAAGCAAAGCGTCCAGCTCCTCAACCGACTTTTCCTTTATCTCCTCGGGCGTGGCAATGCATTTGACCGTGGCGCTGACCTTCACATCACGGATTTGAAGCATATTGTAAAGAGGGTCGCGGTGAAACGCACCCTGTGTGATAACCGTCACAACGGGAACGTCAAGCATCTTCATCAAGGAGCCAAGACCTCTGGGAAGGGTGGTTGTGCGTCCGTCAAAGGAATATCCCGCCTCAGGGTACATAAGCACGCTTGTTTTGTTGTTTTTGAGCATATATTTGATATCCCGCAGCAGCGAAACATCGGGAACGTACTTATGTGTCGGCGTACATCCGAGCAGACGCATCAGCTTTCCAAGTATGCCGGACATAGCATCCACAGACGTAACAATGCCCATTCTTCTCGGATAAAAAATGCCAAAGGCAAGCTTCATATCCGTAAAGCTGGAATGGTTCATCAGAATAAGGCAGGGCTGCCGCTTTCCGACGAGCTCCATGCGCTCAGTCGTATACGAAAATTTTATCTTGCGCAGTGTCGAAGCGCAGACAATACGAACAACCGCTGCCAGCAAGCGGCTGGGTTTGCGAGGGTTTTTATGCTTCAAGCGGGGTAACTTCAAAACCTCATCATATGACATTTCACGCGTTTTTATTTTCATAGTCTATTCTATTCCCCTTTTCTCAAAAAGATAACCATGGTGATTGACACGTTTGCTCAAAATTTTCAGGTCATCACGACAACCTTTTGGATTTTTCTGTTCCGCAGCTCCTTTGGCACGTTGTATATCATCATAATCGCGCCAAGCGCCCCCGCAATGCGCACGTCCAAGGGCGCGGACTTGGCAGTCGGCATCATCGTGGCAAACTCAATGCCCGAAACCAGCATTTCCGCCTCTCGGTAGTCGACCTCCGTCCAGCCCTCGCAATACTCGCCGAAAATATCCTTTGCCTTCTTGGCATCGTTATCACGAATAATGGCAAGCGTCATCGGGTGGGTGTATGCGGCAAGGTAAAAGTCCTTGCCAATCTCGCTTCCCTCGTTTCTTTTGCTTTTTCGTTTTTTCTTGTTTCGTCTTCTTTTTTTGATTTAGCACGCATACTAATTTAGTACCAATGCTATTTTAGCATATATCCTAATCTTTGCCAAGTGGTTTTTCAATTTTTTCAAGCGAGAAGCACCACTGTCATAAAAGCATTTTTTTCTAGCCTTCTGTGATAAAAAACAAACAAGTAATAAATATAGAAGAAAGGATTGACAAACAAAGAAAAGAGTGCTATAATACTCTTTACAGTAACGAGCTATACTTTTTGAATTTTTTCAGGGTATAGCCACTTTTGTCGGTATTCACGGAGTTATCCGTAATATAAAATAAAAAAAACAAAAATAAAAAGGAGAAACCACTATGAAATCCAGAAGAATCGCACTCGTTGCCTTCGCGTTGGCAGCTGTTATGACCATTGGTGTTGGTTATGCGGCACTTTCCGACACGTTGAACCTGAACGGTACCGCAACCCTGACGCACAGCGAAGCAGAGCAGGAATTTAATGCCGACGTCTACTTCGACAGCGTAGGCAACTGCACCAACTGCCAGGTCACCATTTCCGATGCCGATGCCTCTAACGTGAAGGACGTTGCAACCCTCACCATCAATGGCGGACTTTCCGTTGTCGGTGACAAGGCTACCGCTGTTATCGTTATCAAAAACGACTCCTCGGGAACCGCAACCATCACCCCTGCGCACACCTCCAGCACCAACTTCGACATTGCTACCGATGCAGCTACCTACACCGTAGCAGCAGGTTCTACCGTTGAAGTGACCGTTACCGTAACGCTGAAGGTTACCGTTAACGCCGATATCAATGCCGAAGCGTTCAGCATTTCCTTCGTTGCAACCAGTGCAGGCTAATTAGCCGGAAGAGCTTCGATTTTATTCAGAACATAAGGCGGAATGCGGCATCGCCGCATTCCGCCAAAGCGTAAGGAAAGGAGCAGGATATGCGAAAACCGAGTACCTCTCGTATGACGACGGGTGTGGCGCTTTGCTTTCTTGCCCTCCTTGTCCTTGCCCTTATTTTCGTTCCCAGAAGAGACGGCTATCTCGCCTCGGCGTTGCTTTCCGTTCTCTTTGCCATCTTAGCGGTGCGTATTTTCAAGCGGAGAACACAGCCCTCCGTCCAAAGCCGACAGGTGCTTTTCATTCTTGCCCTGGCGGGTGCCTTGTACGTGATGCTGTTTCTGCTTTCGGGTATCCCCTTTGGGTTCTACCTGTCAAGCACTCCCTTTTCTCTTGAAAATCTGCTTCGCTACGTTTTGCCTATCACAGCCGCGATCATTGCGACTGAATGTGTAAGAAGTGTATTTTTGGCACAGCGTGGAATTCTCAGTGCCGTATACGGATATTTGATTTGCCTGCTTTCCGAGGTCCTGCTGCACGCCACCCTGCGTGACGTTACCAGCTTTACCCGTTTTATGGACTTGGTCGGTATGGCGCTGCTTCCTGCTATTGCGGGTGGGCTTCTGTATCAGTATCTTTCCTCGCGCCACGGTATGGCGCCGGCGCTGGTCTATCGGCTGATTCTTGCGCTTTTCCCCTATTTTGTGCCCATTACCTCGGGTATTCCCGATTCGCTTGTTTCCTTTGCGGGGCTGGTTATCCCCCTCTTGCTTTACGTTTTCGTGAAAAAGCTGTACGAGAGAAAAAGCGTCAAGGCGATTAAGCGCCTGGGTAAATGGTTTATCGGTGGGGTTGCGTCCACTGTGCTTGTTATGCTTTCATTTGTAATGCTCATTTCCTGTCAGTTCCGCTTCGGACTTCTCGTTATCGCAACGGAAAGTATGACGGGAGAATATAACAAAGGGGACGGAATTTTTTACGAGTCCTTTGAGGGACAGCCCATCGCGGAGGATGACGTGCTTGTCTTTGAGAAGAACGGACTGACCATCGTGCACCGTGTGGTCGAGATTGAATGCATCAACGGTGAGAACAGATATATCACGAAGGGCGACGCAAACGACGATGTCGACGTCGGCTACATCACAGATAGAGATGTTGTCGGCATAGGCAAGGCGAAAATCCCGTATTTCGGGTACGTTACGCTATGGATGCGTGAGCTATTTGTGAGAAAGTAAGGAGAACATCATGTCAGAAGCAGAAAAGAAAAGGCGGCTTGACTATAAGGAAAAAAGACGGCGCGGCATTCTGATCCAGTCCTTGATTTTGTGCGGACTGTGCTTGCTTGCGGTTGTGTCCTTTATTGTGTACGGTCAGCTGGACAAAACCCATTACGTCGGCTACGACGAGCGGGGAAGCGTCAGCTATTCGGTGCAAATGATGCCCAACCAGTATTACGAGCAGGAATGGCTTCCCCAGGGTCAGGCGTACGTCAGCGCGCTGACGGATACCGTGCGTGCGGATTTTTCGTATGACCTTGCCATTTTGGAAGGGGAGCACGCCACCTTTACATACACCTATGACGTAACGGCGCAGCTGGTTGTGGCAGACCGTACCAATAAAACGGCGATTTTTAATCCCATCACCTCCATCAGGGATGACGTAACCACCACCGTCAGCGGTGACGCTGCCAAGGTCAAGGAAATCGTTTTCTTTGATTTTGCCTCTTACCGAGCCCAGGCAGAGAGCTTTATCTCCACCTATGATTTGACCAATGCCGAGGGCTATGCGCTGGTGACGATGTATATCACCGTCCAGGGTAACGGCGAGGGCGCAACCCCTCATTCCTACCATACCCAGCTGAAAATTCCGCTGACCCAGAAGACCTTTACGCCCGAGCAGTTGACCCCCGCTCTCACCGTGGAGGATTTGATTCTTGCCTGTGCGTCTGCGTATAACCCGATGGTGTTCTTCATCCTGTTTATCGTGTTCCTTTCCCTGGCAGGTCTTGGTGCCATCGTTCTGGTGCTGTATATCTACGCCACGAGAAATCACGATATCAACTATACCATCAAGCTGAAAAAGATTGTGGGCGCCTACAAGTGCTATATTCAGCGCATTATGTCGCCCTTCGATACCGCCAATTACCAGGTTGTCGCCTTAAAAACCTTTACCGAAATGCTGGATATCCGCGATACCCTTGGCTCTCCGCTTCTGATGTATGAAAACGAGGACCACACCTCAACCAGCTTCCTGGTTCCCACCGCAATGGGCATTCTCTATTCCTTTGAGCTTCGAGTGGGAGATTACGATGCCATTTACGGCACAGGTGACGGTACCTATATTTTTGAGAAGAACAAGCTGATGCTGGCATTGGAAGCCATCGGGCATTTCTTCGTTACCGTCACTTTCGCCATCGGGCGCTTCTTTGCCCGTGTTGGCATTGCCATCGGGCGCTTCTTTGCCCGTGTCGGCGTTGCCGTTGGGCGCTTCTTTGCCCGTGTCGGCGTTGCCGTTGGGCGCTTCTTTGCCCGTGTTGCCGTAGCTATCGCGCGCTTCTTCGCCTTTATCGCTGTTTCTGTTGCCCGCTTCTTTGCCTTTGTCGGCGTTGCTGTCGGTCGCTTCTTCAAGCGGCTCTTTACGAGGAAGCCCAAGGCAGAAAAGGAAGCCTCTGTCGCATCTCAAGAGGGTGAGGACGGAGAAAAGACGGAGGAAACCGCAAATACCGATGCAGAGGGCGAAGCCGATGCAAGCGAAGACGCTACCGCCGACGCCGACGAAACGGCGCAGGAGGAAAACGGGGCCCCCACTCCCGAAACGGAGGACGGCTCCTCGGCAGGCACCGCCGAAGAGGCAAAGCCTGAGGATGCACCTGCCGAATCTTAAAGTATAAAAACAGGAGGGCACAAGATGAGAAAACGCGTTGTTATACTCACCCTTTGTGCCCTTTTCCTTTGCACAGGCTTTCTTTCCATAGGCTATGCCGCCTTGACGGACGAGCTGACCTTGGACGGCTCGGCAAGCGTAAGCCCGGGCGCCTACGTGTATATTTCGAGCGTATCTCTCTCCTCAGGTTCTGCCAGCAATATCGGCTATTCGGGAACGGTGCTTGCTTCTACCGTAACGCTGACAAATAGCGCCACCTCCAAGGTCGTGCTGTCTGTTACCTTGAAAAACAATTCTCCCTTTGCCTATAAATTCAACGGCTTGACCTATACCGCAGGCTCTGGCTATGACAATACCGCTATTACCGCAACGCTTTCCGGCATCAGCAAGGGAACCGAGCTTGCCGCAGGCGCCAGTAAGACCGTCACCGTCACCTTTGCCTATGGCAACGGCGTCAGCACCAATAAAACCCTGAACTCCTTAGTGGATATTTCCTTTGTCCTTGCCTCTGAGTATGTGGCGGTGGACAATTCCTTGGAGCGCTTTGAGGAAATTCTGAACGATGCCGATACCTTAGAAAAGCTGGATGCGGCAATGAGCAACGCCTCCGAGCGTTATAACGATACCAGCTATATCGGTAACGTGGCAGGTGCCACGGATGCGGACTCCTCCGCTCTTAACGAAATCTGTACCGTTGACGGCGATAATAAGCTGCAATTGGAGGTGGACGGTAAGACTGTTGATGTCACCGCCATTATTAAGAACGAGGATATCGGCGGCACGGCAGATAACGAAATGGTTATCTATATGACGGGTAGCGAAATCACGGGTAACTGGTTCCGCCCGGGCTCCATTCAGGTTTTTGCCGCGGTCTACCGCAAGAATGCGGAGGGCAAGTGGGCAATGATAGGCCAGCTGTACGAGGGAACCGCAAACTCCAACAACTACACGGGTCAGATTTTCGGCACCCATAACTCCTTCAATACCGACACCTGGAAATCCTCCTACGTGTATCACGGTGTCGCTGAGGGCGCAACCATCAACCAGATTGTTGCCGCTATTTCCTGATTTTCTTCATTTTGCGCCTTTCGGCGCAAAAAACACGGACGGTCTTTTTAAGACTGCCCGTGTTTTTATTTGAATGATTCGCTCTGTTACAACGATCTTCTGACCTTTTTGATGAGAATGATAAGACCAACGATCATCAAGGCGGGAAACGCCGTGGCAAAAAGGAGCCCCATTTTCAGATTACCGCCCGCGGCATCAGCAATGCCGCCCACCATAGCAGGCCCAATCGCCGCACCCAAATCGCCCGCCAGCGCCAAAAAAGCAAACATTGCCGTTCCGCCTCTCGGGCATTTTTGCGCGGATATACTGATAGTTCCGGGCCACATAATGCCAACCGCCAAGCCGCAAAGCGCGCAGCCAATAAGACCGAGAATAGCATTCGGTGAAAGCGCCGCCAGGAGATAACACCCCACGCAAAGCGCGCCACATAGAAGCATAACCTTACTCAAGTCAAGCTTCTCGCTTTTCTTTCCGTAAAACACGCGCGTCAGCCCCATAAAGGTGGCAAACATACAAGGCCCCGCTAAATCACCTATGGTTTTAGAAACACCGAGCGCCGATTCTGTAAAGGCAGAGGTCCATTGTGTCATGGTCGCCTCCGACGCGCCCGCGCATACCATCAGCACGATCATCAGCAAAAACAAGGGAAGTCGCAACAGCTCTCCGGCGCGCATTCCTTCTCCGTCCTCCACCAAGCACTCAATGGGGCAGAGCAGGAAGTTCACGGTATTCACCAACGGAACGAGCGCCCATATCAACGTCAGCACCTGCCACGACGCCATCCCGAATATCGCAAAAAAGACGGTTGACCCCAGTATCACGCCAACGGCGCCCCAACAGTAAAACGAGTGCAAAAGGCTCATCACACCTGCCTTGTTCTCAAATGGGCAAGCCTCCACTATCGGGCTGAGCAAAACCTCCACAAGTCCGCTGCCAATGGCATACAGAACGACGGAAATGATAATGCCCACAAAGGGGTTGGGCAACCAAGAGGGCAAAAACGCCATCAAAACAAGCCCCAAGGCAGAAACCACCTGGGACGCCACCACGCAGACGCGGTAGCCGATAACGTCGGCAAGCTTCACCGCCACCAAATCAACCAGAAGCTGCGTTAAGTAAAACACCAGGGGAATCAGCGCAATCATTTCCAGCGAAATGCTGTAGGTGTCCTTGAAGGTCAAGAACAAAAGCGGCGTAAAGTTAGCGGTAATCGCCTGCGTGATAAAGCCGAGATAACAGGCTATCAGCGTTTTTTTATAATTTTTCGTTTTCGTCATACGGATTTCCTCAGGGAGCGCATTGTCTTTTTGGTTTTACGGCGCCAAAGCCGCTTGTGGAATCAAATCAAAGAATTTCAGGTCATCACGACGGGCTGCAGCTTTCCATCCTTGATAGATAGCTTATCGATACATAACCGATGGTGATAGGCAACGTACCACAACGGCATTATAAGTTGTCATCAGCAGATTTTGCGTTTGTTTTGCTGATCAAAATACATACCAGCAAAACCAGAAAAGAAACGGCAACACCTATTAACCAAATACCAATAGCATTTTTTATACTAAATATGTATTTTGTGGTTGTGTCCCCCCATGTTAAACCGGAACTGCCGGAAGTCATTCCTGAAACATTTGGTACATAGCTCAGCATAACACCCGCAACAATAAATAAAACAAGATTAATAATTGGGGCTAAAACAACAAAAAATTTGCTCCTTAAAAACCTATCCATTTTTCTCTCCTTTACTCGGCAATAAAAATAATATGCCGACTTGACGAGATAATTATATCATACCGTTTATCAGTTGTCAATTAAAATGAAAATGCTTTTGCTGCGAGAAGCTCTACTGAAAACACCTTTGCACACTCACATATTACGAGCAAAGCGAGTAACAAGACTCTTCGAAGCAGGTTCTTATTACCTATTACTTCCAAAATTCTTTCAAACGAATTTAGTGAAAAAGGAAGAGGTAAAAAATATCCTCGAAACAAATCCAAGGAATTTTTTGGGTTGCGGAGGTGAGATTTGAAAGACCCACTCGGAAATATAGTCATCTCGTTGCGCTCGACGGTGCTCGCTTCCGAGTCTCCTTATTTTCTCCCTTGTCACGCTCCCGATATCCGCCTCGGCGGCAGTCGCATTCCAAGCACACGCCTGCGACGCCGTAAACGTCGGGAGAAGGTCGTGCATAGCGCAGATCACACCGTAGCGAAAAAACAAAGGACACCAATCGGTGTCCTTTGTTTTTTTGTGTTATCTTGACAGAATAGATGCCCCATATTATTTGATTGTATTTATCTTTTCAAGCTCTCGTCTGATTCCTTCTTCAACCGAAGCAAAATCCTCTTTTGAAAGTCCGGTTACACGCAATATTTTTGAACAGTCTATATCACGGTTAAACCTTCTGTCATATTTCCACATCCACGGATTTTTTATAATTTGGGGAGTATTGGAAACGTATTCTTGTTCGCTGCACCAACGAATTTTTACTCCCGTCAGCTTGCTATATTTTTCAGCAACCTCTGCCCAGGACAAACCGTGTCCGGAATAAACGGTAAATGCTTCTCCAATTGCATCCGATTTAAAAAGCAGATTTGCAATCAGCTTTCCTGAGTTGCCTGCCCAGTCAATGCCCGCCGAATAATTCTTTACAAAGTTCGGCATCAGCATCTCCTTGTCCTGCGAGGCATAGTTTAATACATCTCTTCCCGAATAAAGCAATAAATCCAGACGCTTGTCCGAAAAAGAGATCACAGGTCGGATGATCGTCCACGGCTCACCTGCGTGTTCCTGCCTTAAATAGTCTTCGCATCTTGCTTTGGGAAGAGCATAATCCTCTCTTTCAAAAAAATCTCTGTCAGCCAGAACGTCGGCAAGTCGCGGGGCATTCTCCGATATGGGATGTTGCTCGTCCGCATATACTCTGTACGAGGAAAGGAATATCAAATGATCTGTATTTGATATCAGAAGCGGATGGATCTTCTTATAATCTTCAACCTTACTGTAATGAATAAAATTGACGATACCGTCATAATGCTTCTTAGAAAACAGATCGCTTAAAAGTTCTTCCGTTGCCAAGCTTTGATGAAACAAAAGGCGCTCGTTATTCGAAGTTTTTTCTTCGGGGCAAATGACCTCTACAAATGCTCCCAGGCGAAGAAGCTCCTCCGAAACATATGTACCGAGTGTACCGCCGCCCGCAATCAATAAAACTCTTTTATTCGAATACATAATTATTACCTCCTTTTTTGAAAATTATATCATATTGACAAGGAATAGAAAATATGATATTCTATTCTCATAGCATAATATTCTTCAAATAAAGGCGATAATTTTAAATGAATGATACAATATTCCGTAAAGATTTTCGATTTAACGAATATTTTTTCGATGAAACAGTGCATCGGGATAACAGCCACGGTGTCGATTTTCACTTTCTTGGTTTTATGAAACACGGCAGGGGACGTATTGTAACGACGGAACAAGTGCTCGAAATTGAAGAAAACGAAATGTTTTATATTCCTAAAGGATGCCAATATCACTCCTATTGGATCGCCAAAGATTATGTTTGTTTTGATTCTATTGGATTTTTGTATTTTCCAACCTTGACATCCAATGGATATCGCCTTCAAAAAATAAATTATGATGCAAATATATTGGACGCTTTTATGCCCCTGTCAAATAACAAGACAGTCAATAGCGCCTCTATAGGTGTTCTCTACCATTTGCTCGGAGTATTGGAGACAATACTAAAGCCTGCGCCGATGAGCAAAAAGATTTCCGTATATGAAAGGTTGGTGCAATTGATGCAAAAGGACCCGCAAATGAGCATCCCCGAATATGCTGATCTTTGCGGGATAAGCGAATCATTGCTTTATCATTATGTAAAAGAAGTAGCAAATAAAACACCAAACCGCTTACGGCAGGAGATCCTGTGCCAAAAAGCGGTGGAGCTCTTATCTACGACAAATTACACAATTGAAGAAATCTGTGATAAAGTTGGATTTAGTTCAGCGGCATATTTCAGAAAAGTATTCAAAAGTGTTTATGATAAATCGCCGTCTCGCGCACAGAAAGAAACAATCAAGGTATAAATAGGGTTTTAAAATATTTTTGCTACAAGTGAAAAACGGGAGCCCCGGCGACTAAAAATCGCACGCTCTCCCCTGAAAAGTCGATTATTTAAGTTCAAATCCCATCCACACGGTGTTTTTGGCGTTTGGTATCTATTAAAATCGCTTTATGAAAAATGGATACAAAAATCCCAGAAGCCTTATGGCATCTGGGATTTTTGCTGTGGCATCTATTTAGGATGCACAATATGTGTTGTACAGCCAATTTAGATGCCGCGGCGAAAAAGTCAAAAAAATCAAGGGATTTTGGCTATTGGATGTGGTTTTATGTGCATCCAAAATAGATGCCATTTGTTTTTATTTAAAGATTTCCGTATATTCTTCACTAGTAATATTTATAATTTGTCCGTCCATAAACTCAATTTGAATTTCTGTTAATATGGCATTTGAAAATGTACTGTTATAAAAACCATTGGCTGTCAAATTTGTAGTCGTTCCAGAATCAAACGGACCTGTCCAACGCAGCTTTTGCGTTGATTTTCCTGTAAACTTATCATAAATTACATCATCAACCGCATTGTAGCATTTCCATTCTAATGTTATGTATTTGATTACTTTGTCTGTGTTGTTTTTTATTTTTCTTGTTATCTCAACGCCTCCAAGAAAATCTATACTATAACTTTGATCAAAAATTGTTATTGGAGATTTTTTTAATATGGCTTTATTTTCACTATAATCACAGACGGTGCATTTCCTTGTTTGTTGCCCCTCTTTTTCAGTTGTGGGGTCTATACTAACGAGCCAATCGCCAAAAGAATGCGGAATTGTAGAGCCGTCCTCAATCGTTTCAGTTGTTCCGCACATTGAACATTTGTTTATATGTTGTTTTGGGTGTGAACAAGTCGCCTCTATTACACGATCTTCAATCCAAGAATGATTTAGGAGATCGCCAACCTTTTCGTATTCGGTCGTTTCACACCTTGTACATTTCTTTTTAATTTGTTTTTGAGATGTACACGTTGCTTCTATCACGCTATCTTCAATCCATATATGATATGGTTCAATAGTTTCGGTAATTTCATTATTGCATAGCGAACACATTTTTTTAATATATCCGCTATTTGTACAGTTGGCATCTTGCTGCTCCAAAACGGTGTATTCGTGAGCACACCATGCGGTAGGATCGGTGGATTGTCCAACAATCATAGAAACAATAATCACGAACAGGCTGCACGGAGCAACGATAGCAGAAATTACAATAGGCTTTTTTAGCTTTATTGTTTCTTTTTTCATAAACGATTTAATAGCTTTCATTATTAAAAGAGCTACAAGAATTGCCATGCTTCCCATAAGGGCGAGTACTGATAATGCAATTAGTATTGTTAGTGTTTGTGTCATTTTCTTTTCCTCCAAAAATAAAAAGGTGTGCACAACCGAAGTCATACACACCGAAAAACGCAAACTCCGATTGTTGTCACACAAACTAATCGGAATAGAGATATTACTCGCTACACTCAAGTTAGTGGAGTTCGCATTTTTGCCAAACTCATATAACTTAAGCGTAGCCGAAAAAAGGGTATAGTATCCCTAAAAAAGAAAATACCCCTAAAATCCGATTATTCAGTTTGTGTGACAAACTTATTATAACACGGTTTTAGGGATTTTTCAATATTGTTTTTTGATTTTTTTATTTATACAGAAATTAATTGTATATTTTTATAATCTATTCAATTTTTAATTGCTTCAAAATCAAATGAGAAAGAAAATTGTACTTTTTGCTGTTCTTTTCCGTTATAGTCCTCAATTCTTTCAGCATCAATTTTTACACAGCAACAAAAATCACAGTTCTCTTTTAATTCCATAATAGCAAAGTCATTTTCGGTAACATTTATATAAATATTATCAATTGGATGATTTGTATGGTTTATAGCCGCTATTCTGAATTCCTTTTGATATTCATATTTGGTTTCTTTATGAAAACAACATTCTAACGCGTATTTTTTGGAATTAATATCATGTTGAGGCTTGTAGTGAAAATCATCGTAGATAACAGGACCACTATTATACGAATAGCGACCATATAACGAGTCGAGAACTCTATCTACTATGTCTCTATAAAAAATCACCATCACACAATTATCGATTCCATTTTTGTCTTTACAAATATTCTCTATCGTGCTATATGGCATTTTATGATAATAATTTTGATTATCTTCTGTCATGAATTCCTTCAATCCTACTGCATATGAACAAAAAGCACATTGGTTACAATTTATTTTTGCATTATAACCCGATTTAGGCCCGTGAATTTGGTGATATTCTCCTTCATATCCAATGTACTCATAAATCTCTTTGGTTAACAAGCATTCATTTTTATCGCCTATTGAAGATTTTCCCTCTTTTTTCTCCATTTCTCGAATGGTAGATAGCAGGCTAAAATACACTTGTCCGTCTTTAACTAATTTTTGAAGATAATCTTTCTCAATAATTTTAAAGAAAATCAAGTAATCATCCGTTCCCTTGATATCCAATATGTTAAACATAGTATATCGTTTTTCCTTTTTTCAGTATTTTCTTGTTTGAAATTTATTTTTAAAATTTCAACTTTGTCTTTTGAAGCACAAGATATTTATAATAATCCTTTAACAGTTTTTGATCTTTTTTAGAATCAAGCATTTCTATCTTTTTCTCGTTAATCCAATACGCTTTTTGAATGATGTCATAGGCGTATTTTTCATCCTCGGTTTTCGGGGGATTGTTGAGAAAGTAAGTCTTGCATCTGAGCAGGGTTAGTTTTACTTGATAATAGGGCTTCAAGTCTATCATTTCCGCGCTCCTTTCGGTTGGTAACACACATTATACCGAAAGATTGCGAGAAGTCCAGAGGTTTTTCAAGTAATGGACTGCCCATTATCTTCACCTCTCTTTGAAATCATTATATCACATTTTTAACTAAAAATCAATGCTTTTCGACCAAAGGGAGAAAAGCTACCTTTTCTTTTCTCTCTTCTCTTTTATCTCTTCTCTGGAAAAGTCGCGTGGGAGATTTAGAGAAAAGTGAAGAGTGAAAAGAGAAAAGTGAAGAGTACAAAAAGAAAAAGCCGCTTGCGCGACTTTTCTTTTTGGTTGCGGAGGCAGGATTTGAACAGAGCTTTTGCTCTTATAACCTTCGGGTTATCACTCCGCGCATCCCCGTCCCGTCGCATAGTCGCCTCGCCCACTCAGCGTAGCCTCGTGAACGAGACTCCTTGCTTGGGGGACAGCACTTCGCCGAAAACAGTTCACCGAACTGTTTTCGGCTCGTTACC
>JAGBFG010000044.1 GCA_017936565.1 Clostridia bacterium
ATCCAATCTTTCATCGGGCACAGACACAATGCCGACATTGGGGTCTATGGTGCAAAAGGGATAGTTTGCAGACTGCGCGCCCGCATTGGTCAGAGCATTAAACAGGGTGCTTTTCCCCACATTCGGCAAGCCGACGATACCAAGCTTCATTTTATTTTACTCTCCTTAGCCGAGTTTATATTTTTCTTTTCGGCATATTATACCATACAAAACGCCCCTTGTCAACAGCGTTTCGGGGGCTTTTTGCCTGCTCTTGCGAAAAGGCAAACCGTATTACCTTCGGCAAAAATTTTCCGTATTCTCAACGTTCTTCAAAAAAAAATCGTTTGGGTTTCTCCAAACGATTGTCGTTTCTTTGGTTATTTACGCAAGCCTCTTGCAAGCGCGATTAAATGATCCAGCTGCTCATTATTCAGATGCTTGGCAGCTTCCATCAAGTCATTTGTTTTATTGGGATTTTTATCTCCCTCATCAAAGAAAGCCGCAGGGGTAATATCAAGATACTCACAGATATAAAAGAAGCCTGACAAAGACGGCATGGATTTTCCTGTTTCAATATTGTTGATGTATCCCGGGTTCTGCCCCATAGATAAGCTCATATCTCTTGCGGAGACACCCTTTGCCGCTCTTAATCTCGCCAAACGAAGCGAAAAATCTTTTTCTGTCATATCTTCCCCTCCTTCCTATTACATTTTACCCTATAAAACTCAAAAAAATATTTGATTTTAACCAATATTTGTGCTATAATATTGGCTTATAGATGTTGTTCGGGGCGGAAATTGGGGTTTGAAGGCGATATATTCGTAATTTTAATAGACAGGAGAAAAACATATGCTTACAACATACACGGTAACATTTGCAGGACACAGGGATATTGACCAATACAAAAAAGTAGCGGAAAAGCTCTATGAGGTAGTATCTGATTTCATTCGCACAAAAGAATTTGTGGAATTTTATGTGGGTGACAACGGCGACTTTGACAGACTTGCAGCTTCGGTTATTCGCAGAGCGAAAAAATGTGCGGGATGATAACTCCGCGCTCATTTTGGTTCTGCCCTACACGAAAAGCGGCATGGCGTATACGGAGCAGTCCTTTGACTCCATTATTGTGCCAAACGAATTGTATAAGGTATATCCCAAGGCAGCCATTACCAAACGAAACGAATGGTTGATTGAAAACGCCAACCTTCTGATTGCTTATGTCATTCGTAACGAGGGGGGCGCTGCCAAGACACTGACATACGGAATAAAAAGGGGTATCGCTGTTCTTAATCTTGCGGAAGAAGAAGCTACAACCCTGTTTTGTTCATAAATTGGTGGCGAAAAATACAAAAATGAACCATGTATTTACAAGGTTTTCTTATTTTTTCAATAATTTCATCATATTTTCTTAAAAAAATCACATAAAGCTATTGCAATTTTGATGGAAATACGATACAATATTGGTAAAGGTTTTATGAACATTGTGAATGAATTAGCAATGAAACGTAAACATTCACATAGAAACGCGTTTGGATAAATACTTACAAAAGGAAGGATACAGATATGGATATAAAGCTTTTGGTTGTAGATGACGACCCCAATATTTGCGAGGCGCTTCGTGTCTATTTTGAAAAAGAGGGCTGCAAGGTCAAGGTTGCAAACGATGGGACAGAGGCTATCAATTATTTCAAGATGTATGAGCCTGATTTGGTTCTGCTTGATGTGATGATGCCCAAAAAGGACGGCTGGCAGGTTTGCCGCGAGATCCGCGAAATTTCCCAAAAGCCCATTATTATGATTACCGCCAAGAGCGACACCATTGACAAGGTGGTGGGGCTTGAACTTGGCGCTGACGATTTTGTGGTCAAGCCCTTTGATATGAAGGAGCTTTCTGCCAGAATCAAAGCGGTGATGCGCCGTTACAGCGCGCACGCGAAGACGAACGATGATGAGGTTATCCGTTTTGACAATTTGGAAATCTCCTTGCAGAAATATGAATTGAAGCTGAGAGGCAAGCCCGTGGACATCCCCCCCAAGGAGCTTGAGCTTCTCTATTTCCTGGCTTCTAACTGCACGCGCGTGTTCACCCGTGACCAATTACTCGACAAGGTTTGGGGATTTGATTATCTGGGTGACTCCCGCACGGTTGACGTACACGTGAAGCGCTTGCGCGAAAAGCTCAAGGACGTTTCGGACAAGTGGGTATTGAAAACCGTATGGGGTGTTGGGTATAAATTCGAGGTATTACAATAATAAGTGAAAAGCCTTGCGAGGATATGGGTGATTTTCTTAGCGGAAAATTTGAAAAATACCATTAAGTGCGAACATCGCATTTGACTAGTCAAATGCGAATGGGCTAAGCCCAAACCCCTATTACAAGCAGAAAGAGATAACAAATCGGTTATTCGCCGAACTGTTATCTCTTTTCTGTTGTTTAAATGAAATCGTGTTTCCACCACGATGAAATCTTCGCTTTGCTCAGATGAAATCCAAGGTCAAGCCCCCTGGATGAAACCAAATCCGTCTAAATACAACCCTGCGAAGCAGGATTTCATCGCGAAAGCGATTTCATCCACTATAGGTGGATTTCACCCGTCAAAGACGGATTTGACTGCGTGTTCTCCGTTAAGGATAACACGCACAATCTCACAAGGCTTTTTTTAATGAATCGACGTAATATCGTAGGGGGTCGTCTGATAGACGTAATAGTTCAGCCAGTTGGAGTAGAGCAGGTGCGCGTGAGAGCGCCAATTCACAAGGGGCGCTTTGGTATCATCATCGTCAGGGAAATAATGATGCGGTAGATGAATGGGCTTGCCTGCGTTTTTATCTCTGAAATACTCTTTGGCGAGGGTGTCCGCGTCATATTCCGCGTGCCCCGTGACGAAAATTTGCCGCCCTTCCATCGCGCACACGACGAAAACGCCCGCCTCTTCCGAGGAAGAAAGAATGGTGAGGTTTGGATTTTTTTCAACCTCGCTTCTCAAAATTTCCGTATGCCGCGAATGAGGAACAGGAAAAACGTCATCAAAGCCACGGAAGAGCATAGACCGTTTTCCTTCTACAACGTGGTCAAAGATGCCAAACTTTTTCTGCGGCAGGGGGTATTTTTCAATACCGTAGTGATAATAAAGCGCCGCCTGCGCGCCCCAACAGATATGGAAGGTGCTGTGGACGTGGTTTTTGCTCCATTCCATAATCTCAACCAGCTCTTCCCAATATTCCACCTCTTCAAAGGGCAGAAGCTCCACGGGCGCGCCTGTGATGATCATTCCGTCAAAATTGCGGTCCTTTACGTCATCAAAAATCTTATAGAAGGGAAGCAGGTGCTCCTCTGCGGTGTGCTTGGATTTGTGGGTTTTGGTGTGCATCAGGGTCAACTCCACCTGCAAGGGCGTGTTGCCCAAGAGCCGAGAAAGCTGGGTTTCCGTATCAATTTTGGTTGGCATCAGATTGAGAACCAAAATTTCCAAGGGACGAATGTCCTGCGTCATGGCGCGGGTTTCCGTCATCACGAAAATATTTTCCTCGGTCAGAATTTTAGTTGCGGGTAAAGCATTTGGTATCCGAATGGGCAAAGCATTGTCCTCTTTTCTTTGAAATAATGGGGTCAGACGGTTTCAAGAGCGGCGGCAATATCGGCGATTAAATCATCCTTGTTTTCAATGCCGCAGGAATAGCGGATAAGGTCAGCGGAAACGCCTGCCGCTTCCAATTCCTCATCGTTCATCTGACGGTGGGTTGTGCTTGCGGGATGCAGGCAACAGGTACGGGCATCCGCGACGTGCGTTTCGATAGATGCCAAGCGAAGAGCGGACATAAACTTCTCAGCCGCGGCTCTTCCCCCTCGAACTCCAAAGCTGACAACGCCGCAGCTGCCGTTCGGCAGGTACTTCTCTGCCAAGGCAAAGTCCTCGTCACCCTCTAAGGAAGGATAGCGCACCCAAGCAATTTTCTCGTGATTTTTCAGGTATGTAGCCACTGCCAAGCCGTTTTCACAATGGCGGGGCATTCTGACGTGCAGGCTTTCCAAGCCCAAGTTCAGAATATAGGCGTTCATCGGGGATTGAATAGAGCCAAAGTCACGCATCAGCTGGGCGGTTGCTTTGGTGATAAACGCCCCCTCATTGCCAAAGCGCTCGGCATAGGTGACGCCGTGATAGCTCTCATCAGGCGTGCAAAGACCGGGGTATTTATCCTTGTGCGCCATCCAGTCAAACGTTCCACTATCCACGATACAGCCGCCAACAGCAGAGCCGTGACCGTCTAAATATTTGGTGGTGGAGTGGGTAACGATATGGGCGCCGTGCTCAAACGGGCGGCAGTTGACGGGGGTGGCGAAGGTGTTATCCACGATAAGAGGCACGCCGTGCTTGTTGGCGGCGGCGACGAACTTTTCAAAATCCAGCACCTTCAAGGAAGGATTGGAAATGGTTTCACCAAAAAGCGCCTTTGTATTGGGGCGGAATGCCGTATCCAACTCCTCGGCGGTGCAATCAGGGGTGAGGAAGGTAAAATCAATACCCATTTTCTTCATCGTGACGGAAAAGAGGTTAAAGGTGCCACCGTAAATGGCAGAGCTACAAACCACATGATCGCCCGCAGATGCAATATTGAATATGGAAAAGAAGTTGGCAGCCTGACCTGACGAGGTCAGCATAGCGGCGCTTCCCCCTTCAAGCTCGCAAATCTTTTTAGCAACGGTGTCGCAGGTGGGATTTTGCAAGCGGGAATAAAAATATCCGTTTGCTTCCAAATCAAAAAGCTTGCTCATAGCCTCTCCCGTTTCATAACGGAAGGTGGTGCTTTGCACGATGGGAAATTGGCGGGGCTCGCCGTTTGCCGCAGTATAGCCGCCCTGCACACAAGTGGTTTCAATGCCTGTTTTTTTCATAATATCTATTCCTTTCAATTCAAATGAAAATTTTTTAATATGACGTTAAGAAAATAGCGCCCGTGAGACTGCAAGTGCAATCGCCACAAGCGCTTCATAAGGAAAAATCTTTATGAATATGTTTTTTCTTCCGCTTGTACAACAAAAGCACTGCCCACCGAATATAACATTCGCATCGACATTCTATTTTGCATCAAGCCGTCCAAAACCAACATATTCTCTCTCCTTTTTATTCTTTTCCTTAATCATACCATTCAAAAGGCGCAATGTCAAGAGTTTTTTTCGTTCTTTGGGAAAATTATTTTTGGAAGCGCGCAAAAAAGCCCGGAACCGAATAAACGGAACGGGCTTTTACTTGTAAGAGAAAATTATTTTTGAAGCTCCTTGGCGATATACCGCGCAATGCCCTCACCCATTGACATCATGGTTCTTGTAAGTCTTGCGGAAGAGGCAACGGTTGAAGAAAAGGACGCGCCGCGGCAGGCGGCAAAGGCATTGTCAAACTCCTTCGCTTGCGCGCACGAAAGCGGAATGCCGTAAGGCACTTGCATTTCTCCGCAGGGCATTCCCTCAATACCGTGAGAATCAAGGGCATGGTCGGAAATGGCAACATACGGCTCGTCGGGCTTTACGCCTTGCATAATGTCTTCCGTTTTCAAAACCTTTTTGCCTAAAAGGCGGTAGTCCTCTCGAATACCAGCAGCAAAAATCTTTTTAATACTGTATTCCTTTAACTCGGGGTGAAGAGTCTGCAAATGCTCCCAATAAGCCACCGCGCGACAAACGCCGACAGCATATGCCCTCTCTCCAAGCTCAAGGTATTCCTTTCCCGTAAGAGTTGGTAGCATATTGATGTTAATATCGCCGTTTGGATACATATTGAAGCAGGATACCACGCGGGAAAGCTTTTCCTGCTTCCAAGCGCTGATATCTTCATCATAGGGTATTTGCAAGGGCGGACATTTATCCTTGCTCACGCGCAAAACGACAGACACGCCGTTTACCTTGGAGATATCGCCCTCGTACCCGACCTCATATTGACACCCCGCATCCCGCAAAAGCACGATGCTACCGCTGGCGTCAATAAAATAGTCGGCAACGACCTCTATCTGCTCTGCTTCGTTTTCGAGAATGACGGATTTGATTTTACGCCCATCCGTTTTACAGCTCACGTACCGCGTCTTGAAGAGGGGCGTGACATAGTCGGCGTATTCTTCCATAAGCTCGCTCATTGTCT
Source organism: Clostridia bacterium (assembly GCA_017936565.1). Lineage (GTDB taxonomy): Bacteria > Bacillota > Clostridia > Oscillospirales > CAG-272 > UBA1740. Next base: position 6,114 of record JAGBFG010000044.1, read on the forward strand.
TTGTCAGCGCATCCTCGTCCATCATAAATCTTCGCCAGGACTTGTTGGTCGGGCAAAGGCTTTTGCATCGCTTCAAGGTGCTTTCGTAGTCATCCTGACAAGGCACCGAAAGCCCCCAAAGATATCCGCCTGATACCAGGGGCTCGATAAACTCCCCGATATCCTTTTTTTCGCAAAAGGTCAAGCGGCTGGGGATGCTTCTTTGCACCTCACCGCTTCCGTTTTGCAGCAATTTCTCGGCGATGATACGATGCACTCCGTCAAGAGAGACGCCCGGCTCAAAGCAAGAAACACCGCTGAAAACAGCAGTTCCGCCATAGCCCTCATGGACATCGGCAATGACGGTTTTTACCTTGCTTTGCGCCAAGCGATAGCAAGCTCCAAAGCCGCCTGCGCCCGCGCCGAGAATAAAAACGTCACAACAAAGCTTTTTCATAATCAAATCAGAGGGGATTTACCTGCTTGTCGATGCCCCAAACGGTAACGTCCTCAACAACGGCGCGTTGGGGAAGGTTAGCAACGTAAAGAACGGTTTCGGCAATATCCTCTACCATCAATTTATCGGTGGTTTCGCCAATGCCGCAAGCCTTCTGGAAGCCTGTGGAAGCAGAGGAAGGAACTACGCAGGTCACTCTGACATTGTGGGGCTGCATTTCCAAATACATACCCTTGGAGAAGTTTAAGACGCCTGCCTTTGCGGCGGCATATACGGACCAGGTGGGCCAGCACTGTCTTGCGCAAACGGAAGAAATGTTAATCATCGTACCCGTTTTTTGGGCTTTCATCATATCGGCAAAGGTTTTGCAGCCGTAGATTACACTATTCAAGTTGAGCTTAATGGTTTTGTCGATTTCCTCAGCGGTAAACTCGCTGACCTCTTTAATGGCAATACCGCCGCCGGCGTTGTTTACCAAAACATCAAGACGCCCGTACTTCTCTTTTACGGTTGCCAATGCTTTTTCCCAATCAGAAGGCAGGGTAACGTCCAAGGTGAACGCCAAATCTCCGCCCACTTCTTTTCTTGCCGCTTCCAAGGCGTCGTATCCGCGAGCGGTCATAATTACCGTATCGCCCGCATCCTTAAAGGCTTTCGCGATTGCTTTTCCGTATCCGCTGGAAGCACCCGTAATCAAAACAATTCTGTTCATAATAAACTCCTTTATATTTATTTGTTTTTTGATAATGCAATTATATCATAGAAAGGAGCTTTTTTCAATACGTTTTGGAAAATTTTATACAAAAAGTTGACAACCTCACCCCATCATGTTATAATGAAGGCAAGAAAAACCGCTTGGCTTTTGCCTGCTTTTCGGAGGGGAAAATGGAACATATTTCCATAAAAAGAATTGTTGAATGCAAGAATATAAAAAACGCTGAGGCGCTTATGAAAAACCGCGAAACGCAGGTGACGCTGTGCGAAAACAGTTATATGACCGTTGAGGAAGACGGCGGATATATTATCCTTGATTTTGGCAAGGAGATGTGCGGCGGCATTAAAATTGCCACCATTAACGTCAAAAATGAAAGAAAATGCGCGAGCATTCGGGTGCGCTTTGGCGAAAGCCTGACAGAGACCTCGGCGGAGCTTGGAGAAAAGAACGCGACAAACGACCACGCGCCGCGGGATTTTATGACCTTTCTTTCCTTTATGTCGACAATTACGGTTGGAAACACCGGTTACCGCTTTGTGAGAATAGATTTCCCTGCGGGTGCCGAGATTACGGTGAAGGCGATTTTAGGAACAAACCAGATACTGAAAAAGCGTTCAAAATACGCCTATCGCGGTGAGGATAAGCGAATAAAAGAAATTTTCGCGGCGGCAAAAAGAACGGTTGATTTGTGCTCCTCGGGCGACTATATCTGGGACGGCGTCAAAAGAGACCGTCTTGTTTGGATTGGAGATTTATACCCCGAGGTTCTGGCGCTAACGAGCATGTACGGGCGTGTTAAGGCAATAGAAAGCTCCTTGCGCTTTGAGCGCGAAAGAGAAAAAATGGACGGCATATGGATGAGCACTATTAACACCTACAATATGTGGTGGGTTGTTTGCCTTGCGGAATATTATTTCCGTGTGGGAGAAGAGGTCAAGCCCTTCGTTTTAACTCAAATTGACTATGCTGAACAGCTTATTGCATTATACGACGGGTACGTAGATGAAAACGGCGTTATCACCAACCCAAGCGGCACGTGCGTTCTGGTGGACTGGCTGACAGCAGACAATCCTCACGATTCTCAAATCGGGGGAAGAATGATCTGGGCGCTTGGCGCTAAAAAGGCTGCCGAGCTGTTCAAAAGGCTTGGCAAAGACACGAAAACGGCAGAGCATTTATTAGAAAAGCTGACAAAGGGCGACAAGCAGGAAATTCAGGAGATGAAGTCGGTGCTTGGATTAAAGCACGCCGTTTACGGCGCGTTGTCGGACGAGGAATATCAAAAGCTCATAGAGGGTGGCGCTTGCGGACTTTGCACCTTTATGACGTACTTCACGCTCTCTGCCATCGCCGCGCGCGATAAGGCGCTTGCTACCAAGATTATGAAGGAATACTACGGCGGAATGCTTGACAAGGGGGCTACTACCTTCTGGGAGCATTTCGATATTACTTGGGTAAAGGACAGCGGCAGGATAGACCGCTACCCCAAGGACAATCAAAAGGACATACACGGCGATTTCGGAAAAGGCTGCTATGAGGGCTTCCGACACAGCCTGTGTCACGCCTGGGCAAGCGGCGTTATCGCCTTTATAAAGGAAAACATAAAATAAATTTCTTTGTTATTTACGGAAAGGGTGTGTATATGAAAAAAGCACTTATATTTCTTTTAATAACCGTCCTATTTGTTTTGGGGCTTTCGTCCTGCCTTGGCGAGGCTATGCTTGAGGTTTGCTTTATTGTGGACGGCGAAGTATACGACACCGTCAGGGTTGGCGAAAAGGAGCTTATAACGATTCCAAAGGACCCGACCAAGGAAGGCTACACCTTTGACGGCTGGTATTGGGACAAGGACGTATGGGAAGATCCTTTTACGGCAAACTCCTTGCTCGATACTCCCCTTTCAAGCAAGATGACCGTACGTGTTTACGCAAAATGGAGCTCTCTCGGTCATACCCACACACCCGCTTTGGCCGTTAGGGAAAACGTTATTGAGCCGACCTGCAAGACCGAGGGCTCGTATGATTCTGTCGTTTACTGCGACAGCTGCGAAGAGGAGCTGTCGAGAACCCAAAACAGACTTCCTGTATCTCTGACTTCGCACAATATGGTGTCAGGTGTTTGCAGCGACTGTCATTTGACAAACAGCTCCGAGGGGCTCTTGTTTTATCTGAATGCTGATGAAAAGGGATACACCTTGGTAGGAAAAGGAAGCTTTTCGGGCGAGCATCTTTTTGTTGGCTTGTATCGGGGATTACCTGTTACACACATCGCGCAAGGGGTTTTCGCTGACACTACCTCTTTAAGAACCGTATTGATTGGGAAGGGCGTTACAAGCATTGGAAGCGAAGCGTTTTACGGCTGTACGCGTCTTGTCAGCGTCACCCTTTCCGACACCATTACGAGCATTGAAGAAGAGGCGTTCAGTCAATGCACGGGGCTTGTCAGCGTTACCCTTCCCGACAGCGTTACGCATATCGGGAAATCGGCGTTTTATAACTGCTTCGCCATAGAGCGCCTTGTCATTGGCAAGGGCGTGAAGGATATAGAACGAAACGCCTTTAAGGGTTGCAGAGGTCTTACTGAGATAACCTTCAACGCAACGAAAATGAACGACCTTGGAACAAACAATGCCGTTTTTTCCTCGGCAGGTCAAAACGGAACGGGAATAACCGTTACCATCGGCTCTAACGTTACGCGTATACCGGCATACCTTTTCAGCCCTATTATTTCCGAAACCTATTCTCCGAAAATCAAAACGCTTGCTTTTGAGGACGGCAGCGTTTGCCAAAGCATAGGGGAAAGTGCTTTTGAACACTGCTTCGCCCTCACAAGCCTTGAAATTCCCCCGAGCATTAAGAGCATAGAGGACGCGGCGTTTGGCGATTGCTACGCTATTACCGACATCCGTTTTAACGCCACCGAAATGGCTGACCTTAAAGCATACAATTACGTTTTTAAGCACGCGGGTAAAAAAGCCGCGGGGATCACCGTTACCGTTGGCTCTAACGTGACAAAAATCCCCGACTTCCTGTTTAACCCTTATTCAACGGATTATCCCAAAATCACGTCAGTAGCCTTTGAGGACGACAGCGTTTGCCAAAGCATCGGTACGCGTGCGTTTTACGCGTGCGGTGAATTAGAAAGCATCTTTATTCCCGCAAGCGTCAAGAGCATAGGAAGCAAGGCGTTTGAAAATTGCGCGGCTCTGGCATCTATACAGCTTGAAAACCCAAACGGTTGGAGTGCTGTAGATATTTATGACACGAAAACGGAATTTTTGGGGACGGAGCTTTCAAGCACAACGGTTGCCGCAAGATATCTTTGCGCCATCTACTATGATTGCGATTGGTATCGCAAATAAAAAAGCATTTCAAAAAATGCTCCTGCTGCAACAGGGGCATTTTTCATTTTTCATTCTGCATTTTATAGTCCAAGCCAAGCATTTCATATTTAGCCCCTGCCATTTCGTTGAATGGGAGCCTTTCCCATCGGCTATCGCCTATTATTTTTTGGATAGCGTCAAGGTTTTCCTTTGTGTCCGTGATGCCGGGGATCTGGGGTGTGCGGACGGTATAAGGCTTTTTACTGCTTTTCAGCAGCGAAAAATTTTCAAGAATTTTCTCATTTGGCACTCCTGTGTATGCGCGGTGCCTTTGGCTGTCGGCGATTTTTATATCCATTATGACAAAATCGAGCTTTTCTATCATTTTCTGAAAGACGTCCGCATCGGCATAGCCGCAGGTTTCGACACAAAGATGATATTCCTTTAATTCTTCTAACAGCGCAAAAAGGAATGCGGGCTGAGCCAAGGGCTCACCACCCGAAAAGGTAAAGCCGCCAAACGAATCGCCTAAAATCTCCACCTGGCGCTTCAATTCATCGGCAAGCTCCTTGGAGTCAACATATTTACCTGTCACTTCAAGACAGTTTTCGGGGCAAGAATGTATACATCTGCCAAAGGCTTTACAGTCCTCGTGCTCGCATTTTTTCATACACTGCGCACAGCCTATACAGCTTGCCTTTTTGTACATCAGCTGCGGCTTGGGGCTTAACCCCTCGGGATTGTGACACCAGACGCACCGAAGAGGACACCCCTTCAAGAACACAGTCGTTCTTATCCCGGGGCCATCGTGCACTGCCATTTCCTTTATATCAAATATAATTCCCGTCATATCTTATACACTTGCCTTTTGATTACGTGGTCCTGGTATTCCTTGTCAAGCTCTGTGAAATAAGCGCTCCAACCCCAAATTCTGACTACCAGGTGTCTGTATTTTTCGGGGTGCTTTTGCGCGTCAAGCAAAACGGCGGTATTTACGGTATTGAGCTGCAGCTGATGACCGCCGCGGTCAATGAAGGACTTGACAAGCATACCCACCTTTTCAATGCCGTCATCATCAGCAAATACACTTGGATGAAATTCCAAGGTTAAGGGGCCGCCGTTGATGGCGTTACCAAAATGCTGCTTTGTCATTGACGCTATGACCGACACAGGACCCTTGACCCTTGCGAAAAGCGATACGGAATAGTTCGTTCCAAAGGGCTCCCCCTTGCGTCTGCCGTCTGCGGACGCGCCTATTTCATTTGCGTGCCAAAGATAGTACATGGCGCTGCCTATTCCCGCTCTGTAAACCCCGCCTTTGCAATTTGTTTTTCCCTTCAACGAAGAAGAAAAGGCATCCAAGAGCGCCGTTGCGATGCTATCGACAAAATCATCGTTGTTGCCGAGCTTTGGCGCTTCATACCGAAGCATATGCAACCATTCAGAATAGCCCTCAAAATTGTTATCTATGGCTTCTATCAGCTCTTTTTTCTCATTTTCTTCTCTTCAAACACAAATTTCTTTATAGCGGCTAAGCTGTCCGCCGCGGTGGCAATGCCTGTACCGTGAATGCCAAAGTTATTATATTTTCCACCCTGATAAATATCACAGTCCATCAGCACATTCATAAAGGGAGAGGGCACAAACCACAGATTGCTTATACCGCGGCAAAGTTGGTCACACTCCTTTTGGATTTCTTGGCAAACCGCGCCGAAAAGCTCTTGGTAGGTTTCGCTGGCAAGAAGACTTTTATGCAGGGCTATATCTACTGCCTTTGGATATGACATAGCGGCAATATTGGCAACGTCCGCGCCGACGTTCGGAATAATAAATTCCCAGCAGGCGGCTACCGTATAATTCACCGCGTCATTATGCTCATATCCCAACCCTTCAAGCGCCGGAATGACAACGTCATCATTGGAATATTGCGGAAAGCCGAGCCCCGCCTTGGTCAGTCGTGTGGCTTCCTTGTATCTTTCCTTTGGGGTGCTTTTTGAAACACGCAGATTTATTTTGGGGTCTATCAATTTGTTGTTGTAGGATGCCTTCAAGCACAGCTCGGAAAGAGGATTGAATACGTCGTTTCCGTTTTCATCTATGCCGCCAAGCATCAGGCTTTGACCGTTGTCTCCCTGTTGAACGCCTGTATAAAGGTCGCTGTCCTTATTAAAGGACAAAAAGAAATCCTCTAACAGCGCCAGGGCGCTATCCTCTGTCAGCGTTCCGTTTTCCAAATCCCTTTTGAGATACGGATACATATATTTATCAAAGCGCCCGACGGTGTTATGGTAATTGCCCTCCAGCCAAAGAGCGTAATGCAAAATTCTGAAAAACTGCAACGCCTCGCGGAAATTGCGCGCGGGATAGCGCGGCACTTGGGAAAGAACCTCTACGATATCCGTTCTGTTTTGCCTTTTCGCCTCGTCCAAATACTTGTCCGAAAGCTTTATAATATTGTCTATTGCTCTTTTTCCGTAAGCATCGGCGGCTTCTCTTTTGGCGAAAAGCCCGACGGAAATGGTATCATAATAATTCGGGGAAAGATTGGACACAAAGCCAAGCTCGTGTATGTAGCAGCGTGTTTTGATATCCTGCCACTCCGATTCCGTAAAAATTTCGGGCAAATTTGAAACGGTCCGCAAGAAAACGATTTGCTCACCGTCAAGAATAACAGGCTTCTCTTCGGCACACATACGCTCAAATCTGTCTGCCATACGCTCAATGGCAGGAAGCCCCTTGGCAAAATACTCTTCCGCCAAATTCCACTCTACATTGTGACGGAACGTATGATGCTTTTTTTCAACGATATAGTTATATACGCTCTTGTTCATAAGCAGCACCTCCCTCTCCATCCTTCATTATATAGCAAAGGCTTGACAAACTCTCGTCCTTTTTGGTGTAATAGTGGCAATAATTTATCTTTTTTGAGAGGTGCTATGGTTTTTCATCAGCTACACAATTCGCGCACGAATTACAATTTCAACACCGCCTTTTATTCGGATACCGTTTGGGATTCTCATTTTCATAAAAATTTGGAATTGATTTACGTTATAAATGGAAGCGTACGATGCACCGTCAATAACCTGTCCTTCCAGATGAACGCGGGGGATTTCGGGCTTTGCTTACCGTATGACATTCACAGTTATGAGCCTTACAAGGACTCTTCCTACTGGATATTGGTTTTTTCGGGCGATTTCGTTCATTCCTTTTCCAAAGAAATTGCGGGAAAACACGGGAATAAATTTATATTTGAGGTAAGCGCCCCTGTCAAAGCATATATAAAGGACCGACTGATATATAATGAAAACCCTACGAAATATACGCTCAAATCCTGCCTTTACGGCATTTGCGAGGAATACGTATCGTCTGTAAAGCTGGTGGAAAAGGACAGAAAAAGGGTAGAAATCATAGCCTTTATTGCGGATTATATTGCCGAAAAATATACCGAAAGCATCTCTTTGATGGACGTTGCCTGTGCCTTTGGCTATGACTATAACTATATGTCACGGTGCTTCAAGAGTGTATTTAATATGTCCTTCACGAGCTTTGTGAATTTGTACCGCCTGGAAGCGGCGATTGCGCTTTTGGATAACACGGATGCCAGCATAACGGAAATCGCCCTTAAAAGCGGGTTTCAAAGCGTGAGAAACTTTAACGACTGCTTCAAAAAGCATCTGCATACAACGCCATCGCAATACAGAAAGGCCGTATCAAAGCAATAATAAAAAGGCGATAAAAAAGAAAATCGGAAATGTTTTACAGCCATTTGGCAATGGACTTCCCATATATTATGTGATATAATCTCCGCAGACGGCAAAGCCGTCAGTGCCGTACCGAGTACGGCACTTGCGCGAGAGCGCAATGCTTAAATCATCAGGAATTTGCCAAGCCCGCAGGGCGGGCAAGAGAAACAAAGTTTCTCAGCCAAAATCAGAGGTTTTGCGGCAAATTCATGATATAATTTGAACTATTATTTCAGTAGTATATAGGAGCGATTTATGGGGCAATCAAAAAAGAGCTGCGTCATAATTATTTTTGTTTCTTGGCTGGCATATTTAATTTCTTATCTTGGTAGAAATGATTACAGCGCATGTATTTTGGAAATTGTGAATACAACAGGGTTGACAAGAGCCTCTGCCGGTATGATCTCGTCTACCTTTGCGTTATGCAATGCGGTAGGACAGCTTATCAGTACGATAATCATTAACAAGGTATCTCCCATGAAGCTGATTTCTGTCGAAATTTTCACGGTGGCGGTCATCAATCTTTTGTTTCCTGTATCAAATCATTTTTACATTATGATGCTTCTTTGGGGTATCAACGGTTGTATGCAAGCGACGTTGCTTTGCGGAATTATGCGCATTTTTTCAGAAACACTTGAGGAACCGTGGCTATCACGTGGCGCTGTATCGCTTCATACGATAGGTGCGGTGGGCGGAGTGATAAATTACCTTCTTGCCCCTGTTTTAATCCATTTCTTTCACTGGCAAGCTGTATTTTTTACCGTTTCAACCTTGCTTTTTGCGCTTGGTATTGTATGGTGTACGGTCATACCGCGGTTCACAACACCAAATAAACAAAGCACCGTAGCAAAAGTGACGGTCAAGGGAAAATCAAAATCTATATGGGAAATCCTGAAATCCAAGGGAACCTTGTGCGCGCTTATCGCGGTTTTCATAATCGGAGCATTGAGGGAAAGCGTTTCCCTATGGATTCCCTCTTATCTCAACGAGGGCTTTAAGTTAACAGTCACGGTATCAACCGCCATTACGGCAGTCGTACCAATGCTTCAAATCTGCGGCGCCCTGCTGGCAGGATTGATCGGACCAAAAGCAAATAATCTGTTTGTGCCGACACTAATTACATTCTTGCTTTCCACTGCTTGTTTTTTGATTATACCGTTTATCAGTACGACCACGGTAGCGGTAACTGTTTTTTTATTCGTTCTCAACGCTATTTCCATGACAGCCGCACTGACGTTCCTTTTAAGCCTTTATCCCATACGTTATATGGAACGAAAAAACATAGCCAAATTCGTGGGACTGCTTAACTTTTTTGTCCATTTGGGGGATTTTGCCGCATCTACCGGATTCGGATGGCTTTCTTCCGTTAGCGGATGGACATTAACCTTTTCCGTTATGGCGCTCTTGGCATTTTTGGCGGCAATCATCGCAGTAATCGGCATGGGCGCAGTAAATAAAAGGAGAGATGCATATGCCAAAAACAGAGTATAATGCGACCTATTTCAAGGTGACACATACGATTGAGGAAAATCCCCCGCATCCAACGATACCATACAATTATTACGACGATACTTACGGTATAACAATACTTATCCGCGGCGAAGGCACCTGCTCAGTCGAAGGAAACGTTTATGAGATAAAGGACGGAGATCTCATGGTATTGTCGCCCGATGAAATACGTTCCTTTAAGTTCAGCAATCACGGTTATCACGAAAGATTATCTGTATATTTTTCCGATTCCGTTCTTTTGCCGCTTTTTGAATATGATCTTCCGCTTATGAATGTTTTTCGCAATCGGTATTTGGGGCTTGGAAATAAGTACGCCTTTGACGAACACGAAACAGAGCAGGCGATGTTCATTCTCAATCAATTAAAGGAGCTCGTGCAAAAAGAAAATAATCCCATCAATACGGCAAGGCTTCATACCCTGATATTTCAACTGCTATTTTGGATCTATGACTCACGTGATTTGAAAAAGTCACATGAAATGTCAACAGTAAACGATTCTGTGATCTTTGATATTTGTTGTTATATAAAAAACAATCTTGATAAAGACCTGTCATATAACACTCTGCAAAAAACTTTTTTGGTAAGTCGCTATCAGCTTACAGAGGTGTTTGTACGAAATATGGGAATGTCTTTGACAGAGTATATTATACGAAAGCGTTTGAACAGAGCTGTTTTCCTTATACGCGAGGGCACAGGAATAGAAGAAGCCGCATATAACGCAGGCTTTCACACATATTCGCATTTTTATAAGGAATTTGTCAAGTATTACAAAAAATCCCCACGCGCTTTTTTCGACAATATGAATACAAAATAAAACAAGGCAATATCAACCCGATTTTTGTCGGAATGATATTGCCTTTTGCTTATGACGCCCTTGCCATAGGGGTGTTTGCCGCGTTCAGCATTTTTTCGATGAAAATGCCGTAGCCCATAGTGGGGTCATTTACCATTACATGAGTAACCGCGCCGATAAGCTTACCGTCTTGTATGATAGGTGAGCCCGACACGAGTGTGATCAAGTAGGGACAACAAATTTCATTTGAAGATCTCAACATCATAGTCAGGAATTGCCTCAAGGTGTGCTACGACAAAACCGGCAATTTTTGTCGCATATTCTAAGCAAAACGGGAGGCTTTTCTTATTCAGATATTGATACAAAAATCCGGCACTGAAGCTGTCACCGGCTCCGACTGTTGAAATGGGAGTTGTTTGTAATGCCGGGCAATAATAATTTTTCTTGCTTGTGTAATCGAAAGCATAGGAGCCGTTTGCGCCATCTGTCAATATCAAACATTTCAACTTTGGATATAAAGCTGAAAGTTTTTTGGCAAATTGATTATGGTTTGTTAAATTCAATAAGTTCAAAGCTTCTCGTATTACGGGAAGTTCTTCTGTACTTATCTTCAAAAGGGTTGATTTTTCCAATGCAAACAGAATACTTTCTTCCGAGTAAAAGGGCGGGCGAATGTTTACATCAACAAAAATGTCTTCGAAGGTTTGAGTATTCAGCAACCGCTCCAGAAGCAAATAATTATTTTCGCTTCTTAATGCTAATGTTCCAAAATAAAATATGTTAAAGTCCTTCGTTTCCTTGTCGCATTTAATGTAATCCCAGGCAACATCTTTCATTAGATTATAAGACGGTATCTGTTGTTCGTTCAGAGTAACAAGACACGTTCCCGTCGGTTTTTTAGAAACAGTGACGAAATCTGTGTTTATGTTTAATTCTCTAAGCTTTTTTTGTGTTTCATTGCCTAATTCATCACTTCCTACAGCAGAAAGCATATATGAATTTCCGCCGAGCTTTGAAAAGTGCGCAGCAACATTAAACGGAGCACCGCCGATGTGCTTTTTATCTGGATAGATATCCCACAAAACTTCACCAAAAGACAACAGTTTCATAATAGTCATACCTCATTTGGACAAATAATGAATTTTCCTTTTCTCCTGAGTGAGGCATCAGAAAGAATGACGGGAAGTTTTTCCAGAGGAGCGCATTCGTAGATAAATGAAGCTACATCAATTTTTCCGCTATCTATCAGTTCTATTGCACGTTTTTGAGTGTAGGGATTTATAAATGATGCCTTTAAAACAATTTCTTTCTGGAAAATTTCGAAAGGTTTTATTTTCAGTTCATCATCGGGTGCTGTTAGGCCAAACATCATAACTGTTGATTTTTTTCCTGCAATTTGTATTGCGAGATTTATTGTCTCAACTTTACCGACACACTCTATAACGGTTGAAATTCTGTCAATGCCATTAGCAGCCAAAACTTCTGCGGCACTTTGGTTTGTTGGGTCAATACAAATATCTGCCCCTAATTTTTTTGCGATTTCATGTTTTTCGAGCACAGGCTCTATCATTATCAGCTTACTTGCTCCCGAAAGCTTTGCAAGCTGAAGCATTATCATTCCTATCATACCGCCGCCGATTATTGCTACAGTATCACCGCAAGATATATTACACATATCTATACCATGAATACAGCAGGCAACAGGTTCTGCCATTGCTGCCATTTCATAGGTTGTGCTGTCGCAGATTTTATAAACCTGTGATTGAGGAACAGTGCAATATTGAGCAAATCCACCGTTTACCCCGGTGCCAATACCGGTCATTTTTTCGCAAAAATGACCTATTCCGCTTTTGCAATAATAACATTCTCCGCACAATTCATTGGGATCAACACAAACCCTGTCGCCCTCTTTTAATGTTGTAACATTTTCACCGACTTTTTCAATTATTCCTGAAAATTCATGCCCCAGCACAGTTCCTGCGGGCGTGGGAAAGCAGCCTCCGTCACCATTAAAGATATGTACATCTGTACCGCAAATACCACACGCCATAACTTTAATTAATACCTCTCCGGATTTGAGTATGGGTTTTTCAATTTCTGTAATTCTTAAATCGTGTTTATTAAAAAATACTCCGGCTTTCATAGTAACAATCCTTTCAAATAGTTATTTGATATAAATTTCTTTTTTTATAATAAAATATATTTTTAAATCCAACAGCTCTGAGCGTGGCAAGTGCTTCATTAAAATGCTTTGAGGCATTTTCAGACACATGTGCATCCGAACCCAAGGTTATCAAATATCCGCCCATATCAAAATATTTCTTTAAAATATCAATTGGTGGTATAAAATCGTTCAAAAGATCAAACGATGAGGTATTAACCTCCAAAGCGATACCTTTTTGAATTATCCGATGTAAGATGCATTCAATTTTATTTTTAAAGTGTAATATATCAATTCCAATATTATATTTCCGGTTTATATAACGCAAAGGGCAGGTGAGGTGTGCTAAAATATCAAAATCCACTGTGTCTATCATCGTAATCATATCATCAAAATAAGCATCAAGATATTTCAGAATCATATCCTTGGAAAGCTTGGAAAAATCAATTTTTGAGTAAGCGTAGTCCAGGTTTTTGTATCGCACCAGGTGAACCGAACCAATTAAGACATCGTAATCAACAAGTGCCCTCGCTTTCTTGTATATGTCAGGATACCAGAAACCCTCACTTATTTCAATTCCCGCCAAAAGTTTATTGCCGTATTTCTTTTCTAAAGCCCGAACAGTTTTATACGCCTTTTCGATAGGTGAAAACACATCATAATCTTTAAATGATGCTGTGTCAAAATGGTCGGTAACCGCAAAAAGTTCCGTCCCGTTTTCTATTTCTTTTTTAAGCATATCTTCTATTTTGCAAACAGAGTCATGGGAGCTTTCAGAATGCGTATGCATATCAGCAATTAATCCTTCATTTAATACAGGCTTTAACTGTCCGTTTGTTTCAATTATGTCTGCACCTAAGGCCTTGGCAGTGCGGAGCTGTTCATCGGTGGAAAGTATCCATAAACCGAGCCTTGTATATTGTTTCACAAGCGAGGATAAAGCCTCGTCGGCAAAATCTAACTTTACCCACGATGTGGCATTGCTTTTCAACGGAAGCCAAACAGTCAACCGGTCTTTCGGCAGAAATCCACTTAACTCCTCAAGAATTTCTTGAGTCACCGCACCATCATAATGAAAATGCATATCCGGAAGAACACGATGTGCCTCTTTAATGCTTTCAATATCCGAACAAGTAAGACAAGCAGTATCCGAATAATCAGCCAAAGACTCAAAAAGCAGATTTTTTTGTTCGATAGTGAATTTTTGGTATTTATTGTCGATCTTGAGCTTTATTCCTGATTGCCTTGCCAATTCCAAAGCATCCTTAAGCAACGGGATTTTTGTGCCTTTGAACTTTTGAGAAAACCAAATTCCAAAATCATATTCTAATGCATCAGCATATGTAATATCACCAATTTTAATTTCATGAGGAATTATATCTCCGCTTTTATATCTTGCTGTTCTGTTTATTGTGGTATCATGCAACAAAACAAACTTTAGGTCTTTTGTTACAGATACGTCCAGTTCGATAATTTTATATCCCTGTCTGACTGCAGACATAAATGCCGGCATGGTGTTTTCGGGATTTTCCGTACTCACACCTTTATGGGCTTGAAAAATCATATTTAAAAAGTCTCCGTTCTTTTTTCATTTCACAAAAAATTAATCAAGTATCGCTTTGTTTTCCTTTAAAATGCTTTGAAGCATTGATATATCTATCTCGTTAACCGTTTTTTTCGTATTTACCGACAGAAAAGCCGCAGGTCCCGCCGCCTGACCCATTGCCATGGCACAGGGCATACACCGCAATCCGCCCGCCGCCTGAGACTCGCATGAAATAGTTTTGCCTGCCACAAGCAGGTTGTTAACCCTTTTTGGCAGCATACTTCTGTAAGGAATGTAATATCTTTTTGCAACTTCAATTTTAAAATTTCCCGTTTCGTTTTTGTTTCTTGAATGAACATCCATACCAAAAACATAAACTGCGATGCGGTCAGAGTGCTTTGTTCCCTTTGCAATATCATCAACGGTAATTTTATAAACACCATCTATATGTCGGCTTTCTCTGACACCCAAAACAGAAGCAACTTGGAAAAGTTCGCAGTTTTCAAAGCCGGGCGTCTCCTCACGCAAAACTCTGTATGCATCAAGCACCTGAAGCCTTGCACAGCGGTGTGCATCGCTCATACTTTTCGAGTTTGTTGCATCAACCGAATAAACGTGATAATGATTAACCGAATACACCCCTTTTCTTGGCGTGCGGTAAGCCTTGACAGGCAAGGTAGGCCTTTCGCTTTTCTGATACTCTGCATTTCCTACCTCAAACATCAGCGTTGCCGGCTGAGGAACACCGCTTTCCTCATCACCCTTGTAGGTATATACACCTGAGGCAGCTGCTACATCAGCGTTGCCCGTGCAATCTATTATTATTTCACCTGAAACGCTTATAAGTCCTTCAAGTGCCGAAAGAACAAGATATTTTATATGCTCATCTTCACAGATGCAATCTGAAAACCGTGTATATAGCATTACCTCCACATTTGCTTCCTGAACCATTTTGTCAAGAACGACCTGAAGCATATAGGAATGGAAGGGTGTAACATGGCGATGATACTTTTTAATAAACGAAGTGTAAATACTTGGAGAATCAGTTTCTTCGGGATACACAACTGCCGAAAATTCGTCTAGTCTTTCGATTATTTCACGATATATTCCGCCTACGGTGGGCTCATCGCCATCTCTGTCGTATACTGTCATAAAGGGTTGTACCAGCCCCGCTGTTGCCATTCCTCCCAGCATACCCGTGGCTTCTGCCAACAACACCTTCAATCCTAATCTTCCTGCGGAAATGGCGGCACACACACCTGCAGGACCGCCTCCCACAACAATAACGTCGTATTTACCGTAAAACGGCAGATTTTTTGTGTAATAAATCTGTTCATTCATATACTATCTTCTCCTTTTGCTTTTACCTAACATGGTTTTATGCTGTTATGTTAAATGAGGTCGTGCATAAAACAAATACTCATAAAAATGAGCATATAATCCGAAAACAAGTGCATGCTAATGTAGCACTTGACAATACCATTTATTTATGTTATTATATATTAAATGATCAAAACGGTCAATAAGCGACGCTGATTTTGAGCAATAGATCGTGATTGCGAGCGTTTGTAAAAGTGTTGGTGATTATATGAACAAAGACAGAGAAAAAGAGATACTGGAAATATTATTAAAGAAAAAAAATGTAACAGTCAAGCAATTAGCGGATAGTTTATTTATCAGCGAGCCTTCTATTAGGCGTGATTTGGCGAGCTTAGAAAAACAACACTTAATCAAGCGTATTCATGGTGGAGCGGTGCTTGAAGAAACAATGCTATCAAAGAATAAAATTCCTTTTTTAATAAGAGAATACGAACAAAGCAGCGCAAAAGTATTGATTGCTCAAAAAGCTATTGACCTTATAAATGATAATGATGTCATTTTTATGGACGCATCAACAAGCTGCTATTATTTAATTCCGTTTCTTTCATCAAAACGAAATATAACTGTTGTTACTAATGGCGTCAAGGCTTTAACGAAATTGGCGGAGTATGACATAAATACTATATCTACCGGAGGAACACTTATTAATAGTTGTTTGGCATTAGTAGGTGAAGAAGCCTACAAAACCATAGAAACTTTTAATGCCGACATTGCATTTTTTTCTTGCAGAGGCATATCCGACGACGGATACCTTACAGATATTGCACCTGAAGAAAACAACATAAGAAAACAAATGATGAAGAATTCAAAAAAATCATATTTGCTCTGTGCAAGTGAAAAGTTTGGCAAAAAGTATTTCCATAATCTTTGCCACAAAGATGAACTAAATGGAATAATAACGGTTTAAAAAATAAATCTTATATAATCTTTTCAGCCTCTTGTCTGTTCGCTTGCTTGTACCTCGTTGAAAGCTTTCACACATAAAGACACAGATTTTTAAAAAGGTTGGAGTTTTTTTGTAATAATATTATAAATTTGTGAATTTGTCCACACGTATTCCTTGAACGATACCGCAACGGTTATGTTATAATAAGGGAAACATTTTACCTCTATAGCTCATAAAAATAATTGTTGTCCTTAAAATAACACCAAATATGAGAGTGTTATAATAAGGACAACAGTTTTATTCAATTTTGTGTTATGCACTCTGCATTTTATATTAGTTTACGCCGCCTTTGGCTGTGCTTGATTTTGTGACGCATTCAGCATATTCTCAATAAATATTCCGTATCCTGTGGTAGGGTCGTTGATCATAACGTGAGTAACTGCACCGACGAGCTTGCCGTTCTGGATTATGGGGGAGCCGGACATTCCCTGCACGATACCGCCTGTTTTTTCAAGCAGCGCTTTATCGGTGATGTGAACGACAAAGGATTTCGTTTTGCTTTGGCTGCGGATATCCTTGATTTCAATTTCGTATTCCTTGACCTCTTCGCCGTCAAGAGAGCAGCGCAAAACCGCCTTTCCCTCTTTGACCTCTTCGGGCGTTGCGACGGGGATGGGAGTGCTATCCGGGCATTCGCTGAAAACGCCAAAGACACCGCAATCGGTATTGCCAATGACGGCACCCTTTTTCGCGCCGCAAAGATACCCGCGCAGCTCTCCGGGAGTCCCTGCTGTTCCTTTGTGAATGCTGTGAATTTTCACGCCCGTGACCGTTCCTCGCGACAAAGGAACGAGAGCCCCCGTTTCACTGTCACAGATGCCGTGTCCCAATGCGCCGAACTCGCCGGTTTTCGGCACGATATAGGTGACAGTTCCAATGCCGGACGTAGTATCCTTCACCCAAAGGCCTGCTTTGTTTTTTCCGTCCTCGTCGGATTTGACAAGGGTAACCGTGAAGGTCATTTCCTTATCGCCGCGGCGGCAAACCAAAACTGCCTTATCCGTTGCTTCCTCTAATAGCTTTGCCACCTCCACGGCGGAATGCACCTTTACACCGTTAACGGAAAGCAGCACGTCCTTCACCTGTATGCCCGCTTCCGCGGCAGGATTTTTCTTCACTCCGCCCGAAGAGACCTCTGAAATACCTACGATTAAGACACCGTCCGTTAATACCTTAACCCCAAACGTTTGCCCGCCTGGAATGAGTGAGAGATTATGATATTCCTTTACTTCTATTTTCTTTAACTGTATAACACCGAACAGCTTTGCTGAAACAGTAGAAACGGAAAACGCTTCATTTTCGCTGACCGTTTGCTTGCCCGACAACGCCACACAGGGATAAGAGGGGAGCGCGTCTTCCCTTACCAAAGTCATTTGGTTCGGCAAGGAAATCTCCGCTATTCCCACCCCCAAAAGAAACGCTAATATGAGGCATCCTATAAGGGATGCCGTTATTTTTATGATTTTTTTGCCCATTTTTCCGACCAATCTTTCCTTGTTTTCGCCTTTTTATTTCAAACTGATACTAATTTGTGCAAGGAAGACTTTTTTTATAACCGCAAAACGCAATTCTTCTCTTCCTTTTTTTGTTTGGCGAAAAAATGGATGTGACGGATTTTTATGGTGTCAGACAATCTACGTAAATATCATATAAGGAAAGCGGCGTGACGCGATGGCGGCAAAGAAATTGCAAAAATGCTTCGGCAAAATCCTTCTTATCCGTCAAGGCGGGAATAGAAGCTTCTCTTTTGACATCGCCCCTTTGAAGCGACACGGAAATATGATAAAGCTTCTTGCCTTCCTTACATTCTCCCTCGTAAAGCTCCTTTGCCAAGGGCGAAGAATGCGCCTCGCTTTCCTGCAACAGATACGTAAGGACGGTGTTATCCCATTGGCTCTTCAAAACTTGAATGGTTTTGGTTTGTTCCATCATATTTTCCTTCCTCTCTTTTACTTATTTTCAGTATAACGACGGGAAAGAGAGGCGCACGATTGCATTTTCGACCTTATTTTGAAATTTTCGGGAAAAAGCGAGTCGTTTTTGGTCGTTTTCGATGATATTTTGCGGAAATTTCAGTAAAAAAGGCGAACAAGACAGGCAAAGAAAAAAGGGGGGTTTTGCCTGCATAATTGCAAAAACAACCTTATTTTGCCCTGAAAAAAGAAAAATAGCCATCTTTTTTCAAGAGGAGCGACCAATATTTTATAAATATGAAAAAAACACAAAAAAGAAAGGGCGGCAAACGACAGACTTTTGTCATTTACAGCCCTTTTTAACTGATTTTTATTTCTTTTGAGGATAAGAATCCTTCAAGCCGACAATGCGGTTATAGGTATTGGCGTATTTAGAATCCTTTATGAAATAGCCAACACGGACAAACTGGAAGCGCTCGCCCTCTTTGACATCCTGCATAGAGGCTTCAAGCTTGGCGTTTTCCAATTTTTTCACGGAATCAAGATTGAGGTAATCGCCGTAGGTCTTGCCCTCGGGAATATCTGCCACGTTTTCCAAGGTGAAAAGATGATCATAGAGCATAACGGAAGCATCGACGGCGTGCGAAGCGGAAAGCCAATGAATCGTTCCCTTGATTTTTCTGCCGTCGGCAGGCATTCCGTTTCCTGTTTCAAGGTCACAGGTGCAACGGATTTCACGGATAGAGCCGTCCTCGTTTTTCACAAGCTCCTCAAAGCGAATGATATAGGCACCCATCAAGCGAACCTCACCACCCGGCTTCAAGCGGAAGAACTTAGGCGGCGGAACCTCGGCAAAGTCATCCGCGTCGATATAAAGCTCGCGCGTGAAGGCGACCTTTCGCGTTCCCATTTCGGGATGCTGGGGGTGGTTAGGCAGGTCAAAATACTCTACCTTATCGGCAGGGAAATTGGTGATAACCACACGGATGGGGTTAAGGACTGCTATGCGTCTATAAGCCGTTTCGTTCAGCTCCTCGCGGATGCAATGCTCCAAAAGCTCGATATCCACCACGCTATACGCCTTGGCAATGCCCGCTCTTGCAACAAAATCGAAAATAGAGGCGGGGGTATAGCCGCGGCGGCGCAAGCCGCAAATAGTGGGCATACGGGGGTCATCCCATCCGTCCACCAAGCCCGTTTCCACCAGCTGACGCAGATAACGCTTGCTCATAACCGTATGGGTGACATTCAAGCGGGCAAATTCTCTTTGCTTGGGCTTTGCCTCGAAGCCGATGTTTTCAATGACCCAATCATAGAGAGGACGGTGGTTTTCAAATTCAATGGAGCAAAGAGAGTGAGTAATACCCTCTAAGGCGTCCTGAATGGGATGGGCATAGTCGTAAAGGGGGTAGATGCACCATTTATCCCCTTGTCTGTGGTGCGAGGTATGCACAATGCGGTAGATAGCGGGGTCACGCAGATTGATATTGGGCGATGCCATATCAATTTTGGCGCGAAGCGTCTTTGCCCCGTCGGGAAACTCGCCGTTTTTCATTCTTTCAAACAAATCAAGGTTCTCTTCCACGCTTCTGTCGCGCCAGGGGCTGTTTTTGCCGGGCTCTGTCAAGGTACCTCTGTATTCCTTCATTTCCTCGGCAGACAGGTCACATACATACGCCTTGCCCTCTTTTATGAGCTTAACGGCGAAGGCATAGCAATCGTCAAAATAGTCGGAGCCGTAATAAACGCCGCCCGTGGGCGCCGCGCCAAGCCATTCCAAATCTCTATAAATAGACTCTACGTACTCATTGTCTTCCTTTGCGGGATTGGTATCGTCATACCGCAAATTGAAAAGACCGCCGTATTTTTTTGCCGTTCCCGCATTGATCCAGATAGCCTTTGCGCTTCCGATATGCAAATAGCCGTTGGGCTCAGGGGGAAAACGGGTGTGAATTTTCAAAGAAGGATTTTTTTCCAAATCCGCATCAATTTCTTCATGAATAAAATTGGACTTGATTTCTTCCATTTTGTTGTATCCTTTCATGCAAGTGCTTGCGTTGTTTTACATTCTTCTATACTGTTTTTCTTGGGTATAACGGCCTTCTCTGCCGTGCCCCGCATAGATGCGGTATTCTCCCTGCCGAGAGAAAAAGCGGGAAAGAGAGTCGGCAAGCGCCGCTTTTTCCCCTCCGTAGAGGTCATATCTTCCGTAGCCGCCGTCGGCAAACACCGTGTCGCCCGTTATGACAAAATCCTCGCCCCAAAGAACGATAGAGCCCTTCGTGTGCCCCGGGGTGTGCATCACCGTTAAGGCTTCGTTGCCAACTGTGAGCGTCTCGCCGTCCTTCAAAAGCCTATCTGCCTTGAAGGGAAAGGAAAGAGAGAAGCCAAAGAAAAGAGAGCCGTTTTTTGCGGGGGAAGAAAGAAGCTCCTCGTCCTTTTCGGCAAGGCAGAGCGGAAGAGAGAGCGCTTTCCATTCCGCGAGCGCTTCTATGTGGTCAAAATGCCCGTGGGTCAGGACGATACCGCGCAAGACGGTTTTTTTCGTCAATGTCGGCAGAACCTCGGCAGGCTTTGCCGATGGGTCGATGACCAAGGCGTTTTCTTCCTTGTCGTCCATAACGATATACGTATTGGCGCCGAAGCACCCACCCTTGAAAGACAAGACCTTCATTTTCATTCCTTCCGACAGGAAAGAAAGCCTTTTTCCCATCTGCTTTTCTTCTTTTGGATAACTTATCATATTTTAACACAAAAAAAACAAAATGTCTACCGTTTTGGGCGTTTTTTTTCAAAAAAACTAAAAATCGGCGTTTTTTACGGGAAGAATTGATTTTTTCTGTTTTTCATAGGAAAAGGGGTTGCAAAAAAGCGGAAAATGATATATAATAGCAGTTGAACAAAACTCCGTTTCTTTGGCAGGAAGCAGAGGCAGAAAATATGCCGTAAAGGAATAAGCTTATGAGTACCTTTCATTTGATCGATCATCCTTTGATTCAGCACAAACTGACCATTATGCGTCAAAAGAACACTCACTCCAATGATTTCCGTATGCTTTTGAACGAAATTTCGATGCTCATGGGCTATGAGGTCACCCGTGATCTTCCTCTGCGTCAAATTGAAATTGAGACGCCCATAAAGAAAACCAAAATGAGCACCATCGCAGGCAAAAAGCTGGCTATCGTTCCCATTTTGCGCGCAGGGCTCGGTATGGTTGACGGGCTTTTGAATCTGGTACCTGTGGCGCGTGTCGGTCACATCGGTATGTACCGTGATCCTGACACCCATTTGCCTGTGGAATATTACTGCAAGCTTCCTGCGGACGTCAGCAACCGCCTTGTCATTCTGGTTGACCCGATGTTAGCCACCGGTGGCTCCGCCTCTGACGCATTGACGCTTTTGAAGCAAAAGGGCTGCCGCAACATTCGCTTCATGTGCCTGGTTGCCGCTCCCGAGGGGGTTGCGAAGGTGCAGGCTGACCATCCCGACGTTGATATTTTCTGCGCCGCCTTGGACGAGTGCTTGAACGAGCACGCGTATATCGTTCCCGGTCTTGGCGATGCGGGTGACCGCATATTCGGCACGAAATAACGATGCATGAGATAAAAATAGGGAAAAATGACAGCGGACAGCGCTTAGACAAGTTTATTATCAAGGCTCTGCCCGCCTTGCCCATTTCCCTTTTATACAAATCCGTCCGCACAAAGAAAATCAAAATAAATCGCCACCGCGCCGACATCAAGCAGATATTGAACGAGGGGGATACTTTGCAATTTTTCTTGGCGGACGAATTTTTTTCTGCCTCTGCCGCTTCTAAGGAAAAGGGGCTTGGCAATATTCGGGTAAATCTCGATATCGTATACGAGGACGAGAATATTTTGCTGATAAACAAAAGACCCGGTATTTCCGTTCACGAGGACGACAGTAAAACGGGCGACACCCTGCTTTTGCATATACAGGCGTATTTGTATCAAAAGGGGGAGTATCATCCCGAAGAGGAGCAATCCTTTGCGCCATCTCTTTGCAATCGCATTGACCGCAACACAGGCGGTATTGTCATTGCTGCCAAAAATGCCGCGGCTTTGCGGGATATGAATGCCCGCATAAAGGAAAGGCGCGTGAAAAAATATTATTTATGCGTCATCAAGGGTACACCCTCCTCCAAGGAGGCACTCTTAGAGGGCTTTCTGCGAAAGGACGCGAAAACCAACACGGTCAAAATTTTTGACGCTCCGCAAAGGGACGCCAAGAAAATTATGACGCGTTACCGCGTGCTTAAAACCAACGGCGCCTACTCTCTTTTAGAGGTGGAGCTTTTGACGGGGCGCACGCATCAAATCCGGGCGCATTTAGCCCATATAGGCTTTCCTCTTTTGGGCGACGGCAAATATGGAGAAAACAAGAGCGAAAAGGCAAAGGGATATAAATTCCAAGCGCTTTGGTCTTATCGCTTGGGCTTTGTCGAGGGGCAAGAGGATTTATTTTCCTATTTAGACGGAAAAGAGTTTTCCGTTCCCTTGGATAAAATTTATTTTGTGGAAGAGCTGTTTGGCAATTTCAAAGAAGGAACGCAAAAAAGATGAAAACGGTTAAAAGGAAGACTTTTTACAGGGGACTTCTCTTGTTTTTCGGGGGAATGCTTGGCGCTTTGCCCGTGGTTTTTTCTCCGTTTTCTCTGTCTGTTTTTGTGGTCCTTTCTCCTTTTTGCTACTATTTGCTCAAAAAGATGAGAGAGGGGTGCCGACTGCTGGCGCTGTATCTCTCCTGTCTTATCTATTTTCAAGGGTATTTTATGCTGGCGTTTTCCTTTTTTACGTCAATGTATCCCTTGGATTTCGCGGGGCTCTCGAAGATAGCTTCCTTGGCGGTTGTCCTTGTCGCTATGGTTCTGCTCCCTTTTGCCTTATCCTCTATTTTTTCTCTTATGGGTGTGGCGCTTGGGCTTTTCGCCCGCTTTGTGCCAAGGGGGATTCCCTTGCTGCACGCGCTTGCCCTTGCTTCGCTTTGGACGGTGTTTTCTTACGTTCAGAACCTCGGTTGGTTTGGCGTTCCCTTCGCGCCCATTTCCTTAGCGCTGACGCCGCACCCCGTTCTGATACAGTCGGCTTCCCTCTTTGGGCATTATTTTTTGATTTTCCTCATTGTCCTTTGCAATTCCCTTTTGGCAGAGGCTGTGTTTTATTTGCGCCGTTGCCAAGACAAGGGAGCGCTTCTCTCCTTGTGCTTGATTTTGGGCATTCTTTTGGGGCAGTTTTCCTTTGGGGCCTTGCGCTTATCCCTCACACCTTCAAGGGAAGAGGTGAAAATTGCTGTTTTACAAGGCAACGTTTCCTCTATGGAAGCGGATATTTCCCAGAGCGAAAATATGCTTTTCCGCTTCGCCTCGCAAGCGAGAAAGGCAGCGAATGCGGATGATGGTATTGATTTGATGCTTTGGGCAGAGGCGGCTTACCTTGGCACGATGGAAGACGCGGCATACGTCCAAGCCTATCTTGGTGCTCTTGCCAAGGAAACGGGGACGATACAGGTTGTCGGCTCCTATGGGCTTCACCCCGACAGCCAAGGGGAAGAGCGCTTTTACAACTCATTATTCGTGTTTTACCCTGATGGCAGTATGAGCCAAGAGGTATACGACAAGCGCCGCCCTGTTCCGTTTGGAGAATATTTACCCTGGACTTCCTTTTTCAAGGCTGTCATTCCCCCCTTGGCAGAGATCAATATGCTCTCCCGCGACATTCAAGCGGGAGAGACCCCTTCTCTTTTCTCCTTGCCCTTCGGAAAGGCAGGGGGGCTTATCTGCTTTGATTCTTTATACCCTGCCTTATCAAGAGAGAGCGCAAGGGAAGGCGCTGAAATTTTCCTTTTAGCGACCAACGACTCGTGGTTTGACGGCAGCTTTGCCAAGGACGTTCATTTTGCGCACGCCATTATGCGCAGCGTAGAATGCGGCAGGGCCACCGCCCGCGCGGGCAACACGGGGATTTCGGGCTTTATTGATGCTTACGGCAGAACAAAGGCAAGAACCCTGCCCGACATACAAGCCCACCTCATAGACACCCTTCCTCTTTCCAACACACAAACCGTATATACGAGAATAGGTGACTGCTTTGTTCTTCTTGCTCTGCTTTATTCTCTTTCTCTTCCCCTTTGTTTTTTTCTTACAAGCAAATACAAAAATAAACGGCGTAAGCCGCAAAAGAAAGGAACCCTTGTATGAATTTTCCCCCTATTTTAGAATGCAAAAATTTAGGGAAGCGGTACGAAGCGCCCGTTTTTGACCGTTTCAACCTTTCTCTTCCCTGCGGAAAAATCATTGGTCTTTTAGGACCGAACGGAAGCGGAAAAACCACCCTGATTAAGTTAGCGGCAGGGCTTCTGACGGCGGATAGCGGTGAAATTCTCATAGGCGGCATACGTCCCTGCGAAAAAAGCAAGGGGATTGTTTCGTATTTGCCTGAGCGCAACTCTCTGCCTGAATGGATGAACACAGAAGAGCTGATTGCCTTTTTTTGCGAATTCTTTTCGGATTTTGACGCAAGCCGCGCCCAAGAAATGATACGGGATTTACAAATTAACCCGAAGGCGCGCATCAAAACGCTCTCAAAGGGCACCAAGGAAAAGGTACAGTTGATTATGGTGATGTCCCGAAACGCAAGACTGTATCTTTTAGATGAGCCGATAGGCGGCGTTGACCCTGCCACGAGGGACTACATTTTAAGAACCATTATCAAAAACTATCAGCCCACCTCCACCATTCTGCTTTCCACTCATCTGATTGCCGACGTTGAGCCTGTTTTGGACGATTTTCTCTTTTTGAAGAATGGAAAAATTGTCCGTTCGGGCAACGTGAAGGAATTTTGCACGGTGCAGGAATGCACGCTGGATGAAGCTTTCAGGAGGGAATTCAGATGTTAAAGAAGCTATATTTGTACGATTTGAGGGCACTTTGGCGGATTTTGACACCGTTTCTGGCTCTGGCGCCTGTGGTTGGTCTTATTGCCTTTGGCATTATGGAGCTGATTACCGTCTTAGAGATGCGTAACCTCGCCTTGAACGGCACGCTGCTTTTGCTCTATTTCCTTTGTGTTGTGGCTATTATGCTGGTCAGCGTGGCAGTTATGTTTTTCGTTGTACAGAGATATTATAAGAATTTCTTTACCGATGAGGGCTATTTGACCTTGGTTCTGCCCGCCACCATTGAAGCACAGGTAACCGCCAAAATTCTTTCGGGTGTAACTTGGAGTCTTTTATCCACCGTTTCCTTGTCTGTTTCCCTGTTTTTTGCCCTTGGTCTTCCTATTCTGCGCTCCTTGGAGATCGATTTTTGGGTGCAATCCTTTTCTTCTGTATTAGAAGAAATGGGGCTGATGTTCGGCGGAGTCAACGGGGTCTTATCCGTTATTTCTTCTCTTTTGTCTGTGTTCTCCCAAATCGTTCTTTTGTACACCGCTATTACCCTTGGCTCTCTTATCATACGCAAGCATAAAATTTTCGGCTCGGTTCTGTTCTACTTTGTCATCAACGCGCTTATCAGCGCGGCAAGCGGATTATTTTCGTTTGTTTGCGGTCTTTTTCTGGCAGGGGCAGAGACGGTTGAGCAAATCGCCATGGCAAACACCATTACCCACTTGACAACCATTTTAGTCAATCTCGCGGTTTTGTTTGGTGGCTATTTCTGCTCTTGCGGTATGATGAAAAAGAGAATAAATCTCGAATAACGCGTTTTCCAAATATAAAAAAATTGGCAGTTGCCTTTTAGAAGGACTGCCAATTTTTTATTGCAATAAAAGACGAATGCCCCACAAAACACAAAGGTGTAAGGGGTAATAGAGGTAAAAGAAATACTTGCATCTACCCCTTCCCGCTTTGCCGTTATACAAGCAAACGAGGGGTAAGGCGAAAAGGCAAAACCATTGCCAAGCGCCAAGAGGGGCGCCCCTTAATGACAGGCAAAGGAAAAGCATACCAATAGCAAAAAGCACTATTTTTTGCTTCCTTGTTCTGCCTATATAGACAAAAACAGGAAGAAGGACGCCAAAGATATCATAGCTGACGGAAAGCCCGTAAAAGCCAAAGAAGCCATAGCAAAGAAACGCTGTTGCCGCAAGAGTGGGAATAAAGAGCAGCGCCCATCTCTTATCCTCTACACTTATATCGCAAAGCCACATAAAAAGGACGGAAAGGGCTAACGTGACAAAGATGTTCAAGTTCAGGCTCTTCATATACACAAAGTAAACAGCCTGTATGGCAATGCCGAAGAGCGCCAAGCGCAAGCCGTACGCCTTGCGGTTTTTGGTGTGGGTATATCCTTCGGCGACACAAAAGGCAAAGAGGGGAAAGGAAACGCGTCCAAAAAGGCGCAGGATCTGATAGAGCCAAGGCGGCATAAAGGCGCAAAACACAAGACCGATATGATCAAGCGTCATCAGCGCCAATGCCAGCCATTTTAAGACGCTTCCCGACAGAAAGGGCTTTGGGAAGGTAAAACGCATAAATTTGCCTCGTACAATGTTATTTGTCCATAAAGGAGTCTTTTCTTTCAAGCTCTTAAAAGGGTTATATGAAAATATTTTTCCTGAAAGCGCGTTTTCTCTATGATTTCTTCATCGCTAAACTGCTTGTTTTCGGGGGCAACGATCCATTTCGTTTCATTGTCATCGCTTCGATGAATGATGGCGATAACGACCCCGTCAAACGCATCTAACGGCTCATCTACGCCAAGTATATAGGCATCCTGCTCCTCGCCATCGCCCCCGATGACGCTTGGCACATAGCCGTAGTTCACCTCATATACGATGCTTTTGTGCTTGGGGTGAACGGATCCCTTGGGTCTGTCAACGACAACGTGAACCCTTTTCCCTATCATATGCTATCCCCTTCGCTTTCCCACGTGGGAATGTTTTTTAGCTTGCTCCAAACAAATTTACCCATATTTTTTCCACCGAGCTTATTTAAGTGTATGCTATCAAGCTGATAATCTCTTGCCTTGACGCGCGCATATCCAAAGCCCGCCTCGCAAAACACGTTGATGACGGCAACGCCATTCAAACGCGCGGCGCGTTCTATGGTTTCGGCAAACTCAAACTGTGTCATCCCTCTTTTTTCGTTGACTGTATGAGGTGGCGCGTCATTGGCGCCAATCATAATGATAACCACAATCTGCGCCGTTGTTTTCTCTTGCAAATACCG
>JAGBFG010000045.1 GCA_017936565.1 Clostridia bacterium
ATAATATCCACAGGCGGCAAAGCCGCCAAGAGCGCACAGCGTGCGGAACTTCGCCAAAGGCGAAGAGTGGAAACCATCAGGAATAAGCCGCATCGGCTACGCCGATGGGAGCGAACAGGGTTCGCAAAACGAAATCGAAGATTTCGCGGCTTTTTTATGATATAATATCCACAGGCGGCAAAGCCGCCAAGTGCGCACAACGTGCGGTACTTCGCCAAAGGCGAAGCGTGGATACCATCAGGAATAAGCCGCATCGGCTAAGCCGATGGGAGCGAACAGGGTTCGCAAAACGAAATCGAAGATTTCGCGGCTTTTTTATGATATAACAAATCCAAAATATTCCGCTTTTTAATTGTATATAAAAAATACTTTGTCGTCGCTCGACCGCCAAAAAAGTTAAAACGGAAAAAACGACTTGTTTTTTTTGAGTCTGCGTGCTATAATCAAGGTGTAAAAGCAAGGATGTTTTTTCTTGGGTAAAAAATCTCCTTATGTTTGATTTTTTCTTAATAACGGAAAGGACGTTTGTAACAGTATGAAGCTTCAATTTTTGGGAACGGCTGCTGCCGAGGGAATTCCTGCTCTTTTTTGTGAATGCGATACTTGCAAGGAAGCAATGAGAAGGGGCGGGAAAAATTTACGCACGAGAAGTCAGGCAATCGTGGATGACTGCCTTTTGATTGATTTTCCCGCGGATACATACGCGCATTATGTTGCCTACCGTTTCCCGATGGAAAAAATAACCTCTTGTATCATTACCCACTCGCATTTAGACCATTTGTACGCGCCGGAAATTTGCGTCCGCAAAAAAGGCTTTTCACATCTGAAAGACCAAAAGCCGCTCACCTTTTTTGCCGATAGAAGCTCCTACGATATGTTGAATGAGGAAATTGAAACCTGCCGCGTTCCCGAGGAAACGGCAAAGACTGTTTTAATTTCTCCCTATGTCCCCTTTGAAACCGAGGGGTATACCATAACCGCCATTCGCGCCTCGCACGACCCCAAATCTACCCCTGTGGTTTATTTGATTGAAAAAGAGGGCAAGGTGATGTTTTACGTCAACGATACCAGCGATTTCGATGAAGAGGGCTGGACTTATTTGGCGCAATATGGAAAGAAAATTGATTTGGTTTCTTATGATTGCACCGAAGCCAACAGCCACATTGAATACGTAGGTCATATGTGCTTGGAAAGATGTGTGGCAATGCGTGAAAAAATGAAGAGCTTGGGCTTGGTGGACGACAACACTATTGGCGTTTTGAACCATTTTTCTCATAACGGCGACAGCGTTTTATATGAAGAATTTTCGGAAATTGCCGCCAAAGAAGGATTTTTGGTTTCTTATGATGGAATGATAATCAATTTTTAATCCTTTAACATTAAATAATGATAGTGAAAAGCATCAGTATTTTTTCTGTCATTTCCTTGCATTTTCTTTTTGTCATCTCTCGACGCGTTTTGACATCTTTTTACGCAATAACGCAAAACAACTTGACAAAAAAGCAAATAAGTGGTATCATAGCAATAGTTGATATTGCTATTAAATACGTGATATGCTCGAAAGTGAATATACTCTAAAGGAGATATTTAATCATGACAGTAAGTAATATCCTTTTGATCGGTGCGGCAATTTTCATTTTAATTGGTTTTTTGCTCGGCTTGAAGAGGGGGTTTGCTCGTTCTTTTCTGCGTTTGGTTTTTGTTGTTGCCATAGCGCTCGCTTCCTTTTACGTGACGGATTACGTTGCCAAGCAAGCCATGGTGCAGGTAGTCGCGATAGACGGGGTAGAGATGACCGTTAAGGAATTTCTTTCCGTCCTGTTGCATCAAACGGAAGGGGTTGCCGAAATCATTTCTAACTCTCCTACGCTCGAGGGCTTTATTCTGGCAGCGCCGGAAGCTCTGTTTCGTGTGGTAGGCTTTGTCATTATCTTTTTCCTGTTAAAATTGGTCTCCGTGCCTGTTACGGCGATTATAAACGCCATATTCTTTCCTAAGAAAAAGGATGGAAAGTCTGTCAATCGCCACGCCTTATTAGGCTCCTTGGTTGGTGCCGTGCAGGGATTTTTCTGCTTCTTGGTTGTGATGGTTCTGTTTTTCGGTGTTATAGATGTCGCAAGAGCGTTTGTTACCGCATACGATAGTACCGAAAACGAAATTGAGGAATTAACCGAGGTCTGCGACACGATAAAAAATGAGGCTCTCATTCCTCTTTCCGAAAATAAGGTTATTGATTTATTGGACAAAACACCTATTCCCGCCTACTGCGTTGAGGTTTTTCATAAGTTGGCATACGTAGATGTTTCTACGGAAGAGGGTGTCGAGGATAAGGTCTATTACTTTGAAGAGCTGAAAAGCATGTTTCCTACCGTGATTTACGCTCTTGAATTACAGGGAATGGACCCTGACCATTTAACGCCTGAAAACTCCAAGTCTCTTGTTTCCGTTATTGTTTCTATGAAAAACAACGAAAAAGGGCAGGATATTGTCGGCGAAGTGGTGGACGCCTACGTTCAAAACGCCGTTGCTCCTGAGTATCAGAAATCCGCGGGCGCATTCGTTCACGAGTTTTTAGATGTTGTTTTCGAGCAGGAAGAGGAAGTCTTACAGGAAATTGACGTTGAAAAAGAGTCGGAGTCTATTACCGAATGCTTGGGATTGCTTGCTATCATTTCTTCCACAGAAACGGAGTCTGCCTTCACCGAGGAAACGGTAAGCGAGTTTTTTGAAACCGTAGCGGAATCCGCTGTGGTATCGCAAACACTCATTAACGTTTCCAAGAACCAAGAAATGGTAGACACGATTCTCGGCGATATGGTTTTGGACAAAACGGCGAAAGAGAACACGCAACAGGTCATCAATGATTATAAAAACGCCTTTTTGGAAAACAATCAGGGTGACCAAGAAAAAATCGATAGAGTAAATGCTGTGATAGCTGCTGTGCTTGATGCTTTGAATTTAACAAGTGTTGATGAGCTGGGATGATGTTCTATCTTAGTGCGCAACACGAAATTCAGTTGGAAAGAGTCAGAGGCGGGATGTTGTCGTTACAACGCTCGCTTTTGCTTTTTGTTTATGTAATTGATATAATTTGATATATAGGAGATGACTTTATGACGGTCAAGGTTTTGAAATTCGGCGGCACCTCTTTGGCAGACGCCGAACAAATGAAAAAGGCAATTAACATTATAAAAGCGGACCCCGCTTGTCATTATGTTATACCCTCTGCCCCAGGAAAACGTTTTTCTGCCGACGAAAAAGTGACGGATATGCTCTATCTTTGCTATGAAACCGCCAAAAAAGGCGAGGATTTCAGTGAGATATTTGAGAAAATTAAAAACCGTTATAGAGATATTATCAAGGGGCTTGCGCTTGATTATTCCTTGGAAGACGAGTTTGACGGAATTGCATTCGCCATTTCCCATCACGCAGGGCGCGACTACGTGGCAAGCCGCGGTGAATACCTGAATGGCTTAATTATGGCAAAGTGCTTGGGCTTCACCTTTATTAACCCCGAGAAGTGCATTTTCTTCAACGAAAATGGCACCTTTGCCGCTGAGGAAACCAACGAAGTGCTCAGCAAAATGCTGAAAGAAAACACGTTTGCCGTTATTCCGGGCTTTTACGGCTCTATGCCCAATGGAACGATTAAGACCTTTACCCGTGGCGGATCTGATATTACGGGCGCTATCGTTGCGCGCGCTGTCAATGCGGACGTATACGAAAACTGGACAGATGTTTCGGGCTTTCTGATGGCAGACCCGCGCATCGTTCCCAATCCCCGCCCCATTAACCTCATCACCTATCGTGAGCTTCGCGAGCTTTCTTATATGGGCGCGACGGTTTTGCACGATGAATCTATTTTCCCCGTCCGCTTTGCAGGTATTCCGATTAATATCCGTAATACCAATATTCCCGAGGCAAAGGGAACGATGATTGTCCCCTCGTCTATGATAAAAGAAGATGACGGAACCATTATTACGGGCGTGGCAGGCAAAAAGGGAATGTCCGTTATTTCCTTGGAAAAGGATATGATGAATGCCGAGCTTGGCTTCGGGCGCCGTGTTTTGTCTGTACTTGAGGAGTTGGGGCTTTCCTTTGAGCATCTGCCCTCAGGCGTTGATACGATGTCTATTGTCGTATCCACCGCTTCCTTGGAAGGAAAGAGAGAAAAGCTGCTTGACGGTATCTGCCGTGTTGTAAAGCCTGATTCTATTGCGCTTGACGATGGCTTTGCCTTGATTGCCGTGGTAGGTCGCGGTATGGTTGCGGAAAAGGGAACCGCTCAACGCATTTTCGGCGCAGTGGCAGGGGCGAACGTCAATATAAGAATGATTGACCAAGGCTCCAGTGAGCTTGATATTATCATAGGCGTTGCCGAGGAAGATTACGAAAAAACGATCTGCGCGATTTATAATGCCTTTGCAGATTAATAATCCAAAACGCCTTACTCGATAAGGCGTTTTGTTGTATAAAGATTTTTTTAGAAGGAGTAATCATAATGCGAAAGAGCTTTGGAGCGAAAACCTGGGCATACCCTATGCCCGTATTTATCATTGCCGCTTATGACGAGAAGGGAAACGTCAACGCAATGAACGCCGCCTGGGGCGGTATCACCGAGGAAAATCAAATTTCCATTTGCATCAGCGCCGACCATAAAACCACCCAAAATATTCAAGTAAGCGGCGCGTTTACTGTCAGTATGGCAACCGCCGATACGGTGACGGCTTGCGATTATCTCGGTGTCATCAGCGGAAATGACGAGCCGAACAAAATGGAAAAGGCAGGCTTCCACTCGACAAGGTCCGAGCTTGTAAACGCCCCTGTTATTGATGAGCTGCCAATGGCATTGGAATGCCGTCTTATTTCCTATGACCCCGAAACCTGCCTTCTCGTTGGAGAGATTGTCAATATATCGGCGGATGCTTCTGTGCTTGATGAAAAGGGAAAAATCTCGGCAGAAAAGTTAAAGCCCATCACGTATGACGCCATTCACAACACCTATCGCGTCTTGGGAGATGTCGTCGGGTATGCGTTCAAGGACGGGTTTAAGCTGCAATAAAATGCGAAAAAAGTGAAAAGAGAGAGCAAAACGGTTCAAAAATCCGTAATACTCTCTCTTTTTTACTGTTTTTACGCTTACAGCGCGTCCCAATCGGAAAGCCAAAGGGTTGTTTCGCTGTCGACCTCGACAACGGTTTTATCGTTGCCGCCAGGGGATTTTATAAACAGTATTCTCGTTCCCGCGGCGTTTTTTGTAGCGTATGGGACGCCTTTTTGCAGTACAAAAAAGTCGCCCTTGCGAAATTCATACTCTTCTTTTGTTCCGTCAAGCAGCCTTAAACGCAAAGCCCCCTCTAAAACATAGCCGTGCTCGGTGGCAACAGGGTGCATATGCGGCTTGTCAGCGGTGAACCCCTCATAATGAGAAATGCCGACCTCGATATCGTCCTCTATGTGCGACAAATGCTTTTGTTCCATCATCAGCCTGCCTGCCAGATACTGACGGTATTCCTTTGTCAGAGCTGACTCAATATCCTTACCGTAAACGGCTGAAACGGGCGAATCATTCTTCATATCCTATTTCCTCCTTCAAGGCTTCCCAGGCTTTTATCCAGCCATCGTGGTTCTCCTGAATTAATCGGGCGGATCGCTTCAAATTGCGGATGTATTTGTACCGCTCTTCAAAGAATAAATAGTTTTCAGGATCCGTTTTTTTAAAAATAAGCATACTGCGTCTATCCATATTAGAGGTCAATCCCTCGGAATACAGATCTAACTTTATATGGTCGTAATATTCATATTCCGTTTTATAATTGATCTGAAATATGGAATACGGCATAGCCATATCGGTGACCATAAAGTTAAAGCGTCTTTCACGTCTTGCCTTCGCAAAAACGGGGTCCTGATCAATGAGTCGGAATATAGAAGAGTAGGAGCTGAGGAATATCGCCTCGGGGTATTCTTCCAAGCGGCTGTTTCCCAGCTTCTCGCTTTC
The DNA here is from genome assembly GCA_017936565.1 of Clostridia bacterium. GTDB lineage: Bacteria > Bacillota > Clostridia > Oscillospirales > CAG-272 > UBA1740. Next base: position 5,999 of record JAGBFG010000045.1, read on the forward strand.
CGCCGCTTCCTTGGCTGCCATACTGCCGGGAGCGGTGATGACTATTTCCAAGGAAAAATCGTCGTCCCTTAATAGCTCCGCGAGAATATTGAAAAGGATTCCCCTGTCAAACGCCCGTCCGTCCACCATATTGATTTGCGGAGCGAGCAGAAGGCTTGCGGCGTAACAGGACATACGGATAGATTTGATGTGATTTTCTCCCTCAAAGGGCTCCTTCCTTCTCACACATTCAACCAGCTCTGTACCAAAACGCGCTTCAAGCGTGCCAAGGGATTTTTCAATGCTTTCGCGCGAGCTCATATAGGTTTGCGACAGAAAGAGCGCCTTTTCGCGCCAATCCATGATATCGCCAAGCTTTTCGCCTGCAATATCCGTATCAACTAGCTTTTTCATGATCTCATAGAAATTGCGCCGCCCGATGTAATAAATGTGCTTGTGGTAGAGCTGTTCAACGTCCTCGGGAAGCGTATCTTTGGGCCAAGCAAAATCCTCAGTTGCTATTAAGAAGATGTTAGAGTCGCTTTTCAGCGCCACCCGTATCTCACGAAGCACCCAGCTTTTTTCGTTGACTTCCTTGAAGGTGTTGGGCGAGAGAACGAGCAAAAAGTAGGGAGTCGCTTTTATAATCTGCTCCAAGGCTTCATCAAAATTTCCTTGGTGTAGGGATTCAATGTCGAGAAACGGGCGATAACCCGAGGCAGAAAGATAATCATAAATTCTTCCCGCTAACGCCCAATCCTCGCTTTTGTGGCTGATAAAAAAGCCGTAAGCTTGTGCACCGCTTTGTTTGTTCATATTCCTATCCTTTCTTTGCTTCAAATCGTGTCGGACTTTATGCTTGCTTTCATAAATTCATTCTAACATACAAAACAGAAAACATCAAGTATAAATCCCCTTTTTTTGCAAATAATAGCATTGCGCTATTAAAAACAAGGAGGTTTTATCGCAAGGCAACACAAGGCTTTTGCATGATAAAATCTCCGATTTTGATGAAAGTTGAGGTTTTTATATATGAAAGCAACCGGAATAGTTAGAAGAATTGACGATCTCGGGCGAGTCGTTATCCCCAAGGAAATCCGCAGAACAATGCGTATCCGCGAGGGGGACCCACTTGAAATTTATACGGATAGAGAAGGGGAAGTGATTTTTAAGAAATACTCGCCCATTGGGGAGCTTGCGTCCTTTGCGTCGCAATATGCGGAAACGCTCCACAAAATCTGCGCGATGGCAGTGATTATTTGCGACAGGGATGCGGTGATTGCCGCGTCGGGCGTCAGCAAGAGGGAATACAGCGACAAAAAAATGTCGGAAGAGTTAGAAGAGGTTATGGAAAGACGCTCTCTTTATACCCACAAAAACGAGAGCGAGAAAATGCCCATAACCGCATCAGGCGCTCACTATGTCAGCTGCGCGATGCCGATTATCGCAGACGGAGATATCATTGGCTGTGTTTGCTCTGTCTTTCCTATGGAAGAGGCGCATATGCCTGATGAGCTTGAAACCAAGCTGATACAGACCGCTGCCGTCTTTTTGAGCCGTCAATTAGAAGACTAAAAAAAGACCGTATTGCCTTTTTTGAGGTGATACGGCTTCTTTTTTTAAAATAAATAGGCAAAAGCCGAGATTTTTTTGGAATAATACTTGCTATTTTCGCGGATTTGGTGTAAAATAATATATCATATGGAAAGAACTTGCTATTCGCTTTTTCTTGAATTTCTTTCCGCCTGATTTTGAAGGAGGAAGCTATGCTTAAAATTTCTAACATATCCTTTCCCGGACTCGGTATTGGAGAGTTTTCTATCAATTCCGTGGCATTTACCTTATTTGGCAAAGAGGTGGCTTGGTACGGTTTAATTATTACCTTTGGTATGATTTTAGCCGTTTTATACGTTGGTTGGCGCGCAAAGCAAAACAATATCAAATTCGATGATATCTTGGATATTGCGCTCTTAACCATTCCTGTGGGCGTGATTGGGGCAAGGCTTTACTATGTCTTGACTACTTTAGAGAGAAATTACACCTTTGCGGACGTTTTCAAGATTTGGGAAGGGGGTCTTGCTATCTACGGCGGCATTATCGGCGGCGCTTTGGCTGTATTGATTATGTCACATTTTAAGAAAATTTCCTTTTTCCTGCTTGCCGATATGGTTTCTCCTGCGGTTTTGCTGGCGCAAGCCATTGGAAGATGGGGCAATTTCTGCAACGCAGAGGCATACGGATATGAAACAACGCTTCCTTGGCGCATGGGCTTGGAGCTTGGCGGCGAGTGGACGTATGTGCATCCTACCTTTTTGTACGAATCCCTGTGGAACATTGTCGGTGTGATATTGATTAACCTGTTCTATGGCTTTGTGAAGGAAAAATCCCACAAGCAATACGATGGGCAAATTTTCTTGATGATTTTCACATGGTACGGCTTTGGCAGAATGCTGATTGAAGGCTTGCGCACAGACAGTCTGTATATTTTCCAGTCCTGGCTTGGAGAGACTGTTCGCATCTCCCAGGTGCTTGGCGGGTTGATTTTTGTCGTTGGCGCGTTTTTGCTTATATATCATCATATCACCAAAACGGATATGTTCTTCAAACCCTTAAAACAAAAAGAAAATCAAAAAACGGGCGAATAATCGCCCGTTTCCTTATAAAAACGACAGCAAGAAAGGATTTATAATGAGTATACTGATAGATGGCAAAGCAACCTCGCAAGCCAAAAGAGAAGCGCTTACGCAAGAAGTAGCGGCGTTTCGTGAAGAAACAGGCTGCCAGCCCGCTCTTGCCGTGGTTATGGTTGGAGATAACCCCGCATCCGCTGTTTACGTGCGGAATAAGCATACCGCTTGCGAAAGCGTTGGTATGTATACGGAAACGCTGCATTTGCCCGAGCAAACCACCGAGCAAGAGCTGTTGGCGCTGGTCGAACAATTAAATCAAGACGCGCGCTTTCACGGCATTTTAGTGCAGCTGCCCCTGCCCAAGCATATCAACGAAACAAAGGTTTTGGACGCGATTTCTCCCGACAAGGACGTTGACGCCTTTCATCCCTACAATGTTGGTGCATTGGTAACGGGAAGAGAGCGCTTTTTACCCTGCACCCCTGCGGGTATCATGGAGCTTTTGCGCTTTTACGGTATATCCGTAAAGGGAAAGAACTGCGTTGTCATTGGAAGAAGCAATATTGTAGGAAAGCCTATGGCGATGCTCCTTTTAGCGCAGGACGGAACGGTCAGCATTTGCCACTCCAAAACGAATAATCTCAGACAAATTACCCAACAGGCAGACATTCTGGTTGCCGCGGTGGGAAGACCTCGCTTTGTCACGGCTGATATGGTAAAAGAGGGGGCCGTTGTCATTGACGTGGGAATTAACCGATTGGATGACGGGAAGCTGTGCGGTGACGTTGATTTTGACACCGTTGCGCCCAAGGCATACGCGATCACTCCTGTGCCCGGCGGCGTTGGTCCTATGACCATCACGATGCTTCTTTACAACACATTAACCGCGGCAAAGCTTGCCGTTTCCGGTAAATAAAATGAAGCAGAAGAGCATTCAGGAGATTTTTACTCACCTTCCCACCCTTGAAAGCGAAAGGCTGCTTTTTCGCCCCATTCTCCCCGAGGACGCGGAAGATATGTATGCGTATTCCTGCCAAGAGAACGTCACCGCCTACTTGCTTTGGGAAGCGCATCCCGATTTGCCATATACCGCTTCTTATATTCAATACCTGCAAGAGCGGTATGCGCTGGGGGATTATTATGACTGGGCTATCATTTCCAAGAAAGAAAAGAAAATGATAGGCACCGTCGGCTTTACAAATATAGACTGCGCCAATAATTGTGCGGAAATCGGGTATGTCATACACCCTGATTATTGGGGATGTGGCTATGCGACAGAGGCGGCAAAGGAAATACTGCGGTTTGGCTTTCTGACCATGGGGCTTTCCCGTATTTCCGGGGTTTGTATGAAGGAAAACAAAGCCAGCCTTCGCGTGATGATAAAATGCGGTATGCAATATGAAGGAACGATGCGTTCCGCCATTGTTGCCAAAGGCAGGCGCCGTGATGTTTGTGTTGCCGCTATCACAAGAGAGGATTTTGAAGAAAACAAATAAGCGACAGGGGCGGCTTCCCTGTTCGTGAAGCACCGAAAAGCAACACCAACGGTTGCTTTTCGTCTTCCGTGTGTTACAATTTCACAGAAATTGTAACACAACCTGCAAATTTTCTGCGAAAATTTCGGCATTTTTGCCTTTGGTGGCACAAATTACCGAGGGGCTGAGTCATTGACTCAGCCCCTCTTTTTTAGTTGATTTTGTATTTTAAGCGCAGATTGTCCGCAATCATCGCGATAAATTCACTGTTTGTGGGCTTTCCGCGGTTGTTTTGAATGGTATATCCAAAATATGCGTTCAAGGTGTCGATATCCCCTCTGTCCCAAGCCACCTCAATGGCGTGACGTATCGCTCTTTCAACACGCGAGGTCGTTGTGGCATATTTTTTCGCCACAGAGGGATAGAGAATTTTTGTCACGGAATTGATGATGTCATTGTCCTCAATGGTCATCAAGATGGCGGTGCGCAGATATTGATAACCCTTTATGTGAGCAGGCACGCCTATTTGGTGAATAATTTTGGTTACCTGTGATTCTAAATCCATAGGCAGTGCGCTGTTGCTTTCTGTGGCATCGTCGCTTTTTCTATGTGTGGAAAGGGAAGAGATATGGGAAAGAAGGCTTTTGCGGTCAATGGGCTTTATCAGACATAAATCAGCGCCAGCCCCCGTTGCTTCAATAAACATACTGTTATTTTGTACCATAGAGGTCAATATCAGAACAGGGCGCAAATCAGGAGAGAAGCGTATTGCCTTTGTTCTGCGGATAACTCCAATGCCGTCAATGCCCGAGAGCCAGCTGTCAATGATAACAACGTCAGGGTGCGTTTGCTCAATTTTACGCAATGCTTCCTCTCCGTTTGCCGCCTCGTCAATGCTGCGATGTCCACCTGCGAGCAGTCCCTCTCGCAGAGCACGTCTTTGCTCAGCAGATTCATCTGCGATAAGAATTTTAAGTTTCAGTGAATGTTCCATTTTCAAACTCCTTTTTATTGGTAATATTTGGTATTTTCTGTATTTTAACATAATTGGCAGAAAATGTCAATCTTTTTGACAAAGAAAATTACCAAAATTTGTCATTATTTTTTGACAAAAAGACACAATTTTTGTATTGTCTTGTTATGAAACGCAAAAAGAAAGGTAAAAAAGAAAGAAAATAGACAAAGAAAACGAGTTTTGTAAGAGAAAAAAGAAAAAGCAAGCTCCGCAAAAGGAAGCTCGCTTTTTACGTGTGGAACGGGAAAGCCTTTTCTTGTAAAAAAGGATTATGAGGGATGCTTTACCTGCGCCAAAAAGCCGTTTTCCATATAAAAAACACGGTCTGCCTTTTGCGCAATGGAGTCGTCATGGGTAACCATAATGAGCGTTTGTTGCAGCTCCTTTTGCATTTTGATGAGAAGAGCTAAGACCTCATCGGCGCTTGCGCGGTCAAGGCTTCCTGTCGGCTCATCGGCAAAGAGAATTTGCGGGCGGTTCATTAAGGCGCGCGCTATCGCTACACGCTGCTGCTGTCCACCGGATAATTCAGAGGGCAGATGGTTTAATCTGTCTTTGATTTTTAAAATGTCCACTAGCTTAGCAAAGGAATGCTCATAGCTGACGGGTGCCTTATTCATCATCAGCGCGGGAATTTCAATGTTTTCCTTGGCGGTTAATTGGGGAATGAGGTTATGCTTTTGAAAGATCATACCGATATACTGACCGCGGAAAAGGGCAAGCTCATCGGGGGAAAGACGGGTGATGTCCTTTCCAAGAATTTGTATGCTGCCTGAATTGGGGCGCATAAGACCCGCGCAAAGCTGTAAAAAGGTAGATTTACCGGAGCCTGACGTGCCCGTAATGGCGACAAATTCACCCCTGTATACCGAAAAATTGGCGCGATTTACCGCGGTAATGATAGAATCGGACTGTCTGTATTGCTTGATTAAATCCGTAACCTGTAAAATTGGCGTTTCCATAATAAACTCCTGCTTATTGTGTGATAGGAAAATGCTTGATTGGTACAAAAACGGCGGCTCTTATTCTTACATCTGAAATACGCGCAGTGATTTTTTGAAGTAGTAATAGGGAACAAAGGCGGAAATGCACACGCAGAATAGAAGAGCGAAAAGGACAGCGCCGTATACCCACGGGGAAAGCGTCACGCTGTTGGCGAGTGCCGAGGAAACATGAAATACATTCGGCAAGACGGTATTGAAGCCGTAAGAGAAAAGAGATGCCGCTATAAAGCACAAAAGAAAGGTGACAACGCAAATAGGGAGCATACAAAGGGCAGAGGAAAGACAAAGCCCTATCATCTTTTTAGGGGGAAGAGATAAGGAATAAAGCATGGCAAATTCGGGCCTTCTTCTTTGGTATAGAACGCTTTGTGCGTAAAACCAAACCAAAGGTAAAAAGATGAATATCAAAACAGACAAGGTTTGTATAAACTGAGAATAGCAAAAGGCTTCTTCTGTTTTCGCATAGAAGGACTCGCCCGTAACCGAAACGGTTGCCTTGCCAAGCAAGGCGCAAATGCGGGAAAGCTCATCAAAAGCCATATTATAATTTTCGGCAGAATACGAATCCAGCGAAACAGAAATCGAAGTGGCGTTTGCCTTTTCTCCTGTCAGGGCTTCATATGTTTGGGGAGAGAGGATGAGAGGAATGCCGTTTTTTCCACTGGGATAGTCGTCAATCACTCCCACAACCGTCAGGGTAATATATGTATAATCCACTCTTTCATAGAGCTCTTCCCAATGACCAAGCCCCGTTTCGTTGTCGGTGGGGTATATGTTGTCAAGAACAATGATATTTCCTTTTTCGTCATACTGCGCAACAGCGATTTGAACGGTATCGCCCACAGAAAAGGAGAAGCTCTCCTGGTTGCGGTAAGAGGAACCGATGATAACGCCGTTTTCTACCGAAAATATTTCCTCTGTATTGCCGCTTATAGCATACAAGCTCTCATAATAAGCGAGCGTGTCCTTTTGGGCGGCAATGAAGCGAGCGTCTGCTGTCAGGCAAAGCCCTTTATCCTTGTCCTGCAAGAAGCCGACGTTATGCGAAACCAAATTTTCGTCTATGACGAGCAGAGAGTCGTATTTGCTCAGCATTGACTCAGGATAAAGGCGATGGGAAAGCTTCGTTCCCTTGGCGTTTGCTACTGCTTCATACTGTTCATCTGAAATGTTTTCGGTATCGCGGAAACGGACAGTAAAGTCTGAAAGGGTTTTTAGCTCTGTTTGCTTGTTATACTCGTAGACCTCTGACAGATACATTCCCGAAACAAACAAAATACAAATAAGGGCTGTCATTAGGGCGGTCATAAGGTGGTACTTGCGAAAGCGGAATAGGGAAAGCACCTCATAGCCAAACGGGAATTTTCGTTTGGCTATGGAAGAAGAGCGGCGCGGGGAAGCGACTAAGTCATTCGCGTCGGGCGCAAGAGTCAGCGCGGCAGGCTCCTTCAAGGAAAGAAATTTGATAGGTGAATAGACCGCCAAAAACAGAACGGGAAGAACGGCGAAGAGGCACAAAAGCAAATAATTGATAGAAACGATGGGAAAAGTGAAGGCAGAACCGCCAGCCGCATAATATCGGCTGCAAAGCAGAGCCGCTAAGTAATAGGTGGGAAGAAGCGAAAACAGAGATAAGAGAAACAACTGCATTACGGCGTTTTGCCGTAAGCGCTTGCTGTTTGCGCCGCAGGTTGCGTAAATACCGAAGGCGAAGGTTTGATTGCTCAGGTATTGACGGTACAGCGCAAAGAGGAACACGAAGCCTAAAAGGTCGGTCAAAAGCAGAAGAAGGTTTCGCTTGGTATATTGCGCGGAAATATCCTCTTCCAAATAATAAAGGGGAGAAAAGAAGAGCGAAACGTGGTCGGATGGCTCTTCCTCCGTTCCTAAAATATCGCCGTAGCTTACTCGCATCGCGCGGAAATTCGCTTCTATGGAATCATCCTTGAAGAGAGAAAAAATGCCGTAATCCTTGTTTCCCGTTTTTATCTTGATCGTCATATCGTAGGAATCGTCATAATAGACGCTTGTATGCTTTGTAACGGTCAAGGGGGAATAGTGAAAATCGTTCAGGAAAACATCGCGTCTGTTTTCTCTTAAAATCAGCATTTCGCTTTCACTTAAACCCGTTATTAAAATGTGATATGGGTAGGCTTCCTCTGTCTTTTGCGTTTGCGTTGTGATATTATTGTGGAAAGAAAGAACGACGGTGAAAAAAATGCACTGGATCAAAGCAATCGCCAAAAGCAAAAAGAGAAATTCACCAAAGGATTTCTTGATTTTGTGAAAAGCGGTCAGAAAGCCCTTTTTCAAATTTTCCATAGATTTCTCCAAAATTTTGCATTTTTTACAGTATAACAAATGTTTTTGAATATAGTATGAACGCAAAAAAATGAAGAAAAATATCTTTGTAAGCAGGCGCGCGGCGCAAATGAATATGAATGAAATGTTAAATATGCAATTTTAAGAAAGAAATATTGCAAAAAAAGAAAAATATGTTATAATTTACCAAAGCGTTGTGGGAAATTTTGATTGTTTCTTATATCGCTTGAAAACGGGTAAAATTTTATGAAATATAAGGAGAATACCATGAAGGAAATCACCAAAATTCCGTACATTGACGAATGGATTCAAGAAATGGCGGCTATGACGCAGCCTGACAGAATCGTTTTGATTGATGGTACCGAAGCGCAAGCAGAGGATTTGCGCGCACAGGCAGTTTCCACGGGAGAGCTGACAAAGCTGAACCAGGATTTATTGCCCGGCTGTTATTTGCACAGAACGGCTATCAACGACGTTGCCCGTGTAGAAGGTCGTACCTTTATTTGTACCTCTAAAAAAGAGGATGCCGGCAATATCAACAACTGGATGGCGCCCGCAGAGTGCTATGCTAAGCTTTCCAAGCTGTATACAGGCTCTATGAAGGGAAGAACAATGTATGTTATTCCTTATTCTATGGGTCAGGTTGGGTCTGACTTTGCCAAATACGGCATCGAATTGACCGACTCTATTTACGTTGTGCTTAATATGCTCATTATGACCCGCGTCGGTCTTCACGTGCTTGACGCTATGGGCGACGGTAAGGGCTTTATCAAGGGCTTGCACGCGCGCGCTGACATCGATGAGGAAAACCGTTATATCTGCCATTTCCCCGAGGATAACACCATTTGGTCTGTTAACTCCGGTTACGGCGGAAACGTGCTTTTGGGTAAGAAGTGCTTTGCCTTGCGCATTGCTTCCTACCTTGGCAAAAAGGAAGGCTGGATGGCAGAGCATATGCTCATTCTCGGCATCGAATATCCTGATGGCGAAATTCGCTATATCAGCGCCGCTTTCCCCTCTGCTTGCGGAAAAACCAACCTTGCTATGTTGATTCCGCCTGAGGTATACAAAAAAGCGGGCTACAAGGTATGGTGCGTGGGTGACGATATTGCTTGGCTCCGTGTTGGCAAAGACGGGCGTCTTTGGGCTATCAACCCCGAAAACGGCTTCTTCGGCGTTGCCCCCGGAACCAACGAGCATTCCAACCCCAACGCCCTGCACACCACCACAAAGAACACGATTTTTACCAACGTGGCTTTGGATTTGGACACCAATACTGTTTGGTGGGAAGGGCTTAACAATGACCTTCCTCATAACTGCATTGACTGGAAGGGCAATGTTTGGGATTACACTAAGTTTGACAAGAAGGATAAGTCTACCTGCGCCGCTCATCCCAACTCCCGCTTTACCGCGATGGCTGTGAACTGCCCCTGCTTGTCCTCTGAATTTGACAATCCTGCCGGCGTTCCCATTTCCGCTATCGTATTTGGTGGAAGACGCGCTAAGACCGCTCCCTTGGTATACCAGTCCTTTGACTGGCAGCACGGTACCTTCGTTGGCTCTATTATGGCTTCCGAAACCACCGCCGCCGCTGCGGGCGCTGTTGGTGTTGTTCGCCGTGACCCGATGGCTATGCGTCCCTTTGTTGGCTATGATATGGGCGACTATTGGGCACATTGGCTTGATATGGGCAAAAAGATCCCCAACGCTCCTAAAATCTTCCACGTAAACTGGTTTAGAACCGATGATGAAGGGCACTTTATCTGGCCCGGATTTGGCGACAATATGCGTGTTCTGCTTTGGATTCTGGCGCGTTGCGAAGGAAAGGTTGAAGCCAAAGAGACGGCTATCGGATATATTCCTTATGCCGATGATATCAACATTGAAGGACTTGACATTGATAAGGCTGTTTTGGAAGAGCTTCTCACGGTTGACGTTGCGTCTTGGAAAACAGATATCGAGAACATCAAGGAATTCTATGCCCAGGTCGGAGAGAGAGTTCCTGCCGAGCTTTACACACAGTTGAAGGCTTTGGAAGAACGCCTCGGCTAATATAAGCAAAAAAGAGAGAGCGAAGCGGTTTTATGCCGAATTTCGCTCTCTTTTTCATTCTCTGTGTTTTATGAGCATCAAACAGGAAAAAAAGCAAAAAATATAGCGAAAAATATGTGATTTTTTTAATTTTTCCTCTTGACAAATCCAAATCTCTGTGGTATACTATTGAGGCGTTCGGTGATGCGGGTGTAGTTCAATGGTAGAATTCCAGCCTTCCAAGCTGGCCGTGTGGGTTCGATTCCCATCACCCGCTCCAAATGCGATGCGCCCTTAGCTCAGTGGATAGAGTGCCCGGCTACGAACCGGTAGGTCGCAAGTTCGAATCTTGCAGGGCGCGCCAGAAAAAAGCACACATTTGTCTATCAAGACAATGTGTGCTTTTTTAACTAAATCCGTCTTTTGCGGAATAAATCCACCTTCGGTGGATGAAATCGCTTCGCGATGAAATCTGCCTTACAGCAGGAGAGGGAGGCGGATTTAATTTCATCTGAGGCGATACGCCGAAGATTTCATCCGAACAGAGTGAGGATTTCATTGATATACAAGGCTTTGCCTTGGCTTGATTGAAAAAGTATGGTACTATACCTTGCTTTTTTTTCGTGTATATGGTAGAATATATAAGAAGAAAAAACAAATGGTGTCTTGCCCCATATAAAGAAAGGTTTCTATATATTATGTCATTGTTACCCGATAAAATCTTCAACACCTTTGAAGACCTTACGGTAGATTTTTTGAAAAGCGAAGGAATAGAGGCGCTGATTGTGGACGTGGATAACACGCTCATTCCTTACGAGGAAACAGATCCCCGTCCTGCTGTACTGAAATGGATAAACGAGCTGACAGAGGCAGGAATTGCCCTTTCCTTTGTCACTAACAACCATAAGCACCGCTTGCAGTACTTTAACCGCAATTTAAATTTTCCCGCCTATCACGACAGCTTTAAGCCCTTTTTGTACAATATGAAAAAGGCGATGCGCGCAATGGGCTCTACCATCGAAAATACCGCCAATGTTGGCGATCAAATTTTAACGGATATCTGGGCAGGGAAGCGTTTGGGCGTCAAGACTTATTTAGTGCCACCCATTCGGGATAAAAGAGACCCCTTTACCAGATTCAAAAGATGGTTAGAAAAGCCCATCTTAAAGAAATACTATAAAAGAGAAGCCGAAAAACAAAAAGAAGAGCAAAGCAGGGGATAAAAAGATGGCAGAACAGAGAACACTCGCCTTTTTTGGCCCAGGTGGAAACAGCGAAAGCTTCCATCGGGAGAAGCAAAAAAACGTAAATGCGCCCCTATGGGTGCAAAGCAAAGGGCTTGATGCCTATGAATATGAAGCGGGCAGGGGGATTGCCACCTCAGATGAGGTCTTGCTTGAAATCGGCAAGCAGGCAAGAGAGTGCGGGGTGCATATGTCCTTTCACGCGCCGTATTTTATCTCTTTATCCGGTGTTGTTCCCGAGACGCGCTTAAAAAGCATTTCTTACATCGCCGAAAGCGTACGCGCTGCAAGGCTTCTTGGCGCGCAAACCATTGTTGTTCATACAGGCTCTGCCGCGAAAATCACGCGGGAAGAGGCGATGGCGCTGGCGGCGGATACCTTATACCGCACATTAGAGGAGCTGGACCTTGATGGCGTTTTTATCGGTCTTGAAACAATGGGAAAAATAAACCAGCTTGGCACCTTGGAAGAGGTGATTTCCTTGTGCAAATTGGATTCCCGTTTGCGTCCTGTGGTAGATTTCGGGCATATCAACGCAAGAGAACTCGGAAATTATTTCAAGGCAGAAGACAATTACAGGAATGCATTTGATAGAATTGCCACAGAGCTTGGTGATGATATTGCTAAAAATCTGCATTGCCATTTTTCCAAAATAGAATGGACGAATGCAGGCGAAAAGAAGCACCTGACCTTTGAGGATACCGTATTTGGCCCTGATTTCGAGCCGCTTTTGTCGGTTCTGGAAAAGGACGGGCTGACGCCTACGATTATTTGCGAGTCAGCAGGAACGCAGGCTGAGGATGCCTTAACAATGAAAAAGCATTATTTGTCCTTAATGGGACTCTAACGAAAAAAGAAAAAGAGGGTTGCTGTATGAATCGTTTGCGGATGTTCCAAGACGCCTTGAAGCGCCGCGAAATTGACGGAGCGCTGATTACCGATGAGGTCAGTATTTTTTACCTGTGCGGATATCAGTTTAGCGACGGATATTTGCTCATAACACAAGAGAAGGGGTATCTTGTCACGGATTTTCGGTACTACGAAGAGGCATCTGCCTTGGTGGACAAGGTCTTTTCGGTTGAAATGCCGCAAAATCGGCTGGATTTTCTGACAACAACCGTCAAAAAAGAGGGGCTTCGCACCATCGGCTATGAAAATCGCACGCTTTCAGTTTCCGATTTTCATTTTTACAGCGATGTCATATCGGCGGAATGTATCCCTATTGGTGACATTCTGGTTGAAATGCGGCTGATAAAGGACGATTTTGAAATTGAGCAAATCAAAGCGGCGCAGAATATAACCGACAAAGCCTTTACCCATATTCTTGCTATGATGACACCTAAGATGACAGAAAAGGAAGTGGCGCTTGAGCTTGAATTCTTTATGAGACGGGAAGGGGCTGAAAGGGCAAGCTTTGAAATCATTGCCGTTTCGGGTGCTTCAAGTGCCTTACCCCACGGAAAATGCCGCAACCAAAAGCTGTCCTCTGGCTTTTTGACGATGGATTTCGGCTGTACGGTTGGTGGCTACTGCTCGGATATGACAAGGACAGTCGTGATAGGCAAGGCAGACGGCGAAATGAAGCGGTTATATCAGACGGTTTTGGACGCCCAAATGGCAGCCTTGGCACAGATAGGTCCGGGAAAAACAGGGGCAGAAATAGACGGCATTGCAAGAAGCCTGATTGATAACGCCGGCTATATGGGCGCTTTCGGTCATGGACTTGGGCACGGCGTTGGTCTCTATATTCACGAAGCCCCCTCTCTGTCAGCGCGGGCGGCGGAATATAAGCTACAAAAGGGAAATGTGGTAACGGTAGAGCCGGGTATTTATCTGATGGGGAAATACGGCTGTCGCATTGAAGATATGGGAGCCATTACGGCGAATGGATTTGATAATTTTACCCATTCAACCAAGGAATGCATTGAATTATTTTGATTTTTTTGCATATTTTTGAAAAAAAGTTGCTTTTTTCTTCAATTTGCTATTGCAAAATATTAAAAAATAGTGTAAAATATATGAGATAACAAAAGCAGAAGAAACCCTCGTGGCAACGGGCGAGGGAGCGCTTTCTTCAACTATATTGACTTTTCGTTGCGAAATAGGTGAAAGCCCATGGTTACAGCAGGCGATTTTAAGAACGGTGTTACATTTGAGTATGAAGGCGGTGTTTGGCAGGTTGTTGAATTTCAGCACGTAAAACCCGGTAAGGGCGCTGCATTCGTCAGAACCAAAATGAAAAATGTTATTACCGGCGCGGTAGTGGAAAAAACCTTCAACCCTACTGAAAAGTTTGAAAATGCAATCATCGAGCGCAAGGAAATGCAATATCTTTACAACGACGGTGATTTGTACTACTTTATGGATATGGAATCCTATGACCAGCTTCCTTTGAACTCTGACAAGCTTGGCGACAATTTCAGATTTGTAAAAGAAAACACAATGTGCAAAATTATCTCCTACAAGGGCAACGTGTTCGGCGTTGAGCCTCCTTTCTTTGTAGAGCTTGAGGTTACCGATACCGAGCCCGGCGTTCGCGGCGATACCGCAACCAACGTGCAGAAGAATGCCACCTTGGAAACTGGCGCCACCATTAAAGTGCCGATTTTCATCAATACCGGTGACATTATCCGTGTGGATACCCGTGTTGGCGAATATCTGGAAAGAGCATAAGAGTATAGGCTCTGTTTTCGTTTAACATTCTTTTGAAAGAAAGGTATGGTTATAAAAATGAAATTAAGTGAAAATGCTGCTTATTTGAAGGGTTTGGCTGAGGGCCTTGGCATGAGCGATGCCGATCCTAAGGACAAACTGATCTTGAAGCTTCTCGGTCTTGTGAACGAAATGGCTGAAACCATTGAGAGCTTAGAGCAACAGTGCGATGATTTGCGCGATTATGCCGACGAATTGGATTCCGATTTGGGTGACGTGGAAGAGTACCTCTTCTGCGACGGCGATGACGATGATGAGGACGATTATGAAGACTACGAGGATGATCTTTACGAGGTAACTTGCCCTTCTTGCGGCGAGGTTATCTGCTTTGATGAGTCTTGCGACGTTGAGCAGTTTGTTTGCCCCAAGTGCGGCGAAGAGTTTGATTGCTCCGAGGAAGCCGATTGTGCAGGCGATTGCTCTGCTTGCGGCGAGGATTGCAACGGCTAAACGATTTTAATCCAATATATAAAACCTCTTGCGGAAGGAAATGCCTATTCGCGAGAGGTTTTTTATTTATGCTTTCGGCGTTTTATAAGCCCTTTCCAAAATAATCCTTGTATTCTTTTTTTGTTTTTTCAAAAGATAACAACACAAGAAAACCTTTAAAACAAAAGGAAGGGAATTATATTTATGAAAAAAATTTCTCTATTGCTTCTTGTCGTTCTGCTTGGGATGCTTTTATTATCATCCTGCGGCGGTCAACAGGACAGCATTTATTTTTTGAATTTTAAGCCTGAAAGCGCGGCTATTTATGATGAGATAGCCAGAGCGTATAAAAATGAAACGGGTGTATCCTTACGGGTGGTAACGGCAGCGTCCGGCACGTATGAGCAAACCTTGAAATCGGAAATCGGAAAAACAGATGCCCCGGTTATTTTCCAAATAAACGGGCCTGTTGGATATACGGCGTGGAAGGACTATTGCTTGAACCTGAAAGACACAGCCATCTACCGTCATCTTTCTGATAAAAGCATGGCTATTACGGATGGAGACGGGGTTTACGGCATCCCTTATGTAGTGGAAGGCTACGGTATTATTTATAACAAAAAGATTATGAACGCCTATTTTGCCTTGCAAAACAGGGGAACAAGCTTTCAATCTGTTGAAGAGGTAAACTCCTTTGTAGAGCTGAAGGCGCTTGTCGAGGATATGACCGCGCACAAGAGCGAGCTTGGCATTGACGGCGTTTTCGCCGCAACTTCCTTGAAATCCGGGGAAGATTGGCGCTGGCAAACACATTTGGCTAATGTTCCTATGTATTATGAATTTTTGGACGAAAATGTTGATTTAACAAAACCCGAAACGTATAAAAACGTGCTTTTTTCGTACGCGGATCGATATAAAGCCATTTTTGACCTGTATTTGAACAATTCCACCACCGACCCCAAGCTCTTGGGCACAAAGCAGGTAGCGGATTCTATGGCTGAATTTGCCCTTGGTAAATGCGCTATGGTGCAAAACGGAAACTGGGCTTACGCGCAAATCGCAGATGTCAGCGGAAATACGGTCAAAGAGGAAGACGTTGGATTTATGCCTATTTATATCGGTGTTTCCGAGGAAGAGTCGCAAGGACTTTGCATCGGTACGGAAAACTATTTTGCCATCAATAAAAACGCGGACCCCAAAAAGCAGGAAGAGGCGCTTGCCTTCTTGGAGTGGCTGTTTACCAGCGAAACAGGCAAACAGTATGTAAGTAAAAAATTGGATTTTATTGCCCCCTTTGATACCTTCACGGACAGCGAAAAGCCATCTGACCCGTTAGGAAGAGAGGTAAACGAATGGCTGAACAGGGAAGAGACTTATAGCATTCCCTGGGTGTTTACCGTTTTCCCGAGCCAGAACTTTAAGTCGGATTTTGGAGCGGCTTTGCTTCAATACGCGCAAGGCAATAAAAGCTGGGAAGAGGTGAAAAGCCTTTTCGTCAATCGCTGGGCGCAGGAATACGCTTCTCTTCAAAATTAATAGCTGAAATCGCCGTAAAGCTTGTGCGCGGCAGAAAGATGTAGTCATAATATGCAAAAAACGTTAAAAAGGTATTTTCCTATATTTGTTGCGCCAACGCTTTTGGCCTTTCTCATTGCCTTTGCCATTCCTTTTATTATGGGAATTTATCTTTCCTTCACCAAATTCACAACCGTGACCAACGCGCAGTTTGTAGGTCTTTATAATTATAAACAGATTTTCACGGCGGGCGATCATTTTCTTCACGCGTTATGGTTTACTGTCAAATTCACGGTTGTCAGCACGATAACCGTAAACGTCATTGCCTTTTGTCTTGCCCTGCTTTTAACCAAGGGGCTTCGCGGAACCCATTTTTTTCGTACAGTATTTTTTATGCCGAACCTTATCGGCGGAATTGTACTGGGTTATATCTGGCAGCTGATTATCAACGGTTTTCTGTCTGGGCTTGGCGTTGATATCACCTATTCGGCAAATTACGGCTTCTGGGGGCTCGTTTTGCTGACGAACTGGCAACTGGTCGGGTATATGATGATTATTTATATCGCGGGGCTTCAAAACATCTCCAAGGAGATGTATGAGGCGGCATCGATTGACGGGGCAAGACCGATGCAGGTGTTAAGGCATATCACCTTGCCCTTGGTGATGCCCTCTATCACCATTTGCTTCTTTTTAACGCTGACAAATTCCTTCAAAATGTTCGACCAGAACTATGCCTTGACCGCAGGCGCCCCCGGCAGAGAAACGTCCATGCTGGCTCTTGACATTTTCCAGACCTTCTACGGTAGTGTTGGCAGTGAGGGAATCGGGCAAGCCAAAGCCGTTATTTTCTTTATTCTGGTGGCGCTTCTTGCCGGAATACAGCTGTATTTCACCAGAAAGAGAGAGGTGGACGTATGATTTTGAAAAAAGAGTCTATTAAAGCTGTTATTGCCACTGTTTTTTTATCTTTGGTAGCGATTGCCTTTGTTCTGCCCATTATTATCGTCCTGTTTAACTCCTTTAAGGGACAATTTTATATTTCAGATGCTCCCTTTGTTTTGCCAACCAAGGAAACGTTTGTTGGCATTCAAAACTATATAAACGGTATTCAAAAAATAAATTTCATCAGCGCCTTTGGGTATTCGCTCTTTATTACCTGTTTTTCGGTGTTTGGTATTTTGCTCACCTCATCTATGACAGCATGGTATTTAACACGGGTAAAAACAAGAGTGAACACCGCGCTTTATTACGGCTTTATTTTTAGTATGATTGTGCCTTTTCAAATGGTGATGTTCACGATGTCCAAGATTGCCAACCTGCTTCGTTTGGAAAACCCTGTCGGTATTATACTGTTATATATCGGCTTTGGCGCGGGAATGTCCGTTTTTATGTTCAGCGGCTTTGCGCGCAGCATTCCAAGAGCCTTAGAGGAAGCGGCAGAAATTGACGGCTGTAACCCTTTACAGATGTTTTTCTACGTTGTTTTTCCTCTTTTGAAGCCAATTGCGATCACCATCGCTATATTAAACGCTATGTGGATCTGGAACGATTATTTGCTGCCTTATCTGGTTATCGGTACGAAATACCGCACCATTCCCGTGGCGGTGCAATATTTGCAGGGCGGGTACGGTTCAAGAGATATGGGTGCTTTGATGGCTATGCTTATTTTGGCCATTATCCCTATTGTTGTTTTCTATGCCTTTTCGCAAAAAAGCATTATCAGCGGCGTTGTAGCAGGCGCAGTGAAGGGATAAAACGAAAAAGAATATAAAAAGAGTCCTTATAATGACGCACAAAGCGCTATCACAGGGGCTCTTCTTTTATAAAATTGTATCAAATCGCGGTTAAAAGACAAACGATGGGCATTGTAATGACACACAAAACAGACGTTACCGCTACAATCAGTCCCGCATATTCGGAATCTCCGTTGAATTTCTCCGAGAACATACAAGTAACGGCGGCAGAAGGCGTTGCCGCGGAAATCAAAAGAACGTAGAGCGTTAATGTGTCCTGATAAATACCTGTGATGGAAAGAAGCCTTACAATCCCCCAAACCATAGCAGGCAGAATGAAAAGGGAGAGGACAATCTGAATATACAGGTATTTGTCCTTCATCGCCTTTAAGAAGCTAACACCTGCCAAGCGGAACCCTATCACAAACATCGCCAAAGGAGCGACAAGTCCTTGCAATCCGTCAATGAAAGAGGAGAAAATCCCTTCATTTCTGATATAGGGGATTAAAAAGCCTTCCCGTGTGGCAGGAAAAGCAGAAAGAAGGAAAATGATAAGACCGACGAGGGTGGAAAGGGTCGCGGGGTTGATGAGCATTTTTTTCACGGAAATATAGGCTTGATTATCCGTATAAAGAAACGCGCCAAGCGACCAAACAAGGATGTTAAAGCCTGTAACGTATACCGCTGCATAAATAGCAACCTCGGGGTATTGCGCGCCAAATACCGCAACAAGAAGGGGAATGCCCATATAGCCGGCATTTGTGAAAACGGTAGAGAAGATTAAAACCTTTCTTTTCCTATCTTCAGCGTTGCGGAAAACGATTTTTGCCACAAGATAAAACATCAGCTGGGAAAGAATGCCCAGTATAAAAACGGCAAGCATACGCTTCAATATTTCCATATTGACATCAACAGCCGTAAAGCCTGCAATGATGAGCGCGGGTTGCGCGGCGTAAAGAATCAAATTGGAAATGCTTTTGCCAGCCTCTTCGCCGACCAAGCCCGTTTTTTTCAGCAAAACGCCCGGAATCATCATAAGGACCAAAACAGTAACCTGCTGAAATAGAACGAATATATCTATCATTTCATCAAACCTTTCTTAAAACGGTAGCTTATTTGCGATTTTGCTTGGCGATTTCATATGCCAAAATGGTGGTTGCGGATGCAGCGGAAAGGGAAGCGTGAAAATCGTTTCTGCCGTAAGTTATTGCAATAATTTTATCTGCTTTTTCTATAATTTGCGCAGAAATTCCGCGTTTTTCTCCGCCAATAACCAAGAAAATGGGGTATGACAAGGGGGTATTTTCCAAGGTGCTTTCGGTATTTTTATCCGCGCAAACCACAGAAAAACCAAGATTTTTGAAGAAAGAAACCGCCTCTTGCCCATCTGCGCTGAAAAGAGGGAACATTTCAGAAGCGCCCGCCGACGAGCGCGCCACGACTCCCGCGGCAGAAAGCCAATTCCGCTTAGGCAAAATGACGCCATTGACCCCGAGCGCATACAAGGAGCGCAAGGCGTATCCAAAGTTATAGGGGTCCTCAATGCCTTCTATCATCACGTAAAAGCCGTCTTTTTGGATGTTTTCGGGGCTTGTGTCAGAGAGCTGTGGAATGGTGCGTTCCGTACATAAGGCAATGATACCGCCGTGGGAGCTGCCAAGAGTTAAAGCCTCGATTTCTTCTTCCGCTTTGGCTTCAACAGTAAAATTTTGCCTTTCGCCTTCGTGTGTCAGGAAGGCAATTTCCTTGCTGATTTTGTCTTTCCGATTGCAATTATACAAAATCCTACATATTTTTCGGTCATTTATTTGCTTTTTTTGCCCTTCTAAAAGAGAACGGATAGAAACCATACCCTCTAAAATGGTAGAAGGGGCAAATTTGTTGTCTTCTTTTTTCATAACAAGGGAGCGCCTTTCATATAGTAGTATAAAGCATAAGCCGTTTATCGTTGGTAAAGAGGCAAAAGAAAGGAAAGTATCTATGAAGACTTATTCCGCTAAAGAACGATGTGAAATTTTGGGGGAATACCTGGTACAAACACGGGCAACCGTCCGCAGTGCCGCTTTGCATTTTTCCATCAGTAAAAGCACCGTACATAAGGACGTTACCACCAGACTTAAAAAGGTAAACCCGAAGCTCTATTTGCAGGTGAAGGAAATATTGGAGCAAAACAAATCCGAAAGACACCTGCGCGGTGGCGAAGCGACAAGACAAAAATATCTCCAAAAGGCCATTGCCAAGCAAAAGAAAAAATTTCTCGCACGATAAGGCGTCATATAGCGGCAATGATAGTTTAACCCATTATTCAAGATAAATTTCAGTCGAGCCATTCGCCCGATTGTAAAGGCAGCCTTTATGGGATGCCACAGTCATTTTGTTTGAGCCGTTTAATAAAAAACGTTATGAACTTATTTTACCGCAAATTTTCCGAGAATGCAATAGAAAAAGAAAAAATTGCTTGACTTTATGTCGTATTTATGGTATAATTCATAGGTACGGTAGGTAAATTTTTACCAAACCTATAAAAAACGGCCTTATAGGGCGTTTTTTCCTGTCAACCCCCTTCCCCCGATTATACAAAATTTGGATTTTGTATAATTGCATTATACGAAAAAAGTGAATGATGCTCTTACCACTCTGCACCGCTTGGCTTCTTCGGGCTCTTAAATGACAAGCTTCTCTTGCTGCGGGCGCTGGTTTCTTGGGCGTGGACAAGGGGATAAGATTTGATGTTTATACGGTTTTACTATATGATAAATAAAAATGTAATGAAAAGCGGAGGATTTTTAATATGAAGATGCGTTCCCTTGTTGTCAGCAGTAAAGGTAAATTAAAAGCGATTGGAGATATGTTGGCGAAGAACGGTACATATACTGCCGACATTATTCCCCCTGCTTATCCTTGTGACCGTGAAAGACTTGTTGTTATCACTGTTACCGCCAAATCCAGTATGCCCGACTCTTTCAGAAGATTCTGCCAAGAGCTTTCCAAGGAGAAGGCGCAGAACGTTGCCTTTATTGTGGACGGAAACGAAGCAGACGCTGCTATGATCGTTGATTGGGTCAGATCTGCCGGCGCTCACGTGATTGAAGAGGTTTTGTACTTCCCTGTCAAGGGCTTATTTGCAGGCTTCTCTAAAACCTTAACCGCAGAAGAAAACGCAACCGTCAACGCTTGGTACGAAAACGTTATCAAGAATTTGGCTTAATCTTTGTTTTTCTAAATAAAAAGAGCAAACACGCAAGAAGAAAATCTTGTATGTCTGCTCTTTTTGTTTTGCAAAAAAAGGATTTTATTCTCCCCTTTTTTCAACCAGATCCGCGTCTTTTTTGGACAAGGCAGAGCCCGTTGCGGGAATTTTGCGCTTGTGGTACTGCTCGGGCGTTGCGTAAAGAGCAGCGGAATCGGCAGAAACCACCTTTGTTTTAGGCAGCTTTACCGTGAATACCGTCGAGCCCTGCACATCGCGGGAAGCAGAAATCGGGATAAGGTCGGTTGAAACACAAACGGCTTTTTTGTTGTTGCTTCTTAAAACCACGCGTAAGGGGGATTTTTCAATGTAGAAAGCGCCAATAGCAGCCGATTTTTTGGAATATGCCCCGTTGATTTTGTGTCTTGTGCTCTTTGTAGCAAAGACGCCCATAGAAAAGCGCGCCGCTTTTCCGTTTTCAAAGAACACCACAATCTGATGGTCAGGATTGATGTCGGAAATGGCTTTGCAAAGCAAGGGCACTTCCCCTTCCGCCATCTTTAAGGTGGCGGGTAAATATTCGCCCATTGCGGAAGCCTTGGAAACGTCAATATCGGAAAGCTTCACACGGTACGCCTGCGCTTTGTTTGTCAAAATAAAGAGGTCCTTCAAGTTGTCGGCATCTTCCTCGAAAATGATATAATCCTCTTCCTTTAACTTTTGTTCATCGTTGCCGCGCAGAGATTGGGCGGTGATTTTCTTGAAATATCCTTGCTTGGTTGTGACCAAATGGACGTTATAGTTCTCAATAAAATCGTCCTTTTCCAAAACACGGACCTCTTCCGCATTCATAATCTGGGTTTTGCGGGGCTTTCCGTATTTTTTCTTGATCTCCTTTAACTGCTCAATAATCAGTTCCTTTATCTTCAATTCATCAGCCAAGATGCTTTCTAAGCGCTCAATTTCCTGTTGAATGTTCTCAAGCTCTCTGATGCGATTGGTGATATATTCTCTGTTTAAGTGGCGCAGCTTGATTTCGGCGATATATTCCGCCTGAATGGTTGTGATATCAAAGCCCTTCATCAGATTGGGAATAACGTCAGCTTCGTTGGGGGTGGAACGGATAATGGCAATCGCCTTATCTATATCTAAAAGAATGGCAGAAAGACCTAAAAGCAAATGGAGCTTCGCGTTTTTCTTTTCTAAATCAAAGGTCAGCTCTCTTCTTAAACACCCAACACGGAACTCAATCCAAGCATTGAGAATGTCGATAACACCCATTTGGCGCGGCGTTCCGTTTACCAAAATATTGAAGTTGCAATCGAAATTCTTTTGCAAATCGGTCATAACGTAGAGCATATCCATAATTTTTTCGGGGGATGCGCCCTTCTTCAAATCAAGAGATAGGCGGAAGCCGTTTAAGTCAATGGCATCACGGAAATCCACAATATCCTTGATTTTCCCGCTTTTTACCAATTCGCCAATTTTTTTAAGGATGTTTTCAATGCAAGAAGGATACGGAATTTGCAAAATATCAATGGAGTTATCGGAAGGATTGTATTGGTATCTTGCGCGAAGGGTCACACTTCCCGCCCCTGTCGCGTAAATGGAGCGCAGCTGTTCCCTGTCATACAGCAGGGTTGCTCCGCCCGGAAAATCGGGTCCTTTTATGAAATCCAGCATTCTGTCAACGGATATTTTGGGATTTTTTAACAGGGCGATGGTTCCGTCACAGACCTCTGCCAAATTGAAGGAGCAAATGTTGCACGCCATACCAACCGCAATACCAAGGTTGGAAGAAACTAAAATGTTGGGGAAGGTTGTCGGCAGAAGAGTGGGCTCTGTGGTGGTATTGTCGTAGTTGGGTACCATATCCACCGCGTTTTTATCAATGCCCGAAAACAGCTCATTGCAGAAGGTATCTAATTTTACCTCTGTATATCGCGCGGCGGCATACGCCATATCCCTGGAATACTGCTTTCCAAAGCTTCCCTTTGAATCGATAAAAGGATGTAAAAGCGCCTCGTTACCTCGCGTCATACGAACCATAGTTTCATAGATAGCGGCGTCTCCGTGCGGGTTAAGGTGCATCGTTTGCCCAACGACGTTAGCGCTCTTTGTGCGAGGACCGCTTAAAAGCCCCATGGTGTACATCGTATAAAGTAGCTTGCGGTGAGAGGGCTTGAAGCCGTCAATTTCCGGCAAAGCGCGGGAAATAATGACGCTCATAACATAAGGCATATAGTTTTTTTCAATGGTTTCGGTAATCAGCTGGGGCGTGCTTGGCGCCTCTTCATATATTTCCGTCACGTTCTTTTTCTTTTTTGCCATCTTTTTTCGTCCTGTTCTTTCTTTATGATAAATGCTGAATGTGATGCGCCGCTGCCCGTATCATACGGTTATATAGCGCCATTCCTACCCCTTCCGTATCAGGCAAGGGGGCAAAAATAGTATCATAGCCTTCTTTATCAACGTCACGCAAAACACGGAAAAGGCTTTGCGCCTGCTTTTCCTTATCGCCTTCCCTTCCTATGACGTATAGCGCCACAGATAAAGGAGCAAGAGCCTTTTTTTCCTCCTCGTAACACAGATAGGCAACCCGCCCTTTTTGTTCTGCCAGGAAGTATTGCCTTTCTTTTGCGCTTCCATCCAGCAAAATCAAGGGGGCTTTGGGCGCATAATGGCGGTATTTCATACCGGGGGACAGCACCCTTTCGCCCTCTTTCAGCTGTCCTAAAACAGAGGGAGCTACCGTTACGGAAACGCCAAGCGTTTCCTCTAACATTTCCTTGGTAATAAAGCCTGGGCGCAAAAGCAAAAGCGTTCCGTCAGCCTCGGGCTTCACTATGGTCGATTCCACGCCGCAAGAGCAAGCGCCGCCGTCAATGATCATATGGACTCTTCCATCCATATCGTCCTTAACGTGAAGAGCGTCTGTTGGCGAGGGGGAGCCTGACAGGTTAGCTGACGGGGCTGCAATCGGCACGCCTGCTATCCTAATCAACGCTCTCGCGACAGGGTGAGAGGGGCAACGAACCGCCACGGTATTAAGCCCCGCGGTTACGTTTCGCGAAAGATTTTCCTTGGCAGACAAAATTACCGTGATGGGCCCCGGCATAAAAGCCTCGGCAATGCGATGGTATAAGGGGGTTGTCATCGCGAAGGGTTCTGCCTCTTGCGGCTCGTTGATGTGAACAATCAAGGGGTTGTCTGCAGGGCGCCCTTTTGCCGCGTAAATCTTTTCCGCGGCTGACGCGTCAAGGGCATTCCCCCCTAATCCATACACCGTTTCGGTAGGAAAAACGACAAGTCCACCGTTTCTTATAATCTCTCCCGCGCGAAGCAAAATCGAAAAATCCCGCTCCAAATCGTCGGCAGAAACCTTGATATACTCAGTCTGCATAAAAAATCCTTCTAAAAAGCTTTGTAAATTCCTGAATGGTTATGCTTTTAGCTTTTCTGCGTTATCGTTTCGCAAAAGCGCGTCTACAAGCTCGTCTATTTCTCCATTCATAAATCGGTCAATGGTAAAGATGGAAAGACCTATGCGGTGATCCGTCACTCTTCCCTGTGGGAAATTATAGGTACGGATTTTTTCAGAACGGTCACCCGTTCCCACCTGGCTTTTTCTTTCGCTAGCTAATAAATCCGCCTGTTCCTTTTCCTTGATTTGATAAAGCCTTGCGCGCAACAGCTTCATTGCCTTATCACGGTTTTTGAACTGGCTTCTTTCCTCCTGGCATTCCACCACAATTCCTGTCGGAAGGTGGGTTAAACGCACGGCAGATTCGGTTTTATTGATGTGCTGCCCGCCCGCACCGCTGGATTTACAGGTTTCCATAACGACATCGGCAGGATTGATGACCACCTCAACCTCTTCCGCCACGGGCAAAACGGCAACGGTTGCCGTTGAGGTTTGTATGCGCCCCTGAGATTCTGTCAGGGGAACTCTTTGAACACGGTGCACACCGCTTTCAAACTTGAATTTTGAGTAAACGGCGGTTCCCGAGATTTGCATACCGATTTCCTTGTATCCGCCAAGCTCCGTTTCGTTGACCGTGAGTAATTCGCACTGAAAGCCCTTGGAAGCGGCATACATACTGTACATACGGTATAAATCCGCAGCAAAAAGCGCCGCCTCTTCGCCACCCGCACTGCTGCGAATTTCTAAAATAATGTCCTTATCGTCATTTTTGTCGGGCGGTACCAGCAATAAAAGAAGCTCGTCCCAAAGGTCCTTTGCCTTCTTTTTTTGAAGCAGCATTTCCTCTTTTGCCAAAAGCACAAGCTCTTCATCCGTTTCGGTGTCATAGATGGCTTTTGCTTCTTCCTCGGCTTTTATCGCTTGGCGGTAAGCGCGAAAGCAGGAAATCAACGGAGAAAGTCGGTTATATTCCTTCATCAGGGAACGATAATTCTCTGAATTGAAGTCTATTTCACCTTGGGCGAAGATTGCCTCTAACTCCGCATACCGCTCTTCCGCATTTTGCAAGCGTTCTTGTATTCCCATTGTCAGTCAAGACGGCAGAACGCCGCAAAAGCGCGATAAAGCGCATACAAATCAGCCTTGGAAATGACTTCATAGGGCGCGTGCATCGAGATGACAGGCACACCCATATCTACGGTATCTATATTCAGATTGGCGATATATTTGGCAACTGTACCGCCGCCGCCGATATCCACCTTTCCAAGCTCTGCTGTTTGCCAAACAATAGAGTCCTCTGCAAACATACGGCGGATTTCGCCAACAAATTCGGCAGAGGCATCATTGGTCGAGGATTTTCCGCCTGAGCCCGTGAATTTAGACATAACCGCTCCGCAGGAAATCATAGCGGCATTTCTCTTTTCAAACACCTCGGCATAGTTAGGATCATATGCGGCGTTCACGTCCGCAGAAAGACATTTGGATGCCGCGCGCACCGCAGCGCCCGAAACGCCGTCAAGGCGCGCCAAATCCTCGATGATATCCAAAAGCAGACGGCATTGCATACCTGTATTGCCATCGCTTCCTGTTTCCTCTTTATCGGCTAAAATGGTTAAAATGGTGTGCGCTTCATCGGCGTTTTCAAACATAGCCGTCATAGCGGGATAAGCGCAAACACGGTCATCGTGACCGTATGCACCGATAAAGGCGCGGTCAAAGCCAACGTCGCGCGCCTTGAAGGCAGGAACAACGCAAAGCTCTGCCGATTGGAAATCCACCTCTTTGATATGATATTTTTCAAAAAGGTATTCCAAAACGTGATATTTGATTCTATCGCTCACATCCTCGTCCTTGCAAGGAATGCCGCCGATTAAGATGTTTAAGGATTCACCGCTGACGGCAGTTGCCATGGGCTTTGTGCTTTGTTCTCTCGCTAAGTGCGGCAACAAATCGTTGATATAGAAAACAGGATCAGCGTCCTCTTCACCTATACAAATATTCACCGCTTCCCCGTTTTGCAAAACCACCGTTCCGTGAATAGCCAAGGGGATGGCAAGCCATTGATATTTGCGCAAGCCGCCGTAATAATGGGTTTTGAAAAACGCCATTTGAGAATCCTCGTAAAGAGGGTTTTGCTTCAAATCAATACGCGGAGAATCAATGTGGGCTGCCATAATGCGAATACCGTCCTTCTCCAAGGGGGCGGTTCCTTTTCTGATCAAGAAAAGATTTTTTCCGCGGTTGTTGTAGTAGCGGCGGGCGCCTGCTTCTAATTTTTCACCGAAAATATAAGGCGTGTACCCTGCCTTTTCTGCCATTTTTATGCCTTCGACAACGGCCTCTCTTTCGGTTTTTGCCTTGTCTAAAAAGGCAGCATACCCGGAAGCATACTTGAAAATAGCGTCCATCGTTTCTTCGCTTGCGCCATCGTAATACGATTTTTTTTGATAGGTTAGCTCTTCTGCCTGCTTTTTTTCTTGGCTTCTGTTCATTTCTTCCATTTTTTTGCCTTCCTGTTCTATTCTTTGTGTATTTCTTTGCAGATGCGAAAATCTGCCATATATAACTAAAAAAGCGTTCTGTACAGTCTTTCATATTCGCCCCGTGCCCTTTGCACACGCCAGACATACTGCTCTGTTTCGGGATACGGAATGCGGGAAAGAGTTTTATCCTCTTCAAGCCATTTTGCGACATTGCTTGGACCTGCGTTATACGCCGCAAGAGCGATATCCCAGCTCAAATACCGCTGGTAAAGCCACGAAAGATAATACGCGCCGACACGGATATTCACCGCGGGAGAAAACAGATGAGAATTCTCGTCAAGCGACAGCTTCGGGGCGAGCTCCTCATACGTGGATGGCAAAATCTGCATAAGCCCCACAGCCCCTTTTTTCGACACGGCATTTTTTCGAAAGCCGCTTTCGGTTTTAATAACCGCGTACAGCAAGGAAGCAGGCACGTCAAATTCGTGAGAAGCCGCTAAAACCTCTTCCTGATAGAAGGTTGGGTATATCCAGCACGGCAACGCAAACAGCACGAAGCAGAATATCAATAGGCTCACAATTAAAATTTTAAGGGAGCTTGAAAAAGGAATAAAATAACGGATGGGGTTATCCTCTCTTTCTGCCTTGCGCTATTTTCGGCTTTTTTCGATGTTTTGCTGCCAAAATAATTGAGCCTTAGCAAAGAGGTCCTCTATTGTTCCATCGTTATATATCAAATGCTTTGCATTCTTTTCATAGAAGCTGTCGGGCGGTTGCGCGCGAAGCCTTGCTTCTGCCGCCTCTTGTGTTAAGGAATCGCGCTCCATAATTCGCTTTAAGCGCAGCTCATACGGGGCAAGCACGGCAAGAGTGGTATGACATTCCTTGTCAAACCCCGATTCAAATAACAGCGGAGCGTCCACGACCACGACAAGACTTCCCTCTGCCGCTTTTTGCTCTATTTGCCGTCTGACTTCATTCAGAACGTGAAAATGCGTGATTTTGTTCAGCAAGGAGAGCGTTTTCTTTTCTTCCTCGTTTCCAAGAAACACCTTTTTGGCAAGAGTTGGTCTATCTATGCCGTCGTTTTCGTTGCGTATATCCTCACCAAAATGCAAAATTAACTCTTGGGTACAGGCAGAAGGACCCGCAATCAAGGAATGGTACACATCGTCCGTATCTATCAACACAGCGCCAAGATGAAAAAGCGCCTTGCCAAACGCGCCTTTGCCGCATCCGCTTCCGCCTGTTAAACCAATCACTTTCATTTTGGCTGTCCCTTCTCTTCAATCAAACGCTTATCTTATGGTGCTTTTTTATTCAAAGCATTATACAAGACAAAACCTTTCTCAGTATATTGTAACATTTTTCCATTCAAATGTCAATTCCAAAATCACCTTGTTTTCATTTTTTTATGCTTTTTTTCAAAAACCCGAAGAAGAAGTGATTACAATGATAAAATACTGCATTCTTTTTTCTGCCGAGCAAAAAATGCCGAAAACGAACAGTCTTTATCCTTCTTTTCTTTATATAAGAGTTGACAAATCAACAAAAGAGTGGTATAATGCATAAAAGAATAGTCGACTTTCGAAAGGAGAAAAACACTTGAAAGATTCGGATTCTGTTTTTCATTCATCTTTTTCTTTCACAAATGATGCGCCCCGCCCTCTTCCTACCGCGGAAGAATTGCGCCAAGCGCTCGCCGCATCCGAAAAATCGGATACGCGCCAAATCATTTCCTCTTTATTTGATGAGGCAACGTTTGTGGAAATTGGTACTTATACCAAAAAAAGCTTTTCGGAATACGCCTATACAGGACAACTCAATGATTTTGAGGGTGTTATTTGCGGATATGGAGCAATCAATGGACAGCTGGTATACGCCTTTGCGCAGGATGTTTCCCGTATGAACGGCGCTATGGACGATACACACGCCAATAAAATTCTTTCTCTCTATCAAATGGCAATGCGCAACGCCGCGCCTGTTATCGGTATTTTCAACAGCGTTGGCGCCGATATTTACGAGGGTGTCAGCTCTATGGCGGCATACGGTAAAATTATGCGCGCGGTGGCAGAGGCATCGGGATTTATTCCCCAGATTGCCATTGTAGCCGGCGATTGTACCGGAATTGCCTCTCCTTTGGCGGCTTGCTTTGATTTTGTGGTGGCTGTAGAAGGTGCTTCCTTCTACGTGCGCTCTCCCGATTTCAGTGGAGCGAATGAGTCTAATGAGACTGTGGCGGCTCTTACCGTTCCTGATGCGCTTTCTGCCGTAAAAGAAGTGCGCGTTTTACTTTCATATATACCCGCTAACGCGGAAGAGGGCATTCGACCTGTTCCCTGCGCTGACAGTCTGAACCGTCTGCTTGGCGACCAGAGCTTCGACCATAACCTGCACAATATGCTCTCTGCCGTTGCTGACAACGGTATTTACAAGGAAATTTACACCGATACCGCGCCGACCTTCTTAACCGCCTTTACCTGTATTGGCGGTGTGCGCTGCGCCGTATGCGGTCATACAATACAAAACGGCGAGGCTATGTTTAACGGCTTGGAAGCGAGAAAGGCGGCAAGATTTGTTTCCTTCTGTGATGCCTTTTCCATTCCCTTGGTTACCTTTGTGGATACGGCAGGCTTTGCTTACAGTAAGAAAAAGGAAAACACATCCTTCGTTCTCTCCCTCTCTTCCCTGGCATTTGCCTACGCAAAATCCCAGATGCCTAAAATCAGTATCATAGTGGGGCGCGCCATTGGCGGCGCTTATACCCTTCTTGGGTCCAAGGCTTTGAGCGCGGACGTTGTTTATGCGCTGGATTCGGCTGAAATCGGCGCTCTTGCCACCGACGCTGCCGTTGCTTTCGCTTGGAATGACCGTGTTACACTAAGCAGGACCCGTGAAGAGCTGGAAAACGAATGGAGAGTTTCCTTGGCTTCTCCCGTGGCTGCGGCTTGTAAGGGCGAGGTGGATGATATTATCACCGTTTCGGAAATACGTCAACGGATCTGCTCTGCTTTGCTGATGCTCTCTGCCAAGGGGACTGCCTCTAAAAAACGCCACGGCATTTTGCCGTTATAAAGGAGACATTCAGATGGCAGGTTTTATACAGGAAAATTTGGCTTGGTTAATCGTCTGCTTTATTCTGCTTGCTCTGTCCCTGACTTTTTTGGGGTTGTATTTACATTCTCAAATACAAATCAAGAGAAAAAAGAAGGCAGAAGGCGAAACCAAGCTTCTGAACATTGATGACATTGATTCAAAGGAGCTTCCCGAGGATGTTTTGGTTGCCCTTCTGACAGCGGCAGTCGCTTTCATTTACAGTCAGAAGAAAACAAAGTTCCGTGTCGTTTCATTTCGGCACATTTCCTCAAAGGGCGGTAATCCGTAATTCGCCCACATACAGACCGTTTGCGGTTGAACGTGAAACCGCATATTTTCCTTAACAGACAGAAAGGACTTTCAAACGAAAGGCAGGCTTATTCCTATGAAAAAATTTAATATCACAGTTCTTGGAAAGACATATGAGGTTTTGGTAGAGGATATGGGCGATATTATCACCGATCTTCCCACTCCTGCTTCTTCCCTTTCAGTAAGCGACGTCATTCCTGCGGTTTCCGAAAAAGAGAAAAATATTGTTTCTCCTGTAAACGGTATCATCCGCGAGGTGTTGGTTGATGTCGGTATTAAGGTGGAGCAAGGAACACCGCTTTGCATTTTAGAGGCAATGGAAATTCAAAACACCATTCCTGCCCCTGAGGACGGTATTATTTCTCAAATTTTGGTTCGAGAGGGCGACGCGGTAGAGGCCGGAACTGTTATTATCACTATGCATTGAGGTAGTGCTTTATGCCAAGACTAAAAATTACCGAGACCGTTCTTTGCGGTGCGCAGTCGGCCCTTGCTTCCGCGCATATGACAACGGCGGAAATGGTGCCTATTTTACCGATTTTGGACAAAATCGGATATCATTCGTTAGACGCTTGGGGCGGTTCATCATTTGACACCTGCTTGCGGTATCTTAACGAGGACCCTTGGAAGCGCTTGCGTATTATCCGCGCCAACATTCACAACACCAAGCTGATGATGACGCTCGGCGGGCAATGCCTTTTGGGATATTCTCATTATCCTGATGATATCGTACAGTTTTTTGTTCAAAAATCAATTGCCAACGGCATTGATATTTTACGTATTTATGACCCTTTGAACGATATACGCAATTTAGAGGTAGCCATTCGCGCCGCTAAAAAAGAAAAGGCTTCCGTTCAAGGCAGCATTTGCTGCACGAGCGAGAATGCCGAAAACGGAAAATATTTTTTGGAATTCGCCAAAAGGCTTCTTGATTTAGGTGCGGATACGATATGTATTCAGGACACCGCAGGACTTCTGCGTCCTTATGATGCCTATCAAATCATTAAAACCCTAAAAGCGTATGATTCCAGTATGCAAATCCAGTTAAGCACCCACTATACCTCTGGTCTTGCTTCTATGACGGTCTTGAAGGCTGTGGAGGCGGGTCTTGATATTGTGGACACCGCGATTTCCCCCTTCTCCCTTGGCGCTTCCCTGCTTTCCACCGAAACCATTTTAGCCACCCTGCGCAAAACTCCTTACGAAACTGAGCTTGACACCTATTTCTTGCGCCAGGCAGCTGAATATTTTTCGGGCATAAAGCTGAGATATTTGCGCGACGGAATTATGGATAACCGCATTTTTGATGTGAACATCACCGCGCTTGAAAGCGGTGTTTCGGGAGAAATGCAGCGCCATATCGCGCAGCGTCTTAAACAGGCAAAGAAGGAAAGATATTTCGCAGAGGTCTTGGAAGAAATACCGCGTGTGGCGGCAGATGTCGGTCACGTTCCCTTTGTTTCTCCCTTGTACGAAATTCTGGATACCCAAGCCATTCTTAACGTCTTGACGGGTGAGCGTTACAAAATCGTTTCAGAGGAGTTCCGCAATCTCGTTTTAGGCAAATACGGAAGAACGCCAAATCCCATCAACCGCGAATTTCAGCATAAAATCAGCAAGGGCGCGCCCATTATCACAGAGCGACCTGCTGACTCCTTGGAGCCCGAGGTGGAAAAATACCGTATCAAAGCTGCTCCTTACGCAGAGCAGGAAGAGGATTTGCTCTCGCTGGCTCTTTTCGAGAACAGCGCTATGCAGTTTTTTGAATGGCGCAAAAAGCAAAAATACAATTTGGATGGACGGGGAAAAGCATCTAATAAATCCGCTGTTCATCCCGTGTAATAAAGAAAGACAGAAAACACAAGCAAAATTGGTTTTCTGTCTTTTTATTTGGTTAAATTTGTCTTACCTTGTATTTTCCAACGTTTTTGTAGTGGGTGCTTTCCTTTGCGACCCGAACACAAGCCAAGCTTGGACAATCATCAAAGGCATCATCAGAAATATACGCAACGTCCTTCCCTAAAAAAATGTAAGAAAGTCTTTGGCAGTTAGCAAAGGCTCCTTCACCGATAGACTCTACTCCATCGGAAAGGATAAGCTCTTCTATATACTCTATCCCGTAAAACGCCATTGCTCCAATACGCTTAACGTTGCAAGGAATTGTTAGCGTTTTTGGGATCTCTGTGCCCACATACAAATGCTTGAGATACGGATACGGAACCTTGCTGGCAAAATACGAGGCGCCCACTTGGAATTCTGTTTGCGCATATAGCGAAAGGTCGTCAACAAAGACAGACTCTAACAGGGTGCAATCCTCAAAGGCGGTGGTAAGTGCCTTCTCTGCGCCCTTCCAATGCAGCTCCTTCAAGCCGGACCAACCGTGAAAAGCAAATTCGCCCAAATAGGCAAGATGCTGTGAAAACGTCAAGCTCTCGCCCCCGACACAGTTACGAAAGGCGCAATCGCCAATATAGGAAAGCAAAGGAGGTAGGCTCTCTAAAACCAAGCATTTACAGTTGTTAAACGCTCCTGCCTCAATTTTACATATGGCTTTTGGCAGGACAACCGATTGCAACGCAATACAATCCTTGAACGCGTACTGCGGAATTTCTTGGGCCTCTCCCGACCAATGAAGGCTTTGAAGGCTTACAGCCCCGTCAAAGGAAGAAGCGCCGATTTCTTTTATTGCTGCCGGCAAGGAGAGGGCGGTCAATGAGCGACAGCCCCAAAAGGCTTCTTTACCTATACTCTCCAACGCATCTGGAAAGCAAATTTCTTTCAACTGTGTACATTCACGAAAGGCGCCGTAACCGATTTTGCGCAACGTAGAAGGCAGGGTGACGCTTTGTAAGCCTCTACACCCTGTAAACACATTTTCTTCAAGCGCCGTAACCCCCTCGGGAATAACTACACTCTCTAACGCAGAGCAACCGCAAAAAGCACCCTTTCCTATTAAGGAGATCGTAGAAGGCAGATGAACGGCGCGCAGGTGGGTTAAATACCGAAATGCGTAATCGCAAATGACCTTGACGCCCTCTGAAACAAAAATTTCCTCAACATACTGATATTTTAAGAGCGCCTGCTCTTCCATCTCGGTATCGGCGTTTATGTGTAAAACGGTAAGCATTTCTTTCTCAGTCTTTTTAACCAAGGTAAAACGGTAGGCGTCATATTCAAAATCATCTCCCTCTCCCACGAAAAAGGACTGATTTTCGATATCAGCAAAGGTCAGAACGCCGTTTTTACCCTGATGCGAAACAGAAACGCCAACCAATTCTCTGTTCTCTATAACGTATTGCTCTCGCTCAATAGGCATACGGTATCCGCTTTCAGAGGAGCTTGCGAGAACTCTATACGGTTGCGGAGAGGATTTCCAGCTATGCACACAATGGATATAGTAGGCATTGGCAATGCTGTCCCACACCTTCCATTGATTTTCTGTATACTCTTCTTTTTTCATAGTGCTTGCTTTTCATCCTTCCACAACCGATAAACAGTTTTTTATTCTTATTCTTCCTTGGGCGCTTCCGCGATTACCTTTTGAGCAACGTTGGCAGGAACCTCCTCGTAACGAACAAAGGTAAAGTCAAATCTGGCTCTGCCCTGCGTCATAGCGCGCAAGGCAACCACGTAATCGGTCATTTCCGCGGCGGGAACCTCGGCTAAGACCACTTGTTTTCCCGCTTTATGCGTTGCTTCAATGCCCAAAACTCTTCCGCGACGGCGGTTCAAATCGCCCATAACGTCACCGACATAAGCATCGGGTGTGTACACCTTTAATTCTCCAACGGGTTCAAGCAACACAGGCGAGGCGTTGGGAATACCGTTGCGATATGCCAAGGCGGCTGCCAGCTTAAAGGAAATTTCATTACTGTCAACATCGTGATAAGACCCATCATAAAGGTTGGCAGATAAGCCAATCAAAGGATAGCCAGCCAAAACGCCGTGCGCCATACTGTCCTGCAAGCCTTTTTCAACGGCGGGGAAATAGTTTTTCGGCACAGCACCGCCCACAACCGAGGTGGTAAAGGTTAATCCGTCACCCTCACCTGGCTCGAAAATAATTTTAACGTGACCGTACTGACCGCTGCCGCCGGATTGCTTTTTATGCTTTCCTTCGGCATCCACTCTTTTTCTGATGGTTTCACGATACGCAATTTTCGGCGTTTCCAACGCAACGGAAGTACCAAAACGGTTTTTCAGCTTGGCAACCGCTATATCCAAATGGGTGTCGCCCAAGCCGTACAAAACAAGCTGCTTTGTTTCAGCGTTGTTTTCAAAGCGCATAGTGGAGTCTTCCTCTAACAAGCGCGCGATGCCGCCTGAAATTTTATCCTCATCGCCCTTTCCAACAGGAACAACCGCCTTGGAAGCATAGGCTTGGGGGTATACAATATGCGAATAGGCAACCTTACCGTCCGCATTTGTCAGGGTGTCGTTTGTATTGGTGGCAACAAGCTTCGAGGTCATACCAATATCACCGCAGGCAAGCTCTTGTACCTCTTCCTGCTTTTTGCCGCGTACCACGTAAATACGGGAAATCTTTTCCTGGGTATCGCTCGTGGTGTTTTTTAATGTATCATCGCGATGCAGCGTTCCGTTCATTACCTTAAAGAAGGACATCTTTCCAACAAAGGGGTCGGAATACGTCTTGAAGACGAACAAAGAAGTAACGCTTCCCTCTTTATCAATGGCAATTTCATCGCCATCCTCTGAAAGCTCCACCTTCTTGGCGGTATGACGGGGATAGGAGTCGGCAATGGTATCGAGCAAGGTTTTAACACCCCACATTTTCGTTGCCGCGCCACAGAAAACAGGCACGATTTCGCCCGAAATAATGCCATTATGAATGGCAAGCACGGACTCTTCACGGGAAATCTCTTCTCCCGCAAAGAATTTTTCCATCAATACGTCATCTGTTTGCGCAATGGACTCAAGCAGCATATTCCTGTACTCGTTTGCCACGGGCAAGAATTGCTCGGGAATTGGCAGGGTTACGTAGTCACCTGTCGCGGAGTCAAAAATATAGCTTTCAAAATCAAGCAAATCCAAAAAGCCTGTTACCTTATCCTCGTCGATCATAGGGATCTGCACAGGACAGACGGCAACGCCAAAGCGCTCGCGAAGCGCAGTAAATACCTTGTAGAAACGAGCCTCGGGGTCATCAAAGCGATTGATAAAGAAGGATTTGGGAATACCTTGCTCGTCTGCCAGATCCCATGCCAACTCCGTACCCACCTCGATACCTGCCTTACCGTCAACCACGATCAAGGCGGCATCCGCTACACGAATAGACTGACGGACCTCGCCCTCAAAGTCGGGATAACCGGGAGTATCCATTACATTGACCTTAATGCCCTGCCAAACCAAAGGAGCTAAGGATGACCCAATCGAAAAGCCACGGCGCACTTCTTCCGCATCATAATCGCTTACGGTGTTTCCATCGGCAACCTTTCCAAGTCTATCGGTTGCTTTTGCAATATACAGCATAGCCTCAGTCAAAGAGGTCTTTCCAGCCCCACCGTGACCGAGCAAGCATAGATTGCGAATGTTTTTGGTTTCAAACAATTCCATTTGGGTGTTCTCCTTTTTCATATGTATTCTTTACCGATGCATATGGGACATTTTCGCATCGTGCCTCTCTTTTTGCGAGAAAGCCGCCACTTACTTGTCGCTTTCCTATACACCTGTTACACCCATTATACTATGCTTTTTTGAAAATTGCAATAGGTTTGTTGTATTTAATTACCAAAAAAACGAAAAATATTTATTTTTTTTGGTTATTTTGCACATTTCCCCTGCCATAAATTTTGGCAATATAACATTTTATCAATTTCGTTCAAAACGATTGTTTTCTTTTTGCTCCACAAGGGCGCGAGTAAATCCGCCTCTGAGCCATCCCCCGTCAATCTGCCGATAACGATATCCTCGGGCAAGAGGGTCAGTTGCTTGACCACCGTTCTGACATACGCCTCTTGTTCCATCGGGATATATCTTTCGGCCTTGTACCATTCTGCCAAAACGGTTCCCTTCAAGACGTGAAGCAGGTGAATTTTGCATTCATTGGGGTGTATTTTGGCGATTTCCTTGACGGTATTCAGCATATCCTCTTCCGTTTCACCCGGAAGCCCGTTGATAAGATGAACCGCGACGCGAATACGGGAAGAGGCGTTTCTTAAAGCGTAATATCCCTCTAAAAAATCCTCGTACGAGTGAGCGCGGTTGATAAGGCGCGCCGTTTCGTCCTTTGCGCTTTGGAGCCCAAGCTCAACCGTTACATCCGTTTTCTCGGCAAGCTCGGCGATATATTCTACGGTTGCCCCAGGCAAGCAGTCGGCGCGGGTCGCGATATGAAGCCCCACACTTCCAGGCAAAGCAAGCGCCGCACTATATACCGCCTGCAAGGTATCAAGGGACGCATATGTATTGGTATGCGCCTGCAAATAGGGTAAAAAACGGGTAACATTCCACTTCTGCCTGATTTTTTTTACCTGAATATCGTATTGCTCGCGCAAGGAGAGGTACGCGCTTTGCGCAAAATCGCCGCTACCGCGCGCGGAGCAGTAAATACATCCGCCCCTGCTTTTTTGCCCATCTATGTTTGGACAGGTGAAGCCCGCGTCCAAGGTAATTTTGGCGCATTTTTCACCGTATTTCTTTTTCAGATAGTAATCAAACGTATAATATCTTTTATTGGAATCGGAATGGGGAAAAGGATTTATATCCCTTTGCTTTGGTTTGGATGAGGGCATTTTCTTTCTCCTTTTTATACGGGTTATACGGGCATCTTTGAAAAAAGCAAAGGCGCATTCTTCGGCGCAAGAATGCCGTCAAATGCACCTTTGTCTATTAAGGCTCGTCCTTTTTCTTCAAATAAGACAAAATTTCATACACGCCTGAAATACCGATAAGCTCTGCTTTATCGCCTATAAAGCGGCAACGCTCCAAGCAAGACTTTGGCATAACGATACGACGGAAGCCCAAGCGGTACGCTTCCTTGGCGCGGTACTCTGCGTGCGACACCGCTCTTACCTCTCCCGAAAGCCCTATCTCACCGAAGGCGATGAGCTCATCGGGGATCACCTTGTCGGTTATTCCGCTGATAAGAGCCATTGCGATAGAAAGATCGGCGCTCGGCTCATCGAGATGAATACCGCCGGCAACGTTAAGGTAAACGTCATTCTCATAGAATTTTAACCCCATTCGCTTTTCAAGCACGGCAATAAGGAGGCACATTCTGTTGTGATCAAAGCCGTCAGCGGTCCTTTTTCCCGTTGGATAGACGGTTTTTGTAACGAGAGACTGTATCTCCGAAATGATGGGACGAGTGCCCTGCATCACGCAGCCCGCGCAGGAGCCGCTAGTATTCTTCGGACGCTCAG